>JAFLCL010000004.1 GCA_017303575.1 Deltaproteobacteria bacterium
CGTGAGCGAGGCCGCCGCGCCCGCTGTCGCCGCAGAGTCCTCGGGCGTCGCCGAGACAGCAGCCGTGACCGTCGCGGAGCCCGTGGGGACCGCGATCGATGCAGCGACCGCCGACGCACCCGGAGTCGCCACGGAGAGCGCAGCCCTCGGAACGACGGACGCCGCAGCAGCCTCGACGGACGCTGCCGTCGCCGCAGCACCGGTCGCCGCCGCCGCGAGCCTCGCCGCGACCGAGGCGATCGCCACGAGCGAGCCTGCTTCGACGGGCGCGCCTCCGATCGCCCCGCCGCCTCCTGCGCCGCCCTCGAGCGCTCCGCCCTCGAGCCCGCCGCCGTCCTCCGATGAAGGTTGGGAGCGCTGGATCGGCGTGCGTGGTGCTGCCGCGTTGGGCGCGTGTGTGCTCGTCGTCGCGGCGCTCTACTTCTTCCAGTTCTCGATCGAGCACGGATGGATCGGGCCGTTCGCGCGCGTGTGCATCGGCCTCGCGGCCGGCATGGCGTGCGTCGTCGGCTCGGAGCCGCTGCGACGTCGCTACGAGGGCACGACCATCGCGGCGACGCTGGCCAACTGGCTCGCCGGCGCGGGCATCGCGATCCTCTACGCGTCCTCGTGGGCGGCGAGCGGCCTCTACCAGCTCGTGCCCTCGATCGTGAGCGGCGTGGCGATGGTGGCGATCACGGGCGCGTGCGCGGGCCTCGCCGTGTACCGCGACTCGCTCGCGATCGCCGTGCTCGGTCTCTTCGGCGGCTTCCTCACCCCGCTCGCGCTCTCGACCGGGCAGGACCGGCCGATCCCGCTCTTCACGTACCTCTTTCTCCTCGACGCTGCGCTGCTCTTCCTCGCGCAGCGCAAGCGCTGGCCCTCGCTCGCCGCGCTCGCGCTCGCGTTCACCGCGCTCTACCAGCTCGCGTGGATCTTCGGCTCGATGCGCGAGGCCACCACGTGGATCGGCCTCATCATCACGCTCTTCTTCTCCGCGCTCTTCGCGGGCGCGACGATGCTGGTCTCGCACGGAGACACGGAGGACGAGAAGGAGAACGCGACCAACAAGCTCGTGCGCATCGCGGCGGTGCTCGTGCCGTTCGTGCTCGCGATCGCGTTCGCCACGCAGGGCGGCGGAGTCGTCGGCTTCGGCACGACGCTCACGCTGGTGTGCCTCCTGTCGATCGGCGCGATCTTCGTCGCGCGACGTGATCGCATCGGCTGGCTCGCGCCGGCGGCAGCGTCGGCCACCGTCGGTCTCGTGCTCGTGTTCCTCGCGAGCCATGCCTCCCACGAGCTCGTCGCGTGGCAGGTGGCGCTGATGACGATCGTGCCGGCCTTCGTGTACCTCGCGGGCGTCGAGCTCTCGGAGCGCGAGATCTGGCTCTTGCCCGAGGATCGCAGCCTCGCGATCGCGAGCCTGATCGTGTCCGGTGGCGCGACGATGCTGCTCGGCCTGTTCGCGAGCCTGCACGCCGAGGCGTTCGTCACCTGGACGATCACGCTGGTGCTGCTCTCGCTCGCGCTCCTTCGCGTCACGCACCTCACGGGCTGGTCGTTCGTGGCGCTGCTCAGCTCGCTCGTGCACGGCGGCACGTGGGCGGTGTGGTCGTTCGCGTGGGCGGATCGCGACGAGCCCGTGCGCCTCGCCGTCGTCGCCGTGCTCGGCGTGCTCCACCTCGCGTTCTACCAAGGTCTCGCGGTGCTCTCGACACGTGAGTCGGAGGCGGCGTCGCTGCCCGAGGGCGAGGCCACCGGCATGGAGGGGCTCGTCTCGCGCCGCACGCTGCTCGAGGCCGCGGCCTCGATCGGTCCTGCGTTGCTCCTCCTCTCGCTCGTTGCTGCCGACGCGCTGCGCGATCTCCATCTCGTGCTCCACGTCGCGCTGGCGTGGGTGCTCGGCCTCTTCGTCGCGATGCCCGCGATGCGATCGGCGAACCGCGCGATGCCCTACCTGGGCGTCTTGCCGCTCGTGGCGAGCGCGCTCGTCGCGCTGGTGATGAGCGCGAACGAGATCAGCCTCGCGCCCCTCCGACAGATCGAGACGGCGCGCACGATCCGGTTCGCGTCGAGCGCCGTCGCCGTCGTGCTCTTCACGGTGCTACCCACGCTCTCGCGTGGCCTCGCGCGAACACGCTGGGCGTGGCGCGCGGCCGCGATCACCCCGCTCCTCTTCTTCGGCGCGCTCCACCACGGCTGGACCTGGGCGTTCGGCACGCAGTGGATCGGTGCCCTGCCCGTCTCGCTCGCGCTGCTCACGCTCTCGCTCGTCGGCCTGGCTCGTACGCAGAACGACGATGACCGCGAGGTGCGCGTGAGCGCGCTCGTGTGGCTGTCGGGCGCGACGATGCTGTTCGTGACCGTGGCGATCCCGCTCCAGCTCGACCGCGAGTGGATCACGATCGGCTGGGCGCTCGAGGCCGTCGCGCTGCTCGCGCTCTACCGCCGCCTCGATCACGCGGGCCTCAAGTGGGTCGCGATGCTGCTCTTCGTGTCGGTGAGCGCGCGCCTGCTGCTCAACCCCTACGTGCTCGGGTACTACGAGCGCAGCCCGATCCGGATCTTCAACTGGCTCTCGTACACGTACCTCGTGCCGGCGGCCTGCCTCGTCGCGGGCGGCATGTTGCTCGCGGAGCTCGAGGGGCCGCGCCTGCGCACGTGGGAGAGCACGTTCCTGCCGGACGCGACGAAGCGCCCGTTCACAGCACTCTTCTACGGGCTCGCGCTGGTGATCGGTTTCGCGTGGCTCAACCTCACGATCTTCGATTGGTACGCGACCGGCCCCGCGCTGAGCATCCCCACCGATCGCCTGCCTGCGCGGGACCTCACGATCTCGATCGCGTGGGCGCTCTACGGCCTCTTCATGCTCGCGCTCGGCATGTGGCGATCGAGCACGCCGATGCGCATCACGAGCCTGCTGCTCATCCTGCTCACGGCGGCGAAGGTGTTCCTCTACGACCTCTCGAACCTCCGCGACCTCTACCGCGTGGCGGCCCTCGTCGGCCTCGCGATGTCCCTCATCATCATCTCGCTCGCCTACCAACGCTTCGTGTTCCGTTCGACGCCCAAGGAGCGCGCATGAGCCGCCACTTCGTCCTGTCCCTGGTCTCCCTCGCGATCGCGGCGCTCGCGCTCACCCCGACGCCATCCCGCGCGCAGTCGAGCCGCAGCCTCTCGTTGTTCCCGCACCAAGCCGCGATCCACGAGCCCTCGAGCAGCTACGGCCTCGTGCGCCTCCCGCTCCCTCCCGACGTGCTCGCAGGCGCGGCGAGCGATCTGGGCGACGTACGCGTGCACGATGCCCAAGGGCTCGAGGTGCCGTACGCGATCGATCGCGGCGACGTGACGTACCCCGTGTCGCAGACGGGCGAGCGACGCGCCGTCGTCCCCTTCGACGCGCAGGAACAGACGCGCACGAGCGGCGGCATCACGACGTCGACGGAGAGCTACCGCGTGCGGCCGCCTGCCCCGCCTTCGTACGGCGGCACGTGGCAGCTGCTCATCGACCCGCAGCCGAGCGAGACCGTGCGGCAGGTGATCGTGCGGGCCGAGCCAGCGTTCGGAGAGCCGCGCGAGATCGTGCGCACCTCGATCTTCCGCTTCGCGCGCTACGGCAACGAGCGCCTCGCGATCACGCTGCCCGGCGTGGTCGACGAGCCACTGGCGATCGAGATCACCGGCGAGGGCCCGTCCATCCATCCGAGCTTCGCGCTGCGCGAGGTCCAGCGGACCGTGATCACGCCCACCACCGTCGATGTGCCCCTCGCGGTGCGCGAGACACGACGCGAGGGTACGCGCACCATCCTCGTGGTCGCGCGGCCGCGCGGCCTGCGCACGGAGTCGATCACCGTCGACTCCTCCACCCTCACCTTCGCCCGCAACGTCGAGGTCGCGGCGAGCACGTCCGCGGGGCGCGTGACGCTCGGCACCGGCGGCCTCGTGCGCGTCGCAGGGGTGGACATCCCCGATCTCCGCGTCGTGCGCCTGGCAGAAGGAGGTGGCGACGTGATCGAGGTCGTCATCGAGGACGGCGACAGCCCGCCGCTCGCCGACGTGACGGTGTCGGCCGCCACGCGCGTGCCCGCGTTGCTCTTCGACGCGGGGCGTGCGCAGGACCTGCGTTGGGGAGGGCACCGCGCGCGCGCGCCGCGCTACGACCTGATGAGCGCCGACCTCGCGAGCCTCGTGCGCGATCGAGAGCTCGTCGTCGCGACGCTCGGTCCCATCGTTCCCAACCCCGATCACGACGACACGCCCGCGCTCTCGTTCGCGATGCGTGCGGGCCAGACCGTCGAGCGATCACGCTCGACGCACGTCGCGCCGCTCACGGTGATCGAGACGCATGACGGCCTCTCGCGTTTCGCGGTCACGCCTGCGATGTGGGCCGCGGCGCGAGAGGATCTCGCGGATCTCCGCGTGGTCGACGGCGAGGCACGACAGTGGCCGTACGTCCTCACGATGGCGCCGCCCAACGACGAGCTCGAGGCCACCGTCGCGCCTGCGGTGCCTGGTGAGGTCGCGCACCACAGCCGTCACGCGATCACGCTCCCGGTCGCGACGATGTCGCCCCTCCTCGTGCGCATCGAGCTGCCGCCGCAGCTCGTGGCGCGCCTCGTCACGGTGCGCGGTCTGACCGAGCGCGGCGAAGAGCACGACCTCGGCGTCGCCAACTTCCTCAGCAGCGCCGACGCGCCCGCGCGCCTCGAGCTCTCTCTGTTCGGCGAGCGCGTGACCTCGCTCTGGCTCGACGTCGACGACGGCGACGAAGCGCCGCTCGCGATCGAGCGCGTCACGATCGTGCAGGCAGGCCACGAGGTGCAGCTCGTCGCGCCCGCGGGCGAGTACACCGTGCTCGTGGGGGATCTCGACGCGACGGCGCCGACCTACGACGTCGCGGACGCGTGGGAGCTGCTCGCGGTGCTCGAGTCGGAGGACGCGACGCTCGGCGCACTCGTCACCAACCCCGAGCATCGTGAGCCCTCGTTCTTCGAGCGCTCGGGGTGGGAGACCTTCGTGTTGAGCGGTGTGCTCGGTCTCGTCGTGCTCGTGTTGTTCGTGCTCACGCTGCGGATCGCGCGGAGCGAGTCCGAGACGCAGCCCGCCCCTCGAACCGTCGCGGCGACGGCCGAGGCGAACGAGCCCCCAGCGACGAAGGCCGGAGACACCAAGGCCGAAGACACCAAGGCCGAAGACACCAAGGCCGAAGACACCAAGGCCGACGACGTGAAGCCCGATGACACCAAGGCCGACGACGTGAAGCCCGATGACACCAAGGCCGACGACGTGAAGCCCGATGACACCAAGGCCGACGACGTGAAGCCCGAAGGACCGTCCGGCGAAGGACAGGCGTAGTCAGAGCTCGCACTCGCAGCCGGCGATCGACGTGTCGCAGTCGGTCCATCCCGACTCGCACGTGAGGGCGCAGTCGCCGCGTCGACACACCGGGCTCGCGTGTGGTGCGCCCTCGCACGCGTGATCGCAGCGACCGCAGTGCTCGATGGACGCATCGACATCGACCTCGCAGCCGTTCAGTCGATCCGTGTCGCAGTTGGCGAAGCCCGGACGACACACAGCGCGCACGCACAGGTAGGACGCGCAGAACGGGATCGAGCCAGCGAGCGGCACGCAGCGCTGACCGCACGCGCCGCAGTGATCGGGGTCGGCCTCGACATCGACGCACACCGAGCCGCAGAGACGTGTCGGGGCGGGACACGCGTCGAGGGGGACCGCGGCATCGGTCGCAGCCTCGGGCGCCACGTCGAGCGTCGGCGCGTCCGCATCGACGATCGCGAACGCGTCGAGCGTTCGCGCGTCGCTCGGTGGCTCACTCGGTGGACAACCCGCGAGCAGCGCCAGCGCCATCGTCGAGGTGACGCAGCGGACGACGTTCGAGGCGAGGCGCACCGGCGCAGCCTGGGCGACGCGCGCGTCGAACGCTACGCTCGTTCGCGTGCGCTCGCCGTCGGCCCTCTCGCTCGCAGCCCTGGCCCTGTTCCAGGCGGCGGGCTGCGAGACCGAGACGCACCACGGGCCGCGTGATGCACACGGCGAGGACGCTGGACTCGACGCCGAGCCCGTCGTGGACGCGCTCGAGATCACGACGAACGACGGATCGTTCGATGCCGGCCCCGACGCATACGCGATGCCTGCGCCGTGGTTCGTGGACGTCACGCATGCATGGGGCATCGAGTACGTGCGCGAGGGCGCGGAGGGCTACGAGACGATCACCGATCGCATCGGCGGCGGCGTGTGCCCGTTCGATCTCGATGGCGTGGCGCCGCTCGATCTCGTGTTCCCGATGCGAAAGACGGAGACGTCGCACACGCGCCTCTACGTCGGTCGTCGTGTCGGCTCGGAGCTCGAGTACGCCGACGAGACCGACACGCGCGGCCTCGGAGGCGCGGGCGACGTGCACGCGTGCCTCGCCTTCGACGCGGACGGCGACGGTGACGAGGATCTCGCGCTCGCGGGGCGCGGCACCGTGCAGCTCTTCGAGAACGAAGGCGGTCGGCTCTCGGAGATCACGGCGCGCCTCGGTCTGTCCCTCGATCCGCGCGACGTCTACGCGGGGATGGCGGCGGGGGACGTCGATCACGACGGTGACGTCGACCTCTTCGTCGCGGGCTTTCTGCGCTTCGACGTGTCCCGCTTCGAGCCCGGCGAGCGCTGCGGCACGATCCCTTGCAGCAGCTCGCTCTACGAGCTCGAGGGCATCCGCGATCTCGTCCTCGTGCGAGAGGCCGACGGCAGCTACCGCGACGCGACCGCTGCGATCGCGCCCGATCTCCTGCGCGACGAGATGACGTTGGTTCCTGCGATCCTGCGCATGACCGGGACGGGGCCCGTCGATCTCTTCGTGGGCAACGATCTCGGCGCGCGCTACCGCGATCGCGTGCTGCGATGGAGCGAGGCTGCGGGCGAGTACGTCGACGTCGCGATCGAGCTCGGCCTGGCGACGAACGCGCGGGGCTATGGCATCGACACGATGGGATGGTCGCAAGGCGATCTCGACGACGACGGCGCGCTCGACTTCGTCACCTCGAGCTGGCCGGGCGACACCACGGCCGCGCACTTCTGCGCGACGCTCACGGACGGCGACTTCTGCGAGGAGCGCGGCCGGACGGTGGGCCTGTCCACCGGCGTGGGCTCGTTCCGATGGGGCGTCGGCGTCGGCGATCTCGACCTCGACGGCGATCTCGACGTCATCGAGGCCGCGGGGCACCTCTATGCGCAAGACGACCTCGGTCGCACCGCGGACGAGCTCCAGACACCCAACCTCTTCGAGAACGTGGGCGGCGCGCTCGAGCGACGCGTCTACCCCGCCGACGATGCGCTCGCGACTCGCGCGACGCTGCGCGGTCTGTCGCTGGTCGATCTCGACGACGACGGACGCCTCGACGTCGTGATGGCGCCCTCGCGCGGCGAGCCGCGCGTCCTCCACAACGTGCACGCGCGCGAGGGCCACTGGCTCCGCGTCGCGCTCCACGGGCAGGCCGCGGGCGCCCGCCTCGTGATCTCGTGGGCCGGTGGTCGCGTGATCCGTGCGCACCCGATCGGCGAGGGCTTCATGGGCAACTTCGACCCGCGCGTGCACGTGGGCCTGCCGGCCGACGTCACGCACGTGTCGGTCGACGTTGACTGGCCCTCGGGCGAGATCTCGCGCCGCACCGACGTCGCGGTAGACGGCGAGCTCAGCGTCGCTTCGCCGTGATCTTCGCGGCGGCGCGGATCTCGGCACGTCGCGCCGCGATCAGCTTCTTCACGAGCGTGAGCGGCAGCCCACGCGCGGGATCGAAGTGGAGCGCCGACTTCGTGCGCGAGTACGCAGCGAGCGCGTCGGCCATGCCGTCGAGCGTGGTGCCGCTGAACGGGTAGTACGAGCAGCCCTTGCTCGTGGCGAGGAAGCCCGCGAAGACCTCGTCGTTCCATCGGAACGCCGGCATCGAGTAGGAGATGCACTCCTCGCACTCGGGCACGATGCGATGGATCTGCGCGCGCAGCGCCTCGAGCGCGGCGCGGCGATCGGCCGCGACACCCGCGAGGTAGGCGTCGATGGATGCCGGCGCGCCCATCAGTTCGCCGCCCCCCCTTGGGCCGAGCGGATCGCGTTGAGGATCTTCGCGACGTGCTCGAGCACCAGCTCGCCGCGCGCGAGCACGTCGAGCGTCTCGAGCACCTGACGTCGCAGCTCGGGGATGCGTCGGAAGTAGCGATCCGCGAGGCGATCCGCGAGCACGCTGGGGTGGCCATCGAAGCGCACGCCCTCACCTCCTCCGAGCTCGCGCTCGATCTCGACCAGCTCGCGCGCGCACGCGCGCAACGAGACACCGGTGGCCTCGAGCGCTGCGCCATCGCGCACGAGGTCCTCGAGCACCTCGACCTCCGCGCGTCGATAGAGGAGCGCGCCACGATCCACCTCACGCAGGCGCACGCGCGCGTGGACGGCCAAGAGCACGTCCATCGTGCCGTCCGCCTGCACCTCCGAGGCGACGACACGCGCCACGCTCGCGATGGGGTGGAGCGCGCAGTCGTCGCGCCGCGCGTCCTCGCCCTGCACCACCTCGGCGAGCACGAGCTCGCGCACGCCAGCGCTGGCGTCCCCATCACCCACGAGGTCGCGCGCCATCGCGCGGTAGCGCGGCTCGAAGAAGTGGAAGCCCACCTGCGATCCCGGCAGCGCCACGAGGCCCGGCAGCGGGAAGATCGGCAGGATCGCCGGGGCGGCGCGCTCGCTCACGTGTGTCCCTCCTTCGCCTCGATCAGCGCGCGATAGCGCTCCGCGCTCGGACGCGGCGTGCGCACACCGGTCTCGCGATCGACGGCGACGAGACCGAACGGTGCGCGCCAGCCCTCGGCCCACTCGAAGTTGTCGAGCAAGGACCAGTGGAAGTAGCCGCGCACCGGCGCGCCACCCGCCATCGCCTCCTCGACCGCCGCGACGTGCTGCTCGAGGTAGCGCACGCGACGAGCGTCGGTCGGATCCATCACGCCGTTCTCCGTCACGTAGAGCGGAGTGCCGGGGCTCGCCTGGGCGAAGCGCAGCAGCTGATCGCGCAGACCGTCGGGGTGGATCTCGCCCCAGTCCACGTGCTCGAGGCGGACGTTGTGCTCCTGCACGTGCGCGCCGAACAACGTGCCCGCGGCGCGCGGATCGAAGCGGACGCGGTAGCGCCCGTAGTAGTTGAGGCCGAGCCAGTGGAAGCTCCCTCGGAGCCCGGGGATCTTCGGCAGCGCGGACACGCGGAGCGGACCTGCGAGCTCGGCGACGCGTCCGCGCTTCTCGGTCAGCGCGTCGAGCACGATCGCGTTGAAGAAGCGATCCTGGAGGCGCGCAGCGAGGAGATCGCGGCGCGAGCCGCTCGCAGGATCGAAGCGCGGCGCGTTGAGCACGAGGCCGACCTTCGAGGCTGGGCGCGCGTCGAGCAGCGCCGCGTACCCCGCCGCGTGCGCGCGCAGGATGGCCGCGAGGGCACGGAAGAACGCGTCGATGCGACCCAGGCCCGGCGGCCAACGCTTGCCCGCATAGGCCATGAACGCGAGCACCGAGGGCTCGTTGATCGTCGCGACGAGATCGATGCGATCGCCGAGGCGTCGCGCGACGCGATCACAGAAGCGCGCGAAGCGCTCGGGAAATCGAGGCGAAAGACACGCTCCTTCCTTCGCGAGCCAGCGCGGCAGCGTGAAGTGGAAGAGGGTGGCCATGATCGTCAGGCCTTCACCGTGCGCGTGATCGAGGAGGCGCGCGTAGCGATCGAACGCGACCTCGTCGAAGCGACCGGGCTCCGGCTCGAGGCGAGCCCACGAGAGCCCCAGGCGGTGCGCGGTGTGGCCGAGCCTCGCGGCGAGCGTGAGGTCTTCCTCGGCGCGACCGCTCCACCACTCGCACGCGCGGCCCGCCCGCGAGCCGTCGATCGTGTGCGAAGGGTCGCGCGTCCAGTCTGCCCAGTCGCTGGGCTCGTCGTCCTCGACCTGGTGGTGAGAGGTCGCGGCGCCCCAGAGAAACGCGTCGTGTGAAGAGCCCTCGATCGTGGCTTTCGTCCGCACTCGGGCTCCTCACGTCCGGGAAGTCACTCGATGACCATCACGTCTCGAGGCGAGCACACACGCACGCCGCGCTCCTCACGGATGTAGCGATCGAGATCGAGCAGCCACGTCTGCATCTGCGCGCCATCGGGCGTGCTCTCGGGCGCATCCGTGTAGAACGTGCCGCGGAGGCACTCGTTGCCGCGGCAGCGGCCGTCGGGGAACACGAAGATCATCTTCTGGATGCGGCTCGAGGCCGGCACCAGCTGCGAGTTCATGTAGCCCCAGAGGATGATGCCGATGGCCGACAGACCTTCGGGATCCATGCCGTAGCCGTGGAGGAAGTAGACGATCGGGTAGCAGGTGTCTTCGTTCTCTTCCTCGAAGTAGCCGGGCGGAAGGACGAGCGAGTACGGGCCCTGGCGACCGAGCGACGAGGTGAACTCTTCGGTGATCACGTTGACGTGCGGGCACGTGGCCGTGACCTCGCGACAGGCGAGATCGATCGAGCGCACGCGGTTACCGCCCGGCCAGCGCGCGCTCATCATCGCCACCGCGCTGGTCATGCGATCGACCAGCTGATCGGGCGTGCCGACGTGGCCGCCGTCGCCCGCGATGCGATCGGGCTCGGCCGCGTCGATGTTGCCGTAGCGCACCATCGTGTAGTGGCCGATCTCTCGCCACGGCACTGTCGAGTAGTCGAAGTCGCTCCTGTCATCGAGGTGGAGCGCGCCGAAGCCGTTGTAGTAGCGGACGCCCAGGCCACGGCCCGAGAACGCGCCCATCGTGTGGTTGCCCTGCACGGCCCAGTTGAAGAGGTCGCGCACACCGCCATCGGCGAACACGTCGAGGTCCGCGAGCGCGTCGTCGGAGAGCGGCTCGTGCCACTCGCCGTGACGATCACGGTAGCCGCGCACCGCGCCGCGCGGGCTCGAGCTGATCATGCGCTCTGCGCCCCGCGTGCGGTTGAAGGCGCCGTCGCCCTCGCCCACGTCGTAGCCGCCGCCACCGCCCGCCACGATCTGCGGCGTGCCGTCCACACCGTCGATCCCGAAGTCGTCGAACCGCTCGCTCTGACCCGCCGGGCACACGCCCGTCGCGTCGTAGTCGTAGTTTCCTTCGGTGCCGTTCGGGTTGTACTGGAAGTCGTAGTCGTCGCCCGCGGGGTCGGGGTTGGTGATCGCGGCGTAGCCCGCCTCCATCGCGCTGGGCGTGCGATCGCAGCCGAAGTCGTCGTACGTCTCGCGACCGTTGCGGATCACGGGCTCCCCCGGATCGCGGAGGCCGTCGTGGTCGACGTCGACGGCGTACGCGACCTCGATCGGCGTGAACTGGCCCGCCTCGGGGTTCCAGTTGCCGACGTCGATCTCGCCGCCGTCGCAGAAGCTGATCACGTCCCAGCGACCGTCGGGGTTGTACTCGTCGTCGAACCAACCTGTCGTCGGATCCGAGTCGATCGTGCACGGATCGTCGACGTCGGCGTCGGGGCAGTGGCCGTGGATGACGACCTGCTCGGCGCCCTCACCGCAGCGCGCGCTGTCCGGCATGCGGCGCAGCGACTCGGGCGTTCCCGGCGGCGCGATCGACGGTGTGAGCGCGGGCTCCGGCGCGTCGAACGCGTCGGTGTCGGTGTTCGGGTTCGAGAACATCGCGGAGAGGTCACGGAAGATCGCGATGTAGTCCTCGCGATTGAACGTGCCGCCCTGTCCCTCGTACCCGTCCTCGTACCACCAGTTCTCGAACGACTGCGTGTGCTCGAAGAGCTCGCCGCGCGAGGGCGGACGCTCGCGCGTCACCTGATCACAGCGACCCGTGGTGTCGGCCGCGCGCTCCTCCATCGTGCAGAAACCGCCGAGGTGGTAGCGACGGATGTACTCGAGGAGGTACTGCCAGTCCGTGGGCCCACCGAGCGGCGCGACGAAGTCGAAGAGGTCGTTGTTGCCGAGGCCGATGCGGCCCGAGCCCGAGCCACCCATCGAGAAGCCGAGGATGCCTCGGTAGTTGAAGTGCCGCATGCGTGCGCGCGGCACGTCGTCGCGCACGACGGCCTGGTAGGTGCCGAGGCGCGGCGCGAGGAAGCGCAGCGTGCCGTCACCAGCCGAGCCCTCGAAGCGCGCGTTCGTGATCGCCACGATGCGCGGCTCGGTCACGCCCGGGCCGGAGTAGAGGACCTCGACGTGGCCGCGATGCGCGCGATCGGGAAGATGAGAGAGGGCGATCGGGATCGAGAGCTCGATCTCGCGGGGGAAGCGATAGACGGTCGGTGACGTGAACGACACGGCCGGGCCGAGCGGCAGGTAGTGCTCGGGCAGCTCGAGCTCGTCGCAGTCGATCGTCGCCTCGAACGCGGGCACGCGGAACTGCGCGTCTCCGTCGGCGGCGGCCGTCGGCAGCACGAGGCTCGCGTGCGCGAGCGCGCCGGTCGCGGAGAGGGGCGTTCCGTTCGGCTGAACGGTGCCGCTGCCGCTGCCGCCGCACGCAGGCATGGCCTCTTCGGTCACGACGATCTCGGTCTCGGCGGTGCGTGTGCTGCCCTCGACGGTCGCCTCGAGCGTGACCGTGCCGACGGCGACGCCCGTGACGTCGATCGTGACCTCGGTGGTTCCGACAGGGATCGTGACGCTCTCGGCCACCATCGCGATGCCTGTCGCGCTCGGCGTGAGATCGATCGTGACCTCCGCGCAGTGATCGCGCGTCAGCCCGATGGTCAGCTCGCGCACGCCTCCGGGCACGACGCCGACGCTCGACGGCGAGAGACGAAGGCCGTGCAGACCTTCGATCGTGCATCCAGCGCTCCTCGCGTCCGGCGTCACCGGTGCGTCCTCGAGGACCGCAGCATCGGCGGGCGGCGGATCCGTCGGGCATCCCGCGAGGAGGGCCGTGAGGCCGATCGCGCTCGCGGCCGTGGGAGCGAAGGAAGACCAGGTACGGCGAGAGGTCATGGTCGGCGAGGATACGCCGCGATCGGAGCCGCTGGATATCGCCACCGGTGAGGAACCGATGCCGCTCGGCTACCGGGACGACTCGGTTTCTCGGCGCGCGGCGTAGCGTCGAGGCGATCCACGCAGGGCCCGTAACGAAGCCGAGGCTTGCGCGCAGGGCGCGTAACGGCTGCGCGCATCGAGCGCAGGCAGTCTCGGTGCATGCAGCCCGGACGCACCTCGGTCGCCCTCTCGCTCGCCCTCGTCGCAGGCGCGTGCACGGGCACCCTCGATGCGGGTCCTCGTCAGGGTCGCGGCGGCTCGATCGACGATCCCAGCGATCCCACCGACCCGACGATCTGCGCGCCCGAGGCGGGGACCGTTCGTGCGCGTCGGCTGACGGCCTCCGAGCACCGCGCGATCGTGGAGGACGTGCTCGGTGTGCACGTGCCCGACGACGCACTGCCCGCCGACGAGGTCACCGCGGGCTTCGCCGCGAACGCCGAGACGGCGATCTCCGACGCCGAGCTCACGACACACCTCGCGCTCGCGCAGTCGATCGCACACGAGACGATCGCGAGCGGCCGCGTGGCGCCCTGCGCCGACTCGGCGTGCCTCGAGCGCTTCCTCGACGACGCGGGCACGCGCCTCTACCGACGACGGCTCACGACCGATGAGCGGACCGCGCTCGTGACGCGCGCGGCGGGCTGGCGCGCGAGCGAAGGGATCGAGCGCGCGATGGAGATGTCGATCGGCACGTTGCTCGTCTCGCCTCGCTTTCTCTACGTGATCGAGGCGAGCACGGGCGAGCCTCGCGAGGACGGGGCGCTCCGGCTGGATGGCCCGAGCCTCGCCTCACGTCTCGCGTTTCTCCTCACCGGCCGCGGTCCCGATCGTGCGTTGCTGGATGCGGCGGAGGCAGGCGAGCTCGACACGCGCGAGGGCCTCGCGATGCACGCGAGCCGCCTCCTCGACGACCAGCGCTCGATCGACGCGACGGCGTCGTTCCTCGCCGAGTGGCTGCACGTCGGGTCGGTGCACGACGAGGCCAAGGCAGTGCACGCGAGCGGTGCCACGTGGTCGAGCGACGTCGCGCGCTCGATGGAGCGCGACACGGAGCTGGTGCTCCGAGAGATCGTGCAGCGCGAAGGTGGTCTGCCCGAGCTCTTCGGCTCGAACGTCGCCTACGTCGACGCGCACCTCGCGCCGCTCTACGGCGTCTCGGCGCCGCCCGTGGGCGAGACGGCCCGCATGGAGCTGCCCGTGCGTCACGGCATCCTCACGCACCCTTCGATCCTCTCGGGGCACGCGCACACGAGCGCGCCGAGCTGGACGCTGCGCGGTCTGTTCGTGCGGGAGGCGCTGCTGTGCGAGACGATGCAAGGACCTCCGCCCGGGACCGACCTGAGCTCCGTGCCCCAGGGCGGACGCATCGATCACCCCGTGTGCGGGAGCTGTCACCGTCGCATGGAGCCGATCGGCCAGGGCTTCGATCGTTTCGACGCGTGGGGCCTGCCGACCGGCATGGCGCGCAGCGGTGAGCTGGTGAGCCCCGACGCCGAGATCGCAGGCGCGTTCGCCGATCCGAGCGAGCTCGGCGATCGTCTCGCGCACGCGTCGGTCGTTCGAAGCTGCGCCGCGCGGCACGCGTTCCGCTTCGCGCACCGTCGCCTCGAGACGCCGGAGGAGAGCTGCACGATCGATCGCATCGCGAGCGAGTGGGACGCGAGCGGAGGTGACTTCCGATCGCTCCTGCTCGCCGCCGCGACCGACGAGAGCTTCCGCTGGGCGATGCCGCAGGCCGACTGAAGGAGATCGACATGACGCTACGACGACGACGTTTCCTCGCCTCGCTCGGTCTGGGCGCCGGCCTCGCCGCGATGCCGTCGTTCGCGCGCCACGCGGCGCTGGGAGCACGCGCCCGCGCCGACGCCACGGTGCCCTCTCGCTTCCTCGTCTTCTTCACCCCGAACTGTCCGTGGGGCCCCGAGCACTGGACGCCCTCCGGCAGCGGCGATCGAGCGCTCACCTCGCTGCCCGAGATGATGTCGCCGCTCGCGCGCCACGCGAGCCGTCTCTTGATGATCGGCGGCGTCGACATGCCGCACCCCGCGCAGAACCACACGGCGATCGCGCGCATCCTCACCGCGCGCGCCGTGGGCAACATCGGCGGGCACGAGGACGCGACGCACGATCTCTGGGGCAAGGGGCCGAGCCTCGATCACACGATCGCCTCGCACCTCGGCGTCGAGCCGCTCGTGCTCGGCGTGCGCTCGAGCCCGCGCGAGCAGACGTCACGGCTCTCGTATGCGGGCGCCGGCCGCCCGGTCGATCCGATCGACGATCCGCGCATCGCCTTCGAGCGCACGTTCGGACCGGTGCTCGACGACGCCGCCGCCGCGGCTGCGCTGCGCGCGAGCTACGCGCAGTCGGGCAGCATCCTCGATGCTTCACGCGAGCAGATGGATCTCGTGCGCCCGCGCGTGGGCAGGAGCGATCGGGACAGGCTCGATGCGCACCTCGACGTGCTCGCCTCGCTCGAGTCGCGCCTCATGCGCGACGCCGCGGGTCTCACGTCGTGCAGCCCCACGGCGCTCACGATCCCCGCGTCGTTCGATCCGAGCGCCCCCGAATTCGCGACGCGCACCGCCCGCCTCCAGATGGACGTCGCCGCGCAGGCGCTGGCGTGCAACGCGACGCGTGTCGTCACGCTGCAGATCGGCAACTCGGGCGACACCTTCGGCAGCCACGTCTGCGATCCCGAGCGCGGCATCGATCTCGGCGACGGCGTGAGCGAGCACAACCGCATCGTGCACGTGCCCGACGCCGACTGGAGCGCGAGCGAGAGGAGCGAGCGCGACGCCCGCCGCATGCAGCTCGAGCAGATCTACTTCGGCCTCTTCGCCGAGATGCTCGAGCGCCTCGATGCGATCCCCGAGGGCCACGGAACGCTGCTCGATCACACCGCGGTGCTGTGGGTGAAGAGCCTCGCGACGCAGGAGCACCGCGCCGAGCCGCTGCTCTCGATGGTCGCCGGCGGCAGCGCGCTCGGGGTGCGCACCGGTCGCTTCCTCGATCGCAGCGGCCATCCGATCAACTCGCTCTACGCGGGCGTCGCGAACCTCTTCGGCATGGGGCTCGAGACCTTCGGCGACATCGGCTGGGACGACGCAGGCGACTTCTGGTCACCGCCCGAGTGGCGCACGCTCGGTCCGATGTCGCTGTCGTGATCAGGTGAGGCCGAGCAGCTCGTCCATCTCGATCTCGATGTCTCCGAACGGCTCCGCGCGCACCGTCTCACCACGCTGCGCGGTGAGCACGACGAGGTATGCGTCGGGGTGGTAGCGGAGCACGGTCAGCGTCTCCTCGCGGGGATCGAGCAACCAGTAGTGCGGCACCTGGTGCGCGTGGAGGGTCCGCTGCTTGCTGATCCAGTCGACGCGCGAGTTGCCTGGCGAGAGGATCTCGCACGCCCACTGCGGAACGTGCGGGCACGGAAACCCCGTCGGTCGCTCGGGATGGAGGTCGCGTCGGTAGCCTTGCGCGTCGTGGCGAAACACCTCGCTCGTCTTCGCGTAGATCGTGTCGACCTCGGTCATCAGCCACCACCCGCCCGGCCCACGTGGTCCACCAACTCGGCGGTTGAAGGCGTCGAGCCCCGCGAGCAGCTTGCCCTGAGCCGCACCGTGCTCTGGCAGCGGGTTCGCCTTTCGCACGACCTCGCCGTGCACCAGCTCGAGCGGATCTCCGTTCGCGATCAGCGGCAGGAACTGCTCGACGCTCACGGGCTTCTTGACGATGGCCGGGTCGCCCATCCATCGAGGATAGCCCACGCGCCTCGTCAGCGTCGCAGCGCGACCGACGTCACCGGGCGTGCATCGCGTCGATCGTGTGGCGCAGCGACTCGAGGATCGGGTGCTGCCAGCCGTGCGACAGCGCCGCGAGCACCTCGCGGTAGTACCAGAGCGTCTCGTCCTTGCTCGGCGTGAACCGCTCGAAGATCTCGTCGCCCATGTGGGCACGGTCGCGCACGATCGAGCCCGCGTTGTGGAGCTTGTCCGCGGCCGACACGAGCTTCACGGCCACGTCGGCGTCGCGCAGATGCGCGAGGTAGCGGAGCTTGCGCTCCTTCCATGGCTCCTTGTGACCCGGCCGCACCGAGTCCGAGAGCGCGAGCACCAGCCGCGCGACCTCGTCGCCGAACCGCGCCGCGATCGCGTCAGTGGCCGTGCCGTCGATGTCCTCGAGGTAGTCGTGCAGCGCGGCCGCCATGCACTGCTCGGGCGAGCCTCCGTGCTCCATCACCGTCGTGGTCACGGCGAGCAGATGGCTGAGGTAGGGCACGCCCGTGCCCTTGCGCTCCTTGCTCGCGAACGCGTCGGCCGCGAGCTTGAGCGCCTCACCGAGGCGTGCGTCGTAGAACGGTTCCTGCTCGCTCATCCCGCCCTCCTCTCGGTCAACCGCAGCGCAGGCGCCGCGAGATGGGGGCGCTGCCCCCAAGCCGATGTTTCTCACTCTCTCACCCGAACGAGCACGTCATGAACGCCTCGCTCTCCAGCGAATTGTTGTCCTCGAGACACTCGTTGTACTCGGAGCCGCCCATGCCGTCGGAGTCGACGGTGGCCTCGACGGTGAACGTCTCGAAGTCGAACACGCCACCTGCCGGTGCGTAGACGAACGTCAACGTCTCGCTGCGGCCCGGCAGGATCAGCGTCGTGGTGCGCATCACGCCGAGCGACTCGCGCATGCCGCCGAGGGGCGTGGCGAACGCGATCACGGGCACACCGGGCGCGACACCGAGCGCGCCGCGGTTGGTGATCGTGACGGCGATGCGCGCGCTCGCCGGCGTGGGGTTGCACATCGCGAGCGTGATCGCGCTGACCACGAGATCCGGCGCGTCGAAGAGGCCCGCCGGCTGCACGTTCTGACGGAAGTGGTTGTAGCGAGGGTTGCTCCAGTTCGGCTCTTCGTCGGCCGGCACCTGCGCGTCCTCGGTGATGTTGGTCACGTGGTAGGCGTGCTGGTTCCAGATGCGGCGCGTGCGCACCCAGTTGTTGCCGCTGTCGGTCCACACAGCGAGCCCGTCGGGCGTGGTCTCGTCGCCGGGCGCCTCGGGCACGAGCACCTCGCTCTTTCCGTCGTTGTCGACATCGACCACGATCGGCATCTCGAGGCGCGTGTTCGAGCGATGCATCGCGTCGTCGAACAGCACCGTTCCGTCGATGCCGCTGAAGATGCGGAAGTTGCGCTCGTCCGCGTAGACGACCTCGGCGCGACCGTCGCCGTCGAAGTCGAAGACGCTCGAGCCCGTCGAGCGCGAGCTGCAGTCGGTGTTGGTCACCTGCCAGCGCACGTTCTCCGACGCGCAGCCCGCGGGCAGCGGCGATCCCGTGCAGTCGAGATCGAACACGACGTAGTAGTTCGCGCTCGCGACGCCGATCTCCGCGCGACCATCGCCGTCGAAGTCCGCGACGGTCGGAGGGCCACCCTCGTTGTTCGCGCACCCCGCGACGGGGATCGCGATGCGGGCCTTCAGCGTGCCGTCGTGCTCGAGCACGAAGACCTCGCCGCGTCGCACGATGACGACCTCGCCCTCGGGATCGTCGTCGAAGTCGCCCACGGCGTTGTAGCCGTCGCACGTGACCGATCCGCCGCACGCGGAGTTGTCGGTGGTGTAGGTGTACGTCCACTCGAGCGCGCCGGTCGGCCCGTCGTACACAGTGTTGCCCGCGATCACCTCGGGCGTGCCGTCGAGATCGAGATCCGCGACGGTCGAGGTGGGGCCGAGGAACGCGTTGTTGCCGACGCCCACGCCCATGCCCGCGGTGACGTTACCGTCCCAGCGCACGCTGCCATCGAGCCCGTTCAAGACGACGTTGCCGACGATCACCTCCGCCTGACCGTCGCCGTCGAGATCCGCGAGCGAAGGCGCCGCGCCCGAGCCGTTGTAGCGGCCCGCAGCGAGGTGCATCGTCTGATGCCACATGGTCGTCCACGCCGAGCCATCGGCCGCCGTGCGACGGAACGCGATCGTGCCGCCGTTCTGGATCGTCGCGACGATCTCGGGCGCACGCTCGGTCGTCATCGACGCGGGGTGGAGGTTGCCGATCGCGAGGCCCGTGGAGTTGTCGAGGAACGGCGTGTCGATGGACGCGATCGTCGTCATCGTGCCGTCGTCGTTGCAGCGGCCGTCGATGATCCGCAGCGTGCCGCGCGGTGTGCAGCAGCCATCGGTCGGGCGATCGAACGACACGAGCGCGATGTCGGGCACGTCGAGCGTGTTCGTCTCGCCATCGGCGTTGTCGTCGGTGAGGTTCGCGACGGCGGGCGTCATGACGACGTCGTCGGACGTGGGTCGCGAGCCCGCGGGCGGTGCCCAACGACACGCAACGGCGGGCGCGAAGTCACCCACGGGCGGGCGGTACTCGCACACCTCGACGGCGCTGCGTGGTGCGCATCGACCGAGCGTGGGCTCGCAGATCTCGTCGAGGTCGCACTCCTCGGTGAACGTGCAGGTGGGGCCGAGATCGACGCAGGCGTCGCGCAGACACGCCTGATCGGCGGTGCAGCAGAGCGCGCCGTCGGCGCCGCAGCGCTGCGCCTCGTCAGTGCACTCGATCACGCAGCGATCGGCCAGACACTCTCCCCCCGCGTCGCAGCACATCGAGCCGCACTGGAGCGGCGCCGCACAGTCGAGCTCGCAGATGCCGGCGTTGCAGACCTGATCGTCGTTGCAGCACGTGATGCCGCAGCGCGTGCGCGAGTCGCTGCAGGTGTTGGCGTCGTCACCGCTGCCGGGGCCACCGTCCACGCCGGGACCAGCATCGACGCGCGGAACGCAGAGACGATCGATGCACTGCATGGCGGCGGGACAGTCGGCGCTCGAGGCGCACGACCGAACCGGATCGCCGCCGCAGTCACATCCCGACACCGCGACGACGAACAAGGAGAAGGTGAGAGCGAAGAGCGTCCGCATGCACGCAGACTACCGGAGTCGGCTCAGAACCGGAGGCGTGGTCCGGTCGGGCCCAGCTCGAGCCTCGCGGCTTCGTCGGAGGGGGACTCGTCGGTCGTCAGCGCGAGGACGACGCCTGCCGCGACCAACACGAGACCGACGGAGAGGCTCACGTCGGCGGCGATCGAGAGCGCTTCGAGCGACGAGACGTCGCCGCGCGAGCAGCTCGTGCCACAACGATCAGCGAGCGACGCATCCTCGGCGAGCGCGAGACCGCCGAGCACACCGAAGGTCACGAGGGCGACGCCTCCCACACCCAGCGTGATCCACGACGCGAGGTGGGGCGTGCGCCCTGGAGCGGCTGGCGAGACTGCGTTCACGCCCGCGTCGCTCGCATCGACCACCACGGGAGGTTGGCTCGCGTCGTCGGACGGCCCGGCGGAGGAAGTCGTCGAGCTCGCCTCCGCGCGCGCGCGCAAGCGGAGCGCACGCTCCCGAATCGCCGCCGCGTCCTCGGGGTTCGTCGCGACCACGTACGCTTCGAGCTGATCCGCTGCTTCCGTGAGCCGTCCCAGGCGCTCGAGACACGCGCCGATGTTGTAGAGCAACGCCGGGCGTCCGCTCATCTCGTGCGCGATCTGAAGCTCCCGGAGCGCGCCCTCGTAGTCGCCGCGCTCGAAGTAGTCCGTACCGGCCTGGAAGTGGATGCGCGCGCGGTCGTCGAGATCGGAGGGACGTGCGCTGGCCGCGTCCTGCGCGGTCACGACCGAGGCATGCGCGAACGCGAGGATCGCGAGCGCGAAGATCCATGAGCACACACGATTCACGGCAACACTCCTCGCGCGTCCTCGACGCGTGCGATGGGAGGCAAGAGCCCGCACTGACCGCCGACGTCCGAGCCCCAGCACAGGACCACGCCACCACCCGTGATCGCGCAGGCGTGGCCGCCGAGACCGGGGCTCGCGTTCGTGTACCCGAGCGCGAGCTCCAACGACGCGAGCGTGGCCGGCCCGGCGCGCGGGTAGGCCAGCGTCGGGGACGACGACACGGTCGCAGCCATCGAGCGGACCATCGGGCCGAACTCGCCGGCCGTCTGTCGGCCCCAGCAGGTGATCTGGCCCGTGGGGTTGCGCGCGCACATGCCGTGCGGCGAGGCCGCCAGGCTGGAGAAGGGATGCCGAGTCGCGTCAGGCGTCGGGGTGAAGATGCCGGTCGCTGCGACGGGCTGACCGATCGTCACCCCGTCCGCCTGCGAGCCCCAGCAGTAGACATCGGGGCTCGAGCCACCCGTGTTCGCGCACGCGGCGAACTGGCTCGTGGCGAGGCCGCGGAACGCGACACCGCCCGGCGTCGAGACCTGAGCTGGCGTCGGGTCCACGGATGCGCTCACTCCGCCGCGACCCAGCTGCCCCACGTCGTTCGCTCCCCAGCACCACACGCTGTCGTCGTCGAGTCGGGCGCAGGTGAAGTTGGTGGCGACCGCCACTTCGACCGCGCGGCGGCCCACCGGCAGCATTACCGAGGAGAGCTCGAGGAAGGGTCCGACACCATCGGCCAACGAACGACCGATCTGACCCGTCACTGTGCTCCCATTGCCGTTGCGGCCAGCGCACTGGACTCCACCGGCGGACGTCACCACGCACACGTGGTTGGTCCCGCACGCGACCGCGCTCGCGTCGACGGCGCGCGTCCAAGGCATGCCCGCGGCCGAAGGCGCGCCCGTGCCCTCGCAGACGACGTGCGTGGCCGTCGCCACACACGTGCCCGCGTCGTAGGCGCAGAGATCACGCACGCCCGAGATCGAGCTGCGGCGCGGGGCCACGGGATTCGCGGGCGTGGCGACCGAGATGCCCGGGAGCTGCTCGGAGCTGTCGAGCCCCCAGCACCAGAGGTCGCCGGAGACCGCGAGCGTCACGCAGCTGTGGTAGCCGCCGGCGGCCACGAGCGCGGGCATGTCGCACGTGGTGATGGATCCATCGACCACGCATCGGCCCCACTCGCACGCGGTGTTCACCGACATCTCGGCCTGGTCGGGAACCCCGTCGCAGTCTGCGTCGATGCCATCGCAGGTGGTGTCCACCGCGAGGCAAGTGAAGGCGTCGTTCGGGACGAAAGCGTCCAGAGGCGCGAACGCATCGGAGGGTGCGGGGGCGTCAGCGACGGTGAACGCATCGGCCACGAACGCATCCGAAGCCTCGAACGCGTCGGTGCTCGCGAACGCGTCGAGACCGCCGTCGCCGCCCGCGAACGCATCGGTGGCACCGATCGCATCGGTTTCGAGGGAGACGTCGTGCGCCGCGAACGCGTCGTCACCCACGAACGCGTCGTCACCGGCGAAGGCGTCGTCTTCGACCGTGTGGGCGTCGAGCCCGAGGCTCGCGTCCCGAGGAGCATCATCAGACGCGTCGGCTGCGCTCGCATCCGCGGCGACCGCGTCGAGCGCTGAGCCTGCATCATGCTCCTCGCCGACCCGTCGGGACGACGGGACCACGAGTGTGCATCCGCCGAGGAAGAGGCAGGTCAGCCAACGAAGAGAGGCGGTTCGATGGATCATCGTGCAGTCCCCGAAAGAGGACCGGAGTGTTGCATGAAGCGACCATCACACGCCTGAAATCACCGGAATTGGCGCCCGCGCACACACCGACCCAGCGTGTACGCTCGACCCGTGCCCAACGTGGCGGCTTCGCCTCTCTTTCGACTCGATCGCCCTCTGCGTGTCACGCCCGCGTTCGAGCTGCATCGCGCGCTGACCGACGATGGCCCCGCGGTGCTGGTGCGAGCGAGCACACCGAGCGATGCCAGCGATGAAGCGCTCGACCGGCTCGCGCGCGGGCACGAAGCGGTGAGACACCCGCGTGTCCCTCGCGCGAGAGCGATCACGATCGAGGGCGGCCGTCGCGCCGTCCTCCTCGCGTGCGACGTCGACCACGACGGCATCCTCGTCGTGCGTCGCCTCGCCGCCAGCGGGAAGAAGCTCCCTTGGGCAGCGGGCGATTGGTTCATCGACGCGCTGCGCGACGCCTTGCTCGGTGCGCACCGCGCGACGCTCGAGGGCGCGCCTGTCGTGCTCGGGCGCCTCGGCTTCGGCAACGTGCTCTTCTCCACGACGGGCGCGTTCTTCGTCGTGGGCTTCGGCGCCAACGCGCCGCTCGACAACGAGCACGGCGCGCTCGTGACCGCCGATCCGGTCTTCTGCGCACCCGAGATCGCAGCGGGCGGCGTGGCCACTCCGTCCTCCGATCTCGTCGCGACGTTGATGCTCAAGCGCTCGCTCGCGCCGCTCGTCGATCTCCCGGGCCCGCTCTCGCGCGCGCTGCGCGGAGAGATCGACGACGAGTCGGTTGCCGTGCTCGAGCTCGCGACCTGGTTCGACAGCGAGGTCGTCGCGCAGGTCCCACCGCGACGGCCTCCGATCGACGAGGTGCTCGCCGCGATCGCTCGCTTCCGCGACCTCCTCGACGTCGGCCTCGATCGCGACGGCTTCGAGTCGCGCATCGCGCAGGAGCTCGATGGGTCGCGCCCCATGCGGACGCTGCGCACCCTCGCGATTGATCCGCTCGATCACGAGCTCTCGATCGACGACGGTCCACGCGTGCGTGTCGGCCCCGCGCTCTTCCGCGTGCTCCACCGCGTCGCGCGCGATCGTGCGGGCGCCTCGACACACGATCTCCTCGAGGCGGGCTGGCCCGGCGAGAGCCCCGTCGGCGGCTCCGGTGAAGGCCGCGTCTACGCAGCGATCAAGCGCCTGAGGCAGCTCGGCCTGACGGAGATGATCGAGCACACGGGCGGCCAGTACCGCATCGCATCGACCGTCCGCGTAGCCGTCGCGAGCTGAGCGCTCACTCGCCGTGGAATTCGGGCTTGCGCTTCTCGTTGTAGGCGCCGATGCCCTCGCCTGCGTCGATGCTGTCGAAGAGGCGCTGCTGGAGCTCGCGCTCGAGCGAGAGGCCCTGCTCGATCGACATCTCCGCGCCCGTCTGCACGGCGCGCTTGATGTGGCCCACGGCCATCGACGCGCGGTGCGGCGGACAGAAGCCGCGCGCGTACTCGGCGATCTTCTCGAAGAAGCCTTCCTTGTCCCACACCTGGTTCACGACGCCGAAGGCCTTGGCCTCGTCCGCGTCGAACGTGCGGCCCTCGGCCATGAGCTCGATCGCCTTGGACTTGCCCACGAGGCGCGCGAGACGCTGCGTGCCGCCGGTGCCGGGGAGCACGCCGAGGTTCACCTCGGGCAGACCCAGCTTGCCGGTGCCGCGCGCCGCGATGCGCAGATCGGCAGCCATCGCCACCTCGAGGCCACCGCCCACGCAGTGCCCGTGGATCGCGGCGATCACGAGCTTCGGCGTCTGCTCGAGGCGGAGCAGCGTCTCGTTCGCGTGCAGGCAGAACATGTACTTGAACCGCGTGGAGACGCGGCCGAGCATCGCGATGTCGGCGCCCGCGCAGAAGAACTTCTCGCCCGATCCGCGCACCACGATCACGTGCACGTTCTCGTCGAAGCGCGCGGCGAGGATCGCATCGTCGAGGTCGCGCATCATCTCGTGCGAGTACGCGTTGGCGGGCGCGTTGAAGAGCTCGATCGTCGCGACGCCGTGCTCGTCCTTGCCGAAACGGACGAGGCCGTTCTTCATCGTCTCCATGTCGTTCCTCCGAAGGGCGCGAGCAGTAGCACGCGAGGCCGACGCGCCGTGACGACGCGTCGCAGCCGTGGCGCAACCCGCGTCGTTTGCGCGAGAGAACGCACGCGTTCAGGCGGGCATGCGTCCTGCTGTGCGGCGCGCATGCGCTGCTCGCTGCTCCTCCTTCCTCTCCTGCTCGTCGCGTGTGGTCAGGCCTCGATGTCGGCCGACGCGGGCAGTGACGCACCCTCGCCCTGCCCGGCCTATCCGCCTTCGATCGGCGAGCCCTGCGCCGCGGGCGCTCGCTGTCACTGGCTCCGGTGCGACGACGAGGGCGCAGTGACGGCGCTGTGCACCGCGGGCGGCACGTGGGACGTGTCGGCCAGGCCGTGCCCCATCGACTGCATGGGGACGACCTGCGCGCCGGGTCAGATCTGCGCGATCTTCCAGAGCGGGTCGCAGAGCTTCCAGTGCGTGGACGATCCCTGCGACGGCTCCGCGCTCGAGTCGTGCCTGTGCGAGGTGTGCCCTGGCGGCGAGCCCTCGCGCTGCAGCAGGAGCGCCTTCACCGTCACCTGCAACACGTGCTTCGCAGACATCTGCGCGTAGCAGCGCGTCTCGTCAGTCGCAGCGACACGACCGATCGCACTCGTAGCCGTACGACGACGCGTCCACTCGCACGCGCGCCGTACGCGACCCGGCGGGAGGGACCTCGATCACTTGCTCGACATCGGACGCGCACGGCCGGCGCGTGGCCCGCACGATCTCTTCGCCGGGCACTCCCACGAGGATCGGCCCGTCGACCTCGACCCGCGCACGGAAGCGACCGCGCGCGTCCGTTCGTACGCGCACACCGCCCACGATCACGCGCACGCCCGCGCGCGGACGACGGTTCGCGTAGAGCACGCCGACGATCGTGATCGGCCGCGGGGCGACGGTCGTCGCGAGCGAGCGGGCCTCGAGCGCGCCGCTCGCGTCGACGCGCACGAGCACGTCACCCACACCGGACACGCCGCGCGCGACGCGCACGCGCGGACGAGGACGATAGAGATGACGCGCGACGGGTGCCCCTACGGAGACACGCGATCGCACCGTGCCGGCCGTGAGGTCGATCGTGGTCGCGACTCCATCCGAATCGACGAGCACCACATGGCCGCTCGCCTCGTGCAGCCATGCGCTCGCGGAGACACCGCGTAGCGAGACGACGTGACCGTCGCGGGCGATGGCGGTCGCGCCCTGCGCGTCGAGCACGACGAGGTGGCTGCCCGTGTCGACGGCAGCGCAGTAGTCCGTGCACGCGCGCGTCGCGATCACGCGGCCACCATTCGCGTCGAAGGTCTGGAGGCTCCCGCCGATCGTCACGATCGCCCCGCCCGACCACAGGATCCCGGCGCCGCCGTAGTCCATCGGCTGCGTCACCCGCGCGGTCTCTACACCGTTGGCCGCCCACGCGATCACGGTGCCGTCGAAGTCCCACGCGGCGACACGTCCGTCGTCGTTCAAGGCCACGTGCCCGCCCGTGGGCCACGGCCGCAAGGGAGCGCGCCAGAGCTCGCGACCGCTCGCCGCGTCGAGCACGTGGAGCCCCGAGGCGTCGCTCCACACGACGCGGGTGTCGCTCACCTCGAGCGCACCCTCGAGCAAGACGATCGACGACACGGGCGCGCGCCAGAGCTCGCGGCCATCGGGGATGGAGATCGCCGCGAGCGTCTGCGGATCGAGGAACGTGATCACGCGATCGGCCGAGAGACGCGGGCTCATCGCGAGGTCGTAGCTCTCCATCACCGTGCGCGTGCCTCCCGCGGGCAGCGTCATCCCCGGCGTGCGCAGCACCTCGCGACCATCGCGCGCGTCGAGCACCAGGATCTCCTGCGAGCTGAGATCGCGATCACGCTCGAGCGCGATCCACTGCGCGCTCACGTCGGCGAGACGGAACGTGAAGGGTGCAGGCTCGGCGACGGCGCGCGTGTAGACGATCGAGGGCGTCTGCGCCTCGGCCGCACCCGAGGCGAGCGAGCCGACGACGATCACGAGACCGAGGAGGCGAGCGATCACGCCCATCGAACGAGCGTGCCACGGCGTTCTCGTCCCCCGTCTCACGCAGATCACACGATCACAGCGTCATCACATCGCGGATCAGCTCGCTCGCGTCGAGGGCATCGAGGCCGACGAAGCTCGCGGGCTCGCGAGCCTCGTTCTCCAACGTCAGCGCGCCCAGCGTCTGCTCGGGCCGGCCCTTGGCCGCGCCGAACAGGAGGCCCGGCGTGATCGCGAGGCGCGCCACGAGCCCGCTCGGCGCCGCGCTGGGGAGCTCACGGGTGATCGCGTCGATGCCCCTGTCGCCCGGTGGGATCGGCTTCCAGCCCATGCCGAGCGTGAGGCCCAGCACCGAGAGGTAGGGCGCCTTGCGACCGACCGCGCGCTCCACGCGACCCTTCGCGCGCTCGTCGTCGGTGGGCGAGAAGATCTCACGACCGATCTGCGCGAACGGCTGGATCACGCGGTAGTCGTCGATCCAGCGCTGGAACGCCGCGAGACCAGGCGCGCGCAGCGGGTGTGCGATCACGACCTTCGTGTCGCCCTCGGGCCACGCGAGCGTGTCGTCGTTCGCGTCGGCGAGCGAGAGATCCTCCGAGACACGGAAGAGCACGTCCGTGCCGACGACCTGCCACACGAGACGACACGCGAGGTGACGAACGAGAGGCTGCGGCAAGACGAGCGTGCGCAGCTCGCTCACGCGCCATGCACGCTGCGCACGCAGCGCACGCTCGAGGCGCAGCACCTGCCCCTTGCCCACCACCTCCGAGGCCTCGAGCAGCGCCGCATGGCGCGCCTTGGCCGCGTCGTACTTCGCGGCGTCATCGCTCTTGGCCTTGCGCGGAAAGGCCGCGAGCGTGGTGCCCGTGTCGTCGGTCAGCACCGCCTCGAGGTGGTCGCCCAGGCGCACCGCGAGCTTGCGTGTGCCCAGGTCGAGCGCGACAGCGCCGCCCTCGAGGCCGAGCTCGGGCACGAGCATGTCCTCGAGCACCTCGTAGCCGACGCCTCGCTCCTTCGCGACGGACTCGAGGATCGCGCGCACCTTGTCGCGCGTGTCGTCGTAGCGGCTGCGCTGACCCGCGTCGTAGACGACGACGAGCGCCTCGTCCGATCCGATCGACGCGAGCGCCTCGAGCGAGTCGTGGAGCAGCGCGACCTTTCCGTCGGCGGCCCACGCGCGCATGTGACCGGCGAGCAGCGCGATCGACGAGACGGGCGCGAGCCACGTGATCGCGCCGAGCACCCACGCGTGCGAGGGCGGCGAGCCGGCGAGCAGGTACTCGTCGAAGAGGGCCTTGGCCATGCGCTCGCGTGAGGCCTTCGTCGCGAGCGCGATCGTGTCCGTCGCGCCCGGGTACGGATCGCCGATCGCGGAGAACTGGAGCATCTGGACGAGCGCCGTGGCCTGCGCCTCGGTCAGCGGCTCTCCCCCTTCGATCTCGAGCGTCCCGATCTGCGCGGGAAGCGCCCACTTCGCCTTCGACGGGAGCTTGCTCGGGTAGCGATCGTAGGCGCTCGCCGCGAGCACCGTGTCGATCGCAGCCTTCGCCGCTGCGCCGTAGCGGGACGCCGCGGCCGCGACGAGCTCGGCGTGGCCCGCCTTCACGAGTGAGCGCAGCCCATCGGACGCGATGCTCGCTTCGACGTCGTCCTCACCCAGCGCGGCGGGCACGAGCCCGAGCGCAGTGTCGTCGGGGTGCTCGGCGATCCATGCACGGGCGGCCACCCGCTCGGCACCGCCCGAACGCTTCTGCGCGGCACGAGCGCACGGGAGCGCCAGGCGCGAGGACGCGGCCCGCGACAGCATGGGATGCATCTCGAGGAGGTTCACCGCGATGCTGCGGATCGCGAGCGGCACGAGCGGCTCGCCGAGCCACGCGACCAGGCCGTCGAGGTGGTAGCGACTGACGTGGGCACGGTCGCGCAGCGCCTCGAGCGCGACGGCGTCCGTGAGCCCGAACGCAGAAGACTCGTAGAGCTCCGATGGCGGCCGACCTCCGAGAATGCGCGCGTCGGTCTCGGGGCCTCGGTTCGGGGCGGGCCGGTGGGTCCAGCCACCGACCTTCGGCTCGAACGTCTCGCGTTCCACGAGCAGCTCGAGCGCGACCCGTGGTCTCACACGCGGCGTCTTGGACTGCCACGGCGGATCCGTCAGCACGGGAGGAAGCGACGGGCTGGCCTCGGTGGAGCTCTTCGAGGGCTTCCCCGAGCCCTCCGAAGCCTTCGCGGTGCCCTTCGAAGCCTTCGCGGTGCTCTTCGAAGCCTTCGCCGTGCTCTTCGAAGCCTTCTCGGCGCCCTTCGGAGCCTTCGCCGGCTTCACGTCGTCGTCGGCGTCGGAGTCCGCGGCAGCGGCGCGTGCGGGGGCGCGTGCGATCGAGTCGAGGATCGCCTTCGCGATCGGCGCGGCCTTGCCCTTGCCCTTCGCGAGCGGGCCGAGCGCGTCGCTCGCGAGATCGGGGTGCGTGCGGAAGTAGTCTGCCGCGAGCTTCGCCACGCTCTTCTCCCCGATCCACTGCGCGATCGCGCGCGCAGCCTCGGAGCTCTTCACGTGCGTGAGCAGCTTCGCCCACGGCTCGACGTCCGACGCCTTCCACTTCTCGTTCACGCCGCGATCGAGGAGGCCGACGACCACGCGCTCGAGCACCGGCGCGGGCACACGATCGAGCGCACGACCGAGGCGCGCGCTGCGGCCCACGTAGCGGATCTGGTCGCCGAAGTGCACGACGAAGCGCTCGAAGCGATCGGCGTCGTCGATCAGCCCGAGGAGCATGCAGTTGTTCCACGACTCCTGACGGCTCGTGCCCTTGGCGATCCACTCCTCGGCGAGCGCGCCTGCCCAGTCGGCGTCGTCGAACAGGCTCGCCATGCGCGAGCGATCGGCGAGCGGAAGTTTCGCCTTCTTGCACGCGGCCAGCAGCACCTCGCGGCTCAACCCACCCCACGCCTGCACCGCGGCGATCGCGTACTCGAGATCCCAGCTGGACAGCGGCCTGCCATCGTCGACGACGAGCGTGCCCTTGGGCGGATCCCACGCATAGCGCCCGCCACCCAGCGCCCGCGAGAGCAGCCACTCGGGCCCACCCCACGCGAGGAACAGCGAGAGCTTCGCGTCCCGGTGCATCGAGTGGCGACCGTAGCCCCAGAGCGCCTCGAGCTCGTCCAGGCTCGGCTTCTGCGTGCGCAGTGCATCGTCGGTGAAGAAGCGATCGAGGAACGCGAGCGCGTCCTTCGCGTCGTCCGCCGCAGGCTTGGGCCGCCAGTGCCGCGCCTCGAAGATGGAAGCCACCGCTGCGGCGACCTCCACGCGCTTCAGGTCGTGTCCCGGATACTCGCCCTGCGACTTCGCGCGCTTCTTGTCGATCGCATAGACCGCGTCCGCCATGCGCCGACGATAGCGGAACAGATCGAGCCTTGTCGTTCGTTCGGGCCTCTGGCGCGAACGCGGTAAGTTCCGCCGCTCTTCCATGGCGAGCCGAGACAGATCCACCTCCGGCGGCGGGCGCAACGCGCGCGTCACGGGCTCGCGCTCGACCACGGGCGCACGCAGCGGGAGCTCGCGCGGATCGAGCTCGCGCGGACGTCTCGCCAAGCGCACCTCGCCGTGGCGCTGGGTGCTTCGTCTCTTCCTCGCCTCGATCGTGGCGCTCGTGATCGGCGCGCTCGGCGTGGCGGGCCTCATCGCGTACCACTCGCGTGACCTGCCGGACGTGCGGACCCTGCGCGACGTGGAGGAGCCACAGACGACGCGCGTCGTGGATCGCGAGGGCGAGGTCCTGGGCGAGATCTTCACCGAGCGACGCACCGTGGTGTCGATCGATCGCATCCCGCGCGTGCTCGTGCTCTCGGTGCTCGCGGCCGAGGACGCCGACTTCTACCAGCACGAGGGCTTCGACTACGCGGGCCTCTTCCGCGCGGTGGTGCGCGGCATCCTCTCGGGCGGGCGCTTCCGCGGCACGAGCACGATCACGCAGCAGCTCGTGAAGAACATGCTGCTCACCTCGGAGCGCTCGCTCGCCCGCAAGATCCGCGAGCTCGTGCTCGCCTACCGGCTCGAGCAAGAGTTCACCAAGGACGAGATCCTCGAGCTCTACCTGAACCACATCAACTTCGGTCACGGCCGCTACGGCGTGCAGGAGGCCGCGCGCTTCTACTTCGGCAAGGACGTGTCCGAGCTCACGCTCGCCGAGGCCGCGATGCTCGCGGGCATCCCGCAGTCGCCCACGCACCTCTCGCCGCGCACGCACCCCGAGGCCGCGCGTCGCCGACAGGAGTTCGTGCTCGCGCAGCTCGAGGACAAGCGCGAGGAGCACTGGCCGGATCTGAGCGCCGAGGAGATCCAGCGCGCGAGAGAGACGCCGATCGAGCTCGTGCCGCTGCCCGAGTCGCGACAGAGCGCGCCCGAGATCGTGGAGATGGCTCGGCGCACGCTGCACGAGCTCGTCGGTGAAGAGGCCGCGCGCCGGGGTGGCTACACGATCCACGTCACGATCGACGCCGATCTCCAGCGCTCCACGCGCGCGGCGCTGCAAGAGGGCCTGCGCGGCTACGACGATCGTCACGACCTCGAAGCGCCGTTCCGTCGTCAGCGTCTGCGTCGCGGCGAGCGACCGCGACCGCTCGATCGTGTGGCCGAGCTGCGCGTGGGCGGGACGTACGACGCGATGATCACCGATCGCGACGATCAGCTCGGCACCATCGGCCTCGACATCGGCGGCCACCAGGGCGTCGCGAGCATCGACGGCGTCGCGCGCTGGAACGCGGACGAGCTGCCGCCCAGCCGCTTCGCGGAAGAAGGCGCACGCGTGCGTGTGTCGGTGCTCGCGTTGCCCGAGGACGACGATCCCGACGATGGTGTGCCCGCGCGGGCACGTGCCCGGCTCGAGCTCGGGCCCCAGGGCGCGGCGATCCTGCTCGATCCGCGATCGCGCGAGGTGCTCGCGCTCGTGGGCGGCTACGACGCCGAGCCCGGTTTCAACCGTGCTGTGCAGGCGCAGCGTCAGCCGGGCTCGACGTTCAAGCCGTTCGTCTACGCCCTCGGCATCCGCACGCGTCGCTTCACGCCCGCCTCGATCGTGATCGATGCGCCGGGCGTGTACGGCAACTGGCAGCCGCGCAACTTCGAGGGCGAGGAGTACCGAGGCGAGATCCGCCTGCGCGAGGCGCTCGCGATCTCGAGCAACGCCGTCGCCGCGCGCCTCATGGACGATCTCGGATCGCCCGCCGTGGTGGGCTTCGCGCGCGAGCTCGGCTTCACCACCGATCTCGAGGCCGCGCCCAGCGCCGGCGCCGATCCCGCGACGGCCGACGTGAACATGGCGCTCGCCCTCGGCGCGCGTGAGGTGCGACCGATCGAGCTCGCGAACGCCTACGCCGTGTTCGCGAGCGGCGGGCGCTGGGCACCGTGGCAGCTCGTCTCGCGCATCGAAGGACCGGGCGGCACCGACGTGCCGCTGCCTTCGCGCGGCGAGCCGCACGACGTGCTGAGCACCGAGGAGTCGTTCGTGGTGACGAGCTTGCTCACGAGCGTCGTGGCGCAGGGCGGCACCGGCGCGCGCGCGCGTGACCTCGGCCGGCCCGTCGCCGCCAAGACCGGGACGAGCAACGAAGCGCGCGACGTGTGGTTCGCGGGCTTCACGCCCGAGCTCGTCGGCGTGGTGTGGGTGGGCTTCGACGATCAGCGATCGCTCGGCGCGCGCGAGACCGGCGGCCGCACGGCGCTGCCGATCTGGGTGTCCGCGATGCGCACCGCGATCGGCGATCGTCCGCGCACCGAGTTCCCGCAGCCGGCCGCCGTGCTCACGGCTACGGTCGATCGACGCACGGGTCTTCTGCCCTACGCAGGGCAGACGGAGGACACGATCGAAGAGGTCTTCCTCGAGGGCACGGTGCCGACGGAGCACGCGCCCGAGCCCGGCACGCTCGACGCCGCGAGCTTCCTCATGCAGGACGATCCCGCGCCGGAGGGCGAGCCCACGCCCGAGACGGCGCCGTGACGCGCGGAAGGCTCGCGCTGCTGTTCGCGCTCGGTCTCTCGGTGCCTGCGCTGGGCGTGGGGCTCGCCGTGCGGACGATCGAGCACACACGCCTCGAGGCGAGCGCGCGTGCGCTGGCCGAGGCACGCGTCGCGAGCGCGGCGCGCACGATCGAGGCCGCGCGAGACGCGGCGCGGCGGGGCACCGACGCGCTCTGCTCGGACGACGCGAGCACGAGCCTCGGTCTCATCTCGCCCTCGCGCGATCCCGAGGTCGATCGTGCACGCGCGCGCCTCTCGCGCATGCGAGCGCACGGCCTCGATCTCGCCGATGCGTTCGTGCTCGGTGCGCGCGATCGGCTCGGGGACTTCGTGGCGAGCTCGCACGCGCGCGGCCGGCAGCCGTACACGGCCCCGGTCTCGCTCGCGAGCCTCGAGCACGGCGCGCTCGTCGCGCTGTCGTCACCCCACGAGGGCCTGGCCTCGCACGCGATCGTCACCAGCTGCCGCGCCGATGGCTTCGTCGTCGTCGGCGGCGTCGCCGTGGATCTCGACGACCCGCGGCTCTCGGGCGTGACGTTCGCCGAGGACGCGCCTTCGTCGGTCGTCTCTCTGCCGACGGAGATCACGGGCGCACGTCGTGTGGTGGCCGAGCAGGCCGGCGGAGCCTCCGAGATGTCACGCACGGTGGCGCTCGGGGCGTTCGGAGGTCTCTTCGTGCTGGGGCTCGTGATCGGCCTTTTCGTGGCGCCGCGCGCGGGCGAGGACTCGGCCGGCACGTCCGATCCTGGCGAGGTCGAGCGCGAGGTGCGCGAGGCCGCCGCGAAGCTCTCGCGCGGAGACTTCGACGTGCAGCTCCACGCTGGCGCCGACGCCACGCAGAACGCCTTCAACCAGATGACGAAGGAGCTCTCACGCGCCCGCGCGCGCGCCGTGAAGGCCGAGCGCATCGCGGCGTGGCGCGACATCGCGCGCCGCATCGCGCACGAGATCAAGAACCCGCTCACGCCGATCAAGATGTCGATCGAGACGATGCGCAAGACCTTCTCGCGTCAGCACCCCGACTTCCCCGAGATCTTCGACGAGTCGACCAAGACGGTCCTCGAGGAGGTCGAGCGCATGGAGAAGATCGTCACCGAGTTCTCGCGCTTCGCGCGCCTGCCGCGCCCCAACGCGTCGCGCATCAGCCCGCTCGAGCCTGCGGTGCACGTGGTGTCGATGCACGAGGTGCAGAACGTCGGCTCGACGAACCCCGACACGCCGCGCGGGCCGCGCGTGAAGCTCGAGATCGACCCCGCGTTCGAGGGCTCACCGGAGTCTCGCTTCGTGCGCGCCGATCGAGAACAGATCACGCAGGTGCTCATGAACCTCGTGCAGAACGCCATCGACGCCGCCGTCTCCAAGCGCGGCCCCGAGGGCGCGAACGTGCTCGTGCGGGTGCTGCCGGGCGAGCGCGGCGCAGCGATCCTCGAGGTGCACGACGACGGCCCCGGCATCCCCGAGGACGAGCGCCCGCGCATCTTCGAGCCCTACTACACGACCAAGGCGCACGGCACCGGCCTCGGCTTGCCGATCTGCGATCGCATCGTGAGCGATCACGGCGGCACGCTCGTCGTCGACGAGAGCCCGCTCCTCGGGGGCGCACGCTTCGTGGTCACGCTCTCGCGCGAAGGCCCGCTCGACGAAGCCGACGCGTCGCAGACCGTGTGAGCGGGCGGTGATAGGCTCGCGCGATGCACATCAAGAGCCTCCTCGCTGCGGTCCTCTCGATCGGTGCCATCGCGCTCGGCGCCGGCTCTGGCTTGCCTGGCTCGACGACGACGCAGCGCGACGAGCTCGCGCCGCTCGAAGCGCAGCCGCTCCAGCGTGGCGACACCTGCGGCGACGGTCGCTGTCAGCCTCCCGACGACTGCAACAGCTGCCCGCAGGACTGCGGTCGTTGCTGCGGCGATCAGCGCTGTGCGCCGCCCGAGGACTGCAACAGCTGCCCGCAGGACTGCGGCGGTTGTTGACGCGGTCCTGACTCAGAGACCGAGAAAGAATCGCTCTCTCGGTTGCGGGTTTGGGTTGGGGCGCCACGCGGCGGGGTCTGCAGAGCAGACCCCTGGAGCGGGAGTGAGGAGGAGTCTTCGACGATCGAACGACGGGGAGCTTGAGGGGCCAGAGGTCCCTCGACCCAGGCAAACTCAGGGAGCGAGAAACTATCGACTCGAGACCTGAAGGGACGCGGTGGTGGGGGGTCCAGGGCGAGTTCCGCAGGCCGAAAGGCCGAGGATGTTTGAGCATCGGACCCCCCTCCGCCACGGCCCGATCCGAAGCGCGGGGATTCTTTCTCGCTCTCTCAGTTGTCCGCGGCGCAGGCGCCGCGCGCTGGGGGCGCTGCCCCCAGACCCCGTACTGCCATTCGAGAACTCGAAACGATTGTTTCTCGCTCTCTCAGCGCGCGCGCTGCTCGAGGTACTCGCGGAGGTGGGGGACCACCCGCTGCATCGCGAGCACCTCTTCGGGATCCTTCCAGCGCGCCCACTCGAGCTCGTAGCGGTTGGGCCGGAGGAGGGGTCGTTCGTCGATCTCGACCTCGAAGATGTCGAGCGTGTCCTTGCGGTGCTCGAAGTCCTTGGTGCCGTGGTACGCGTGGCTCACGCGCGACGGATCGACGGACACCCCGATCTCCTCGCGGATCTCGCGCACCACCGCGGCCTCGGGGCGCTCGCCGCGCTTCACGTAGCCGCCGGGCAGCGAGACCGCGTCGCGGTAGGTCGTCTGGATCACGAGGATCTTGCCGCCGCACCAGATCGCCGCGAGCGCGCCGTGCGTCTCGGGGCGTCGCACGCGCCAGTACACGCGCAAGAGCTTGTGCGCGGTGCGGTACGCCGTGCGGAGCGGGAGATGGAGCATGGCCGCGCGATGGTGGCATGGATTGCAGAGGCAGAACGGGCGCGGGCTTCGCCCTGGCTCGGACCTGGCGCGGGAGCAGAGGCAGAACGGGCGCGGGCTTCGCCCTGGCTCGGACCTGGCGCGGGAGCAGAGGCAGAACGGGCGCGGGCTTCGCCCTGGCTCGGACCTGCGGTCCTGGCGCGGGCTCGGACCTTCGGTCCTGGCGCGGCAGCGGAAGGCAGAGCTCGAGCGGCGATCAGGTGCGTGCGATCGGTCCGAGGCGCGCGCTCGTGGCGCGCACGTAGTCCGCGGGTGCGAGGAGGATCTGGAGGCCACGCTGGCCCGACGACACGCTGATCACGTCGTGCACCTCGACGATATCGTCGACCAGCACCGGAAAGCTCTTCTTCGCCGCGAGCGAGGTCACACCACCGCGCACGTAGCCCGTGATGCTCTGCACGTCCTTCAGCGCGACGAGCTCACACGCCTTCACGCCCGCGAGGCGCGCGCACGCCTTGAGGTCGAGCTCGGCATCGCCGGCGACCACGGCGAACACGTGCTGCTTGTCGTCGCAGCTCAGCACCAACGTCTTCCACACCTGCTCGAGCGGAAGGCCCACCTTCTCGGCCACGCGGCCCGCCGAGAGATCGTCGAGGTCGACGTCGTACGCACGCAGCTCGTACGGGATGCCGAGCTGATCGAGGATCCGACACGCATTCGTCTTGCTGGTCACCCGCGCCTTCGCTCCTCAGCCCCCGCCTCGAGGCGCCCCGCGCAAGGCGAACTCAGTTGCCGACCGCCCGCTGGGCGAGCCATCGAGATGAAACCCAGTGGACGGGTCACGCGGGCGGGGGCCTCCGCTCCGCGTGTTGTCTCCGCACCGACGCTGCGCTGCGACCCCCGCCCGCGCGCCCCTCGCGGTGTCTTTCTCATCAGGGACCGAGAAACAATCGATTCACGGCCCGACTCGAAGCGGGGGATTCTTTCTCGCTCTCTCAAGGACCGAGACACAATCGGTTCACGGCCCGACTCGAAGCGGGGGATTCTCTCTCGCTCTCTCAAATTCTCTCGACCAGGAGGCGGTACGCGCCCATCGCGCCGTCGCGCCCGCGGATCTCGACGTAGCTGCCGCCGGGCACCGTCATGAAGAGGTGGCTGCCATCGCCCTCCATGCTCGAGGTCTCGAGGTTCTGCGCGCCGTCGTAGACGTACGCATCGAGCTGTCCGACGCGGCGATCGAACCGGATCTGCACGCGGTAGTCGGCGCCGGGCTGGAGACGGAAGAAGTCCGGCACCGCGCAGATGCGGCCGTTCACGCTGCCGCCGTTCGAGGTGATCGCGTCGGCGAAATCGGCCTGCATCCACACCTCGCACGCGATGTCCTGATCGAGATCGCCCCCGAAGCCGAAGCGCCAGCGGAACGTGCGCGGCGCACCGCCGTCGAGGCTCGCGGTGACCTCCGCCTCGTAGTCGGTCGACACCAGCATCGAGCCGACCTCGGGCACGAGCGCCACGGTGTTGTCGACGTAGCCCATCTGCTCGTGCTCGCTCGGACCGCCCTCGTGCCAGATGTGGAAGAGCCCCTGTTCCTCGCCGGTGTCGAGGCGCGTGAGACGGCCCGTGACGTCGGACAACCGCCCCACGTCGTGCAAGCCGAGCGTCACGATCGTGCCGCTGGTGGGGCACTCCATGGCGTTCAGCGGATCCTCGACCGTGGGGCACGGGCTCTCGGCGCCGCCGAAGAGCGGGTTGGTGAACGCACCATCGGGGATGGGCCACATCACCGGGTGATCGGCCATCACCGAGGCCGTCGTGCCGGGCCGGTACTGCACGCACGCGTACCGATCGTCGAACGCGATGCCCACGGTGCGCAGGCCCGGATCGATCAGCGGCAGCCGGTGGTAGAGCGTCTGCAGCCAGCCCTCGATCGACTGCACGATGTCGTTGTTGCCATACGACAGCACCGAGTCCTGGCCCGCCTGGTTGCCTTCTTCGCTGAAGTGCGGCGAGGCCGGATCTTCGTCGTGCGCGAGGTAGTAGGGCGCGCCCTCGTCGGCCGCCGTGGCCTGGAGGTAGTCGAGGTGCGTCTGGCAGCCGGCGCTCTGCGCCGGATCCTCGGTGACCGGATCGAGGCCGAGGTTGGTGCGGTAGAAGTTGAGCAACGCGAGCGCGTCGGCGCTCACGTCCCCCGTGGCGGCAGGGCGCATCGACGGATACGCGCACACGTCGCGGCGATCGGCGTTCGCGAGCGAAGGGCAGTTGTCCTCCGAGTTGGGGACACCATCGCCGTCGATGTCGTCGGGCGTCGAGGGCCCCGGCATCGGATCGGGTCGTCCGATCACTCCGCCCGGAGGTGGCGTGGGATCGCCACCACAGGCGGCCAGCAGCGTGAGGGACGAGGCGAGGGACAGCGAGACGGCGCGCGTCGAAGGCATGGTGACGAGGTGTACTGCGCGCCACGGGTCGAGGCCCGCCTTCAGGCCGCGGCAAGAGCCGCCGTCAGTCCACCGCCCTACACTGCGAGCCCTCATGTCCCTCGTCTCCCGCGAGTGTCCTCGCTGTGCCGCAGCGCTCGAGCCCATGCCCATCACCGTGCAGCGCGGCGGGGGCAGCTACCGCGACCTCGCAGGCCTCGAGGCCACGGGGCATCGCTGCGCGCGCTGCGGCCTGGGCGTGGTGACGGGCGCCGTGGTCGACGAGCTGATGAAGCGCGTGACGGTGGGCGGCGGCAAGAGCGAGCGCCACCGAAAGACCACGCGCACGGCGTGCCCTGGCTGCCTCGGGAACGTGGACGCGGTCCTCCTCAGCTGGGGCAAGGCGTTCGTCGAGATCGAGCAGTGCCCCCGCTGTCGGACGATGCTGCTCGACGCCGGCGAGTTCCCGCGGGTGTTCGTCATCGAGCACACCGCCAAGACCTCGTAGCCTGGCGGGTCACCTCCCGGTTCGTGGAGGCTCGGCGCCTGGCGCGCGGGGGCAACACTGCTTCACACTCGCCGGACCGAAGCAGGCAGTGGGCGCGACCTCACCGAGATCGTTGGGGATTTCGTGCTTTCTGCCCGCTCGCGCAACGGTGGGCATCGCGAGACGCAACGACCTCCCCCGTTGACCAGGCGGATCGAGGCCTCAGGGTCTTTCGCCATGTCCAACACGAGCCCGCTTCGTCGCCCCAACGTCGGTGAGCCCCTCCGCATCATGCTGCTGGGGCGTGACCCGCTCGCCAAGAGCGCCCTTGCAGCCCAGCTCGCGCACCTCGGACGAGACGTCGCCCTCGAGGATCGCGAGACCCACGCCCACGTCGCCCTGCTCGACGTCGGCCCCGTGACCTCGCCCGTTCCCACGCCCGGCAAGCGTGTGGATGCGGACGTGGCCAAGGCCAGCCGTCATCAGCTCGACGAGGCGCTGTCTCAGCTCGCGGAGCTGAAGATCCCCGCCGTCGTCCTGCTCGCAGACGAGCCCCAGGCTCGCGCCGCGGTCAGCAAGGGCGCGCGCGGTGCAGTCCGCCGCACGGCGGACGTGATCCGCATCAAGGCCGCGCTCGACGCGGTCGCCTCGGGCCTCACGGTCGTCGACTTCGCCCTCGTGCAGGGCAAGAACGAGAGCGAGCCCGAGACGCACCTCACCGCGCGTGAGCAGGAGGTCGTGGAGCTGCTCGTCCAGGGCTTCTCGAACCGCCGCATCGCCAAGCGCCTCGGCATCAGCGAGCACACGGCGAAGTTCCACGTGAACGGCATCCTGCTCAAGCTGGGTGCGGGCACGCGGACCGAGGCCGTGGTGATCGCGGCCCGTCGTGGCCTCGTGATGATCTGAACAGAGATCGTCTCGCGCGCGGGGCGCACGACTCGTGACATCGGACGGCACCGGGGCACACGCCTCGGTGCCGTCGCGCTTTCTCCCGCGCCTGCGGCGCTCGATGCACCGGGCAAGGCGCGAAGTCGCGCTGGCCTCGGCGGTGCGTGTAAGGTTCGGCGATGGTGCGTTGGCTCCTCGCGATCGTGGCCGGCTGCGTGCTCGGAGTGCTCGGTGCGGCGGCAGCGTCCGGCGAGGCCTACGCGCAGGACTTCGACGCCCGCCCCCGACCGAGCGCCGAGGATCGTCGGCGCGCCGTCGAGCTCTTCGAGCAGAGCCGGCACGCGCTGCGCTCGGGCGACTACGCCGAGGCACGCGACATGCTCGTCGAGGCCTACGCGCTCTTTCCGCAGCCCGCGCTGCGCGTGAGCCTGGGCCGCGCGTACGACGGCCTGGACGATCACGCCCACGCGATCGAGCAGTACGAGGCCTACCTCGAGGAAGAGCCGGACGCGTCGGATCGCGGCGAGATCGAGTCGCGCCTGATCGAGCTCCGCGCCGCGCAGCGTGAAGAAGAAGGTGTCGCGCCCCCTCCGCCTCCGCCCGCGCCCACCGGTCCCGACGAGACCGGGCCCCTCGTGGGCTTCACGCTCGTGGGCTTCGGCGTCGCGGCGCTGATCGCGGGCGGCGTGCTCGCCGGTGTTGCCTCGTCCGATGCTGGCACCTCGATGCGAGACAGCGTCACGCAGGTCCAGGCGCAGGCCGCGCACGCGCGAGGCCGCGATCTGGGCTTCGCCTCGATCGGCCTGCTCGCCGGCGGTGGCGCGCTCGCGCTCGCGGGCGTCATCGTCGCCCTCGTGCTCGGCGAGTCGTCCGAGCCAGCGCCGCCGCGACGTCCCGGCGCCCGCGTCAGCATCGGCCTCGGCGGCCTCTCGCTCGAAGGGAGCTTCTGATGCGCGCGCTCGTCCTCGCGCTGACCGCGCTCGCCGCCTCGGGCTGCTTCCTCGAGCCCTTCGATCCCAACGGCCACGCCTGCACCACACAGGCGGACTGCCTCGCCGGCTACCGCTGCGAGATGAGCGTGTGCGTCGCGGGCGAGCCCTCGGACGCCGGCACCGATGCGAACGACGACGCCTTCGCGACCGCCGACGCGGGCCGCCCCGACGCGCTCGCGATCGACGCGAGAGAGATCGACGCGCCCGTGATCGACGCGGCCCTGCCCGACGCGCCGATCATCGACGCGGGCAGCGACGCGAACACGCTCGACGCCGTGTGCTGCACGTTCGACGCGCCGCCGCCGCCCACGGACGGCGCGAGCCCGATCGACGCAGACCGCGACGCAGCGATCGGCGCCGACGCCGACCAAGACGCGTCGAGCGCCGACGACGCAGGCGATTCCGCTCCCGACGCCCGTCCTTGAGGCGGAGAGCCGTTCCGGGGGGACAGGCGCTTCCGTTGGAGATTCCGAGCTAGTGTCCGGCCGCGGGCGACCCACGCTCGCCCACGGAGGAAGACGAACGATGCGATCTGTCGCCCTGATCGGTTCTCGCGCGCTCGCGGGTCTGTTTCTGCTCCTGTCCCTCGCCGCCATCGGCTGCGGCGGCCCGATGAGCATCCGCAGCTTCACGCAACAAGCGCCTCCGCAGCCGCGCATCGCGATCGTGTCGGTCACGGTGGGCGATCAGCAGGGCGCCCTCCAGGGCTGGAACGCCGCGCGCACGAGCGACGTGATGGTGAGCCGCGCCGGACAGATGGTGCAGGTCGCCGAGCAGGTGCTCGCCACCCGCTTCACGGTGGTGCCCGCGGCCTCGTTCGTCGCGAACCCTCAGTACCAGTCGGTCCCGAGCTATCCCGCAGACGTCGGCGTTCCCGTGATCAACGGCACCGTCATGCCGGTGTTCGGGTCCACCCGCGGCGAGGTGAACGGCGCCGTGATCGGGCCCGCGCAGGCGCAGGCGCTGTGCGCGGCCACCGGCGCGGACTTCGTGGTCGTCATCCACTCGGAGTGGGGCGTCATCACGGGGCGCATGGTGCCCACGAGCAAGGCGCTCGCGACGACCACGATGTCGATCTTCGACTCGACCGGCGTGCACGTCGCCCGCACGCGCCTCCAAGATCGGGGCGAGCGCACGCTCGGCGCGTTCGGCGGTGTGGTCGTCGACGACAACTCGATCGACGAGTGGGTCCGCGCCTACGGCACCTCCCTCGCCCGCATGATGCAGTAGAGAGCAAAAGCCCCTCCCATCGGGAGGGGTTGGGGAGGGTCCGAGAGGCCAGCCTGAAATCGCGAAACCGCTCATGGGTAGGGCGGGGGCTTGTCCCCCGCCGCCTGAATCGCGAAACCGCTCATGATTGTGGGTAGGGCGGGGCGTGTCCCTCGCCGCCTGGTCATGCCCGAACACGGCGGGGGACAAGCCCCCGCCCTACCGAGACTTTGCCTCCTATCCAGAGAGTCACCCATGCGTCGTCTCGTTTGGTTCGTCCTCGCCGCCCTCACGCTCACCGCCACGTCGCCCGCGTACGCGGACGACGTCGATCTCCTCCACGCGGTGGCGACCGACGTCGCGGTCTCCTCGACCTACCGCAACCAGGCCTCGCAGCTCGATTCGCTGGTCGATGGTGACCTCGAGACGGCGTGGAACTCGCGCAGCGGCGAGCTGACCACGAGCTGGATCGAGGTGCGTATCCCTGCGAGCGCACACGTCAGCGCGATTGCGATGACGGCGGGCTTCACGCACGTCACCGAGCGTCGGGTCGATCTCTTCCCCGGAAACCACCGGGTGCGTCGCGTGCGCGTCTCGCGCGACGGCACGGTGCTCGGCGAGCACACGCTCGACGTGGCCTCGCGCGCGCTCCAGTCGCTGCCCGTGACCGGGGGCGGCGGCGTGTACCGTCTCGAGATCGTCGAGACGACGCCGGGCACGCGCACGGACTGGCGGGAGGTCTGCATCTCGGAGCTCCGCGTGATGGGCAGTGATCCGAGCGCGCGTCCCGGACAGCGCATGCCTCGCCTGGCCGTGGGCACGCTGCCTGCGCCACGCACGAGCACGCCGGCCGATCGCGCGGCCTTGCTCGCAGCGCACCGTCAGCGCGTGGCTGCGTTCGAGCGCAGCTGGATCTCGCTCGAGCAGAACGCCTCGAGCCCGCGCACCGGCTCGGCGCCCGAAGAAGACCAGTGGCCCACCGACATGCAGAGCCTCGTCCGCACGCGACGCACCGCGCTCACGGCGCTCGCGGACTACGTCGCACCGGTGGACGAGATCCTCGCCGACGCGCTCCGCAGCGCGGCTGCGCGTCGCGTGCCATTGGAGTGGCCGAGCGGAGCGCGCGAGGAGCTCCTCCGCGACGACCTCGCCGCCATCTCGCGCGCGATGGATGCCCTGCACGCCTTCCTCGCCGACGACGAGGCCCGCTGCCGCTGGGCCCGCTCGCTCGGTCTCGTGCACCTCACGCGCGCCGCGATGCTCGCCCGCGGTGAGGCGTCGTTCGCCGATCAGGAGCACTCGGAGGCGATGGACACGGGCGAGCCCCTGACAGCGCGCGCGCACCACGTCGATGCGTTCTACCGACTGGCCGAGACGCTGTCGGACGCAGAGCGAGAGTGGTCCCGCAACACCCGAGGCGTCGCAGCCCGCCTCCGCCGCGTGACCCCGCCCGCAGACGCAGTGTCGGCCCACGACCTCACCGAGGTCCTCCGTCAGCTCGACGCCGCCCAGCACACCTGCGGCTGGCCTGCTCCCTGACGGCCCGTCAGGACGCCCCTCGCTCCGCGTCTCCGCCCCGAGGGTCGCGAATACCCGAGAGACTACACGTAACTATCACGGTCCTAAGGTAGCGAATCCCCGTGAGGGGCCTAGCGACGGCAGTCCGAGTCCCACGTGGACGAAGTCTGCGGGGCGAGCGGACGTGGGCAACCACGTCAATGCGCCGGCGGAGCTCGCGCGAGAGTGCGCGCTCCAAACGTCTCTCCACCCCTCGTCGCGCCCCTCGCTTTGCTCAGCTTCCGAACCTCCGCCTGGGGTCTGTCGACCGCTGTTTCTGTTTCGGAATCAGAACGATTGCTGTCGCGAGCGCCGTCTCAGCCTCCGAACCTGACGACCCCGCTGACGACAGCGCCGTCGGACCTTCGGAGCCTCCCGATCACGCTGACGACAGCGCAGGCGGACCTTCGGAGCCTCCCGATCACGCTGACGACAGCGTCGGCGGAGGTTCGGAAGCTCAACGGCCGCTGACGACAGCGATCGGCGAGGTTCGGAAGCTGATCGGACGCTGACGACAGCGATCGGGGAGGTTCGGAACCCGATCCGTGGCGTGCGTCGGGGCGTCGGGGGCGTGCGTGTCCGGGGAAAACGTCAGTGCTCTCGGCTCGTTGTGAAATTGTTCGACGAGGGACGAAACCAGATTGGGGGCGATCCGATGAATGCCTCGCCGAGCGGACGCTCGATGGCCTCGACACCTCCGCATGGGCGGCGCGTCAGGCCGACCTCGAGCACCAACGACAGGAGGAGAACGGGGAGATCGCACAGCTCTACGCCGAGCTCGTCACGCTGCACGAGCCTCGTCGCGGACGCCGACTCCTTCGGCATCCGCGGCCACCTCTCGCGAGACCGCATCGCGACGTTCCGAGACGCGCGTAGCCACCAGGGCGCGCTCAACGGCGTCGGCGGCGTCGTGGGCGTGCTCCGCGAGACGTGGAGCGCGGTCGCCGCGCACACGCCGATCACCGTGGCGGACCTCGCTCGCGCAGACGCGCTGGCGAAGCGCTTCGACGCGGCGCTCGCGATCGCTTCGTGCCTTCGCTCTACGCGGGACGCGGTGGCCGCAAGCCGAAGGGTGGCGACGTCGACGTGGACGACGACACGTTCGTTCCGCCGGTGATCGGGCCTGGGCCAGTCCATGGTGGTCTGGCGTTTCCGAACACGTGAGTCGCAGGTCGTCGTCCGCAAGGGCGATGGGACGATTCAGACCGAATACACGTATGGGACGGATCCGTTTCCGCCTCGCGGTTGAATCGGATGGAGAGGCAGAACGGGCCCGGGCGCTGTGCGCCCTGGCTCGGTCGCTTCGCTCCCTGGCGCGGGCTCGGTCGCTTCGCTCCCTGGCGCGGGCAGAGCAGAGAAGACGCCCGACCTGCTGGGTCGCCTCTGCTCTGCTCACGCCAGGGCCGAAGGCCCGAGCCAGGCGCAGCCGCGCCAGGGCGATGCCCGAGCCAGGGCGAAGCCCGCGCCCGTTCTGCTCTCTGCTCTTCTCACTCTCCTTCTGGGCGCCGCCTCGCTGATCCTCCCCAACCCCTCCCTGTGGGAGGGGCTCTTTGGGTGCTCGGACTCCTCACGATGACTCGCCCTACACAGTTGGCCTCTCTCCGGACGTCGACACCGCGTTCACGTCGACCACCGACTCGGCGGTTCAGCCATCTACGTCGGATCAGACACCCAGCACGCGGCGCACCAGGTCGAAGTCGGACGTGTCGCCGCGAGGCGAGGCTGCCTCCTCACGCTCCATCTCGTCGATGAAGCGTACGAGCATCACCCGTCCGGACTTGGTCTTCGAGGCTTCGCGCGGAGAGATGCCGCGCAACATGGGAAGAGGTGTGTCGATCCAAGAGCGCCAGTGAGACTCCTCGAAGGCACGGAACAAGTCTGCGGGCGTCTGGTTCGCGGCGAGCTCGGAGAGCACGAAAGGAGGCTCGGCGTCCACGGCAATGTCCTCGTGATCGCGGAGGCGATGACGGACCGCCTCGAGGAGCCCGTGCTCCTTCAACGTCTCTTCGACGCGCGCGCGCGCAGCGTCGGCGCGGCGCACGGAGTTGGTCTCGATGACGAGCGCGCTCTCCTTCACCACCACGCGCGCGACCATCGCGGGGCCGAAGCGTGAGGGCATCTCGTACCGGGGCTCGAAGAGCGTGACGTGCGTGGTCGCGCCGTCCTCGTCGAGCTCCGCGAGCGGGAGGGTCGTGAGACGTGCGATGACCTCGGCGCGTCGCGCGGGATCGAGCGCGAAGTGATCGCGTGTCCACAGCAGCGGGTCGCCGTCGAGGTTCTCGATCTGCGGCTGCACCCTCGCGAACATCGCCTCGACGAAGTGCTGCCATCGCTGGAGCAGCTCCTCGGCCACGCCCGGCCCTCGCACCTGCGCCACGCTCATCGCGCCCGGCTCGACGCCGCGCGCGCCGCACACCTTCTCCACGACCTCGGCGCCGAAGTCCGGCGGGACGGGCTGCGGGTGCGTGCCAGCCAAGAGCGAGAGGCCCTCGATGTCGACGACGCGCGCGAGCAGGAACACCGAGGGGAACACACCCTCGCTCGCCACTTCGTCCTGCACCGTGCGCACGGCGCCAGTGAGTCGATCGATCGCCGTGAAGCCCACGCCAGGCTGCACCTCGGTCACCTGCCACGCCGACAGCCACGATCGCATGCTCGCCTCGAGCCACGCGCGCTGACGCGCGTCGAGCGTGTGACCACGCTCGCGCAAGAAGACGTCGACGACGCGTTCTTCGCCTTCGAAGCGACACTCGTAGAGCATCCACGCCACCACGACCCCGAGCTCGTCTTCGGCAGGCTGGAACCCGAGGATCTCGTCGGGGCGAAACGACGGAGCGCGAGGATCCAACCAGTCGAGGATCTCGTCGGTGAGCCGGTTGCTGACCGAGTGCCAGGAGGGGAGGTCCGCCGCGTCCGCCATGGGACCATCGCTACACGAGACGACGTGCGCTGACAACGACGACCGCGTCGTGGCCGCATCGCTCGTCTGACGGTTCAGGGGACGGGGTCGAGGGAGCGGCGCACGATGGTCACTTCCGAGGCGTCGTCGTCGAGCGAAGCGAGGACGAGCTCGCGGTCCGTCAGCGTGAACGTCGTGTTGCGCGGCAGCGGCCCGACCACGTCGTCGTCGAGTCGCACGTAGGCGTGGGCGTCATCGCCGTGTTGGAACGCGAAGTGGTACCCGTCGCGCGAGACGGCGACCACCTCGTGATCCTCACGGCGTGCGCTCGCCGTCGGATACCCAAAGGGACCGAAGCTGCGGTCGCCCACGTGGAAGGTGTACCGGTCGCTCGCGCGGTCGAGCGTGAAGAGACACGCGAAGCTTCGTGTCGTCACGCGCACACTCGAGCCCATCTCCCAGTCGATCGACGTCGGCAGCACGCGCTCGTGACCGTCGAGCACCGCGAAGGCCTCGCTCGTCTCGCCACGCGCGCGCTCGGCGGCCCACAGCAAGTGCGCGCCGTCAGGCGACCACCACGGGCCGTCGCTGTAGCCGAGGCCGTCGTGTCGCACGCCGTCGACGAAGAAGCCCGACCGGTCGCCGTCGTCGTACGCGAACGCGAGACGATCGCCGCGGGGTCCCGTGCATCGCTCGAGGCTGCGAACGCGGGTGAACGCGCCGACGATCGCTCCGTCGCCGAGCCGCACCTCCGTGCGCCAGCGATCGAGCTCCACGCTCATCACGAGTCGACCGTCGCGACCGAGCTCGACGCGAGGACGGGTCGTGAACGGACCGATCACACGGTCGTCGTGGAGCACCTCCGAGACACCGTCACGGCCATCCACGAGGGCGACGCTTCCGTGCGCGACGTGAACGTTCGGGCGCGAGGTTCGACATGGGAGGGCGCGGCCGTCGATCCACACGCGCCATGCCTCGCCGAGACGCACGACGCCGACGAGGTGCGCGCCGTGCCACGCGAGCGAGGCGATCTCGTCGAACGGTCCGACGGGCTCCTCTCCTTCGCGGTCGATCCACCATGCACCCCGTCGCTTCGCGAAGTACGCGAAGCGATCGTCGCCGCGACGGAACGCAAAGCGCGACACACGCGCGTCCTCCTGCGGCTCGCTCCACACGTCTCGCTGGGCATCGCTCGTCACCACGCGGACGAGCCGACCCTGCCGAACGATCGCTGCACGTCGCGACGCGCCGGCGGACCAGTGCCGCTCCGGCGATCGCCCACGCAGCCACACGACGTCCGGGAGCTCGCGGCCGCTCGACACGCAGCGCTCGCGATCGCCCTCGTGCACCGACGCGATCACGTGCGCGCCGTCGCTCGAGAGATCGAGCCGGACGCGACCGTCGTTCGCGAATGGGAGCTTCATCGACCCGCGCGGTCCTGTTCAGGGGCAGGGTGCGGCCATGTCCCACTCTTCGCGGGAGCGGAAGATGCCATCGGGTGTCTCGATGACCGGATCGCAGCCGTCGGCGCGGAACTCGATGTAGCCGGTGCGACGGCCGCAGCGCAGGAGCGACACGCTCATCGCCGCGCGCCACACGCAGCTGTCCTCGCAGGACGAGCCGGCGATCGCCTCGGCGACGGTCGCGTAGCGCTCGCCGTCGGTGCCCGTCGCGTACGGCGGGCAGGCCTCGGCGCCTTCGATCGCGGTCCAGTTGCGCACGTAGTCGTAGGCATCGACGCAGTACACGATCAGCGGCTCGTCGAGGTACGTGCACCCCGTGTCGATCGGAGGACCGGCATCGTCGCGCTCGACGTACGCATCGCCGCCACGTGCGGTGTCGACGAATTCCCGTGCATCGAGGCTCGCGGGCGCGTCGTCGCTCGAGGGTGCATCGACGCTCGACGCTGCGTCCTCCGCAGTGCCTGCGTCCTCGGCCGCGCGCGCGTCGACGCGCGTGCCGGCGTCGCCATCGCCCGGTCCATCACCGCAGGCGGCCAGAGAGAGAACGAGCGCGAGGCACGAGAAGCGAGTCGTGTTCATCGCGCGAGGATGACAGGCACACCGCGCAGTGCACGGCCGACCTCGCCGCGCGAGCAGCAACTTCCTGACCCTCGCTGAGCCCTCTGACTCAAGTCAGGGGCTCCGTCGCAGAGCGGCGCAGGGACAAGCCCTTCGGGCTACGTGGGTCGTCCAGAGAAGCCCGCAGGGCTTGCGTCGTTGCGACGCCTTGGAGCCCCCAGCTTCAGCTGGCGGGCCTCGCGCGGTCTCGTCCCGAACACGGAGGCGTTCTCTCGTTCAGCAAGAGAAGCGATCAAGGAAGAACGCTGAGGCGAGTCTTCTTGCCGTAGCGGTCTTCGAATGCCTGGCCGCCGTGCTGCTCGGCTGCGCTCGCGTCGCCGCCGAGGATGCCGCGCAAGAACGCTTCGGCCGCGCGGTAGCTCGAGCGCACGAGCGCGCCGCTCGCGACGTAGCGGAAGCCCATCGAGAGGCCCGCGTCGCGGAACGCATCGAACTCGCGCGGCTCCACGTAGCGGACGACCTCGGCGTGCTTGGGCGTGGGGCGCAGGTACTGGCCGATCGTGAGCACGTCGACGCCCGCGTCGCGCAGGCCCTGCATCGCCTCGAGCACGTCGGCTTCGGTCTCGCCGCAGCCCACCATGAGGGAGCTCTTGGTGACCTCGGCGCCCTCTTCCTTGGCCCAGCGCAGCACGTCGATCGATCGCTGCCAGCTGCAGCGCGCGTCGCGCATCTTGCGCTGGAGCGCAGGCACGACCTCGACGTTGTGCGCGAACACGTCGGGGCGTCCCTCGCGCACGAGCGTCGCGACATCGTTGCGCACGCCCTGGAAGTCACCGACGAGCGTCTCGACGAGCAGCTTCGGGCTGTAGTGCTTGATGCGCTGCACCGTGCGCGCGACGTGCTCGGCGCCACCATCGAGGAGATCGTCGCGGTCGACCATGGTGAGGACGACGTACGCGAGATCGAGCTCCCCGAGCGCGCGCCCCGTGTTCTCGGGCTCGCGTGGATCGACGACGCCACCCGGATCGCCCGTCGACACCGCGCAGAAACGACAGCCGCGCGTGCACGTCTCGCCGAGGATCATGATCGTCGCGGTGCCCTCACCCCAGCACTCGCCGATGTTCGGACAGCGCGCCTCTTCACACACCGTGTGGAGATCGAGCTTTCGGAACGTGCGCTTGAGCGACTCGTAGCGCTCACCGCCGGGCAAACGCACACGCAGCCAGTCGGGCTTCTTGCGCGGCAGCGGCTCGGGCGTGACGGTCTCGTCGGACATCGGACCGAGACTCTGGGTGGCCGACCTCGCGATCGCAAGGCCCACGCTGCCCGCGGGAGGGAAGACGAGGCCGGGTGGGAGTCGTCCATGCGCGATGCGCGCCGCTTCGATGCTCTGCCTCGCGTTCGTATGCGTCGCGGCCAGCGTGGCGCGTCCGAGCGCGGCGCAGGACTGCACCTCGGGCGACCGCACGGCGATCGCGGCCGAAGAGCTCGCGCGCTCGGGCACGCCGCTGATGCGCGCTGCCGCCCGTCACTTCCGACGATCGATCGCGCCGACGATCCCGCGCGGCTGGCCCCGTCGTCTGCGCGTGCTGACGGCCGGAGACACGACGATGTCGGTGACCGAGGCTGCGGCGTGCATCGGCTACTTCGAGGGCCGAGCGACCACGCTGCGTCGCGTGCGGCCCGACGCGCGCATCTCGTGGGTCTTCCTCGAGCTCTTCCACGAAGCCGACGGCGAGAGCGACTACCTCGTCTTCCTCGACGAGCGTCTGCGCGTCGTGCGCGACGTGCGCCTGCACGACCATCCGTGACCCTCGGCCCGCAGAGCCGAAGGACGTGCACGCTCGTGCGCGCGACGGGTTGTGTCCGAAGCTCGTGTGCAGGACGAGCGTGTTCTGGCCGGCCGCGCGGACCCTCCCCAACCCCTCCCACGGGAGGGGCTTCTTCAGTTGCTCGACAACCCGGGGGGCTCGTCCCCGCCGCAGGTCGCCTATGGCGACGTGAACGCGATGCGGGGAGCGACTCGAATGAGGCCCTTGTTGTGAGGCCCCATGGCGTAGGGCGGGGGCTCGTCCCCCGCCGCCTGTCACGCGCGGCCTCCGCTACGAGGCAGTCACGTAGAAGTAGACGATGCACATCTCGTCGCCGGTGCCTTCGCCCCACGTGATCATCTCGGACTCCTCCATCGTGTTGAAGTCGCAGGTCACGCGGACCGTGTCGCCGCGGGCCACGTCGAAGGGGCTCGAGTAGTAGTAGCCGAGCTGCCAGTTGAAGTCCCAGCGCGGTAGCTCCGTGAGGCACTGCGCGTCGCTCGCGCCGCTGCGGATCAGCTCGGCGCGCGCGCCGATCCCGCGCTGGTGCATGTGCGGGAAGATGCCGTACACGCGGATGTTCGCGGGCACGCGCTGCTCGATCGTCTGCGACACCGAGGCCATGCGCGGCGGCAGGCGCAGGTTCGCGGGATCGGCGATCGGCGTGATCAGCGCGGGTGTGACGCCCGAGGCCACGCTGCTCAGGTGGATGCGCGTGCGATCGGGGTGAGCGCCCGCGGTGAGCGTGTTGTAGTGGACCTGGATCACCGCGGGCCAGCTGCCCACACGCACGCCCGTGCCCGCGGGGAAGTGCTGCGCGCCGCTGCCCGGCGCCCACAGCGCGACGGGATACGTCGAGGCGCCGATGCCGCCGCGGCAGTCGTAGCCGAGCGCTGCGTCTTCGCCCTCGAGGCCCATGACGGTGGCGGCCGCGGCTTCGTTGCTGGGCTCGTAGAGGATCACGTGGTGCACGACGCGCGCGTCGCCGGGGACGACCTCGTAGCCGGTCACGAACTGATCGCCGACCGCGCTCATGTCGACCACGAAGCAGCGGAAGCTGTCGACCTCCGTGGCGCTCGGCATCCACTCGGCGCCCACGTCGAGCGTCGTCGTGATCTCCGAGGGTGACAGCGACGGCGGCAGCATCGGCGTCGGGGGCTCGATGCTCGGATCGCCTTCGGGCATCCCGATCTCGTACCAGCGCGCGAGCGTCGCGAGCTCGTCGTCCGAGAGCCATCGCGCGTCGCGGTACGTGTTGCACTCGCCCGAGTTGTCGGCGAGGAACGGCGGCATGATGCGCTGCTCGGTGACCTCGACGATGCGACCCCCGAACGCCTGCGCGAGCGCGTAGCTGTCGAGCGCGAAGGGCGCGATGCCTCCGGTCACGTGGCAGCCCGTGCAGTGCTCCGCGAGGATCGGCCGCACCTCGCCGGTGTACGTCGGTCCGCTCGACGGGCCGGCATCGTCGGTGCTCGCCCCGGGCGCGTCGGGGCGAGGGCCCGCGTCGGTCGTGTCCATCGGAGTGGTCGGACAACCCGCGACGAGCGGCACGCCGAGGACGAGGGACGTGAGCGGCAGCGCGCGGAGGAGCATCGAGGTCATGCGCCGCGGTTCGCACGACGCATGCCGCGCGCCCGACCTGCGATCACTCGGTGTTCCTCCGCGACGGTGGGGGATGCGTCCTTCGGGAGTGAAGGTTCGATCCCTCACCTCCCGATCGGCTGAAAAGGAGGGCGATCGCGCGATCGTGGCGCGTGGGCTCGGGTTAGGCTCGCGCTCATGTCGACGGTGCCGCACGCCTCCGTTCCTCGTCTTCCGGTGCGCACGATCCGCGTCGAGGTGATCGAAGGCGTCGACCGAGGAGCGCATGCGTCGGGTGATCGCCTCGCGATCGGGACGGCGGAGGGCAACGACCTGCGCCTCACCGATGCGCGCGTCTCGCGCTTCCACGTGGAGCTCGGCGCGGCAGGCGCGTCCGTGCGCGTGCGTGACCTCGGCAGCACCAACGGCACGCGCGTGGGCGCCGTGACGATCGAGCGAGGCGAGATCGCCCTCGGTGCCTCGAACCTCGGCGCGAGCCTCGAGATCGGCGCCACGAAGATCCGCATCACCGACGCCGAGCTCACGAGCGTCGAGACCGCCGAGGAGCCGCGCTTCGGTCCGTTGCTCGGCCGATCAGCGGTCATGCGTCGCCTCATGGCCCGCCTCGACAAGGTCGCCGCGAGCGAGACGTCGGTGCTCCTCGTGGGTGAGTCGGGCACCGGCAAGGAGCTCGCTGCGCAGGCGATCCACGAGCGATCGGCGCGCGCGAAGGAGCCCTTCGTCGTCGTCGACTGCGGCGCGATCGCGCCCACGCTGGTGGCCTCGGAGCTCTTCGGTCACGAGCGTGGATCGTTCACCGGCGCCGAGCGCACGAGCCACGGCGCGTTCGAGCGTGCGGCGCGCGGCACGCTGTTCATCGACGAGGTGGGCGAGCTCCCGCTCGCGCTCCAGACGACGCTCCTCGGTGTGCTCGAGCGCAAGCGCTACCGCCGCGTCGGCGGCGACCGTGACCTCGTCAGCGAGGCGCGCGTGATCGCGGCGACGAACCGCGACCTCCGCGCCGAGGTCAACGCAGGACGGTTCCGCCTCGACCTCTACTACCGGCTCGCGGTGGTCACGCTCGATCTGCCGCCGCTGCGCGATCGCAGCGAGGACCTGCGGCTGCTCGTCGAGCACTTCCTGCGCGAGCTCGGCTCGAGCGCGGAGGTGGAGGACGTGTTCGACGCCGACGCGATCGCGGAGCTCGAGCGTCACGCGTTCCCCGGCAACGTGCGCGAGCTCAAGAACCTCGTCGAAGCGACGCTCACGCTCGGCGAGGCTCCGAGCCTCGCGTCACGGCCCTCGACGTCGCCCTCCTTGCCCGACGACGTGACCGACGCGCGCCTCGACCTGCCGTTCCGCGATGCCAAGCGCGAGATCGTCGACGCGTTCGAGCGTCGCTACCTCACGCGCTGGCTCGATCGCACGGGCGGCAACGTCGCGAAGGTGGCGCGAGAGAGCGGGCTCGATCGCAGCTACGTCACCGACCTCGTGCGCAAGCACGGGCTCCGTTAGCCTGGTCGAGGGACCTCTGGCTCACCGAGAGGTCACTGGATCTTGTCCCGTGAGGAAGAGCGCGCAGGCGAGCGCGCTCTGGCCGCACTCGTCGTCGAAGGCGTCGAGATCGAGGAGGACCGTGCCCTCGACGGAGTCGAGCTGCGCGGGGCAGCTGTACGCGCAGCCGAAGATCGCGCGCGCCTGGAGGCCCTCGCGCTCGACGTCCTCGCAGCGCTGCGCGACACCGACCATCCGGATCATCACCGGACCGTCGGGGGCTTCCTCGAGGATCACGCCTTCCGACGCGCGACGGATCGCCTCGTCGGCGACCTCGACCGTGCGACCCACGTCGCTGGTCACGCACACGTCCACGTCGAAGCAGCGGCGCACCACGACCTCGCAGCGCGATGCGTCGCAATACGAGGCGATGGAGCCCGCGCGGCAGCTGGGGATGCCATCGGTCTCGACGAAGTCGAAGACGAACGCGGCCGCTCGGCACACGCCCTCGGCGCAGGTGCTCGTGCACGGAGGCGCGAGGGGCGCCGTCTGCTCGAGCAAGTACGGCGCGCCGCCCATCGCGCTCGGCGCGCGACAGTAGAAGCCGGCGGGCGGGCCGCCCGGACCTGCGGCGAGGTCGAGGAGCACGTCGTGCTCCACCACGCAGCCTCCGAGCCCGAGCGCCAGCGCGAACACGATGCGCCGTGCGGTCACCACGTGACCCTCGTGCGCACGTCGGGCTCGATCGCGACGCCGAGCGCGATGCCCGCGCCCACGATCACCGCGCCCGCGATCGCGATCCAGAGCTCGGGGCGCTCGTACAGCTCGGGCTCGGGGGCCACGAGCGAGCCACGCACGAGCACGTCTTGGAGCAGCCCGCGTAGATCCCACTGCTCACGCCCCACGCGCTCGGCGCGCACCACGGTCCCCGCAACGGCGTCGTCCTCCAGCGTCACCAGCGCAGCGCGGGTGCGATCGGCGTCGCGAGAGACGAGCACGAGCGCACGGCTGCGCAGCGAGACCACCAAGAGCGAGAGCGACACGTCGTCGTCGAGCGCCCTTCCCTCGCCGCGACGGTCCGCGAGCGCGCGCGACGCGGCCTCGGGCTGGCTGCGGGCGAGCGCCAGGGTGATCGGCGCTGTTGCCTCGCTCTCCGTCACGTCGATCGACACGTCCTGCGAGGCGAACGTGGGCAAGGACACCCTGACGAGGTGGCGTCCTGGAACGAGCAGCGGCGCGCACGGTGTGAGCTCGTCGCGGACCCGGCCGTCGATCGCGACCCGAGCGCCCGGAGGCGTCGTCTCGATCGCGATCGCGACGCGGGCCGAGGCAGCGGCCGCGCGATGTGCATCACGCAGCATCGTCTCGGCGATCGCGTTCGCGGCGCCGAGATCGTCGGGCAACGGGAGCTCGCGCGACGCGTGCTCGCGCGCCACAGCGCGTGCTTCGTCCTCGTGACCGAGCGCGCGCAGACACGCCATGCGCCAGAAGAGGGCTCGGCTCGGCGTGACGAGATCGCCCAGTCGAAGCGACGCCTCGAGGCGCTCGGGAGACGGCAGTGATGCGAGACAGGCCTCGAGCTCGCCGTCGTCGTAGGCGCGCCGTACGGCGGAGACATCGACGGAGTCGAGCGCGTCGAGCGGTGGCGCTGGCGGTACGTCGAGCACCGCGAGCTCGACCTCGAGGTGCGCCGCGGCACGCTCGATCTCCGTCCGCGCGCGAGCGACCTCGTCGCCCTGCGCCTCGAGCACGAGCGGCACGTGCACGCGCGCCACGCTCGCGGCCGCACAGCCCGCGAGGGCGGACACGAAGGACGCGACGACGACGAGCCACGCGGAGCGCATGCCCCAGGGAAGCTAGTCCCCGGGCCGACACCGTGTCGACGACGCAACGCGCGGCTTCGGAGGTCACACGCCCGTGGGCGCGGCGGGCGGCGGGTACCTTCGGCAGCTCGGATCGACGCGAGAGTCGTCGCAGACGGGGCCGCTCGGATCGACGAGCGCGCACTCGAAGATCTGGCGAGTCGCGCGGTACGTGCACACTTCGCCCGCGCCACAACCGAGCACGCGGCAGTTCTGGCGGCAGTCGCCTTCGAATGCGACGGCTGCGTCCGACCGGATCGCGTCGCAGGCCGAGGGGTACGTCGCGCCGTCGCACCCGCACACGGGGGCTGCCGCGAAGCCGGCCGCGGTGCGGCAGCTCGAGGGCGGGCGCTCACAGACGCCGACCGCGCCGCAGGTTCCGGCAGGGCGCGCGCAGTACGTGTCGCCGTCGCAGGTGACGGTGTCGGCGGTGCCGCACGCGTAGCCGAGCGTGGACACGGTGAGCGACGCCGTGACCGTGCCGCGGGTGCGGAGCTGCGCCCCGCGCACCACCAGCACGTACGAGCCCGCCGCGGGGAGCGAGACGGCGATGCGGTACAGGTGATTCGTCTCGTCGCCACCGGGCTCCCACGCGACCCAGGCCGCACCCGTCGGGAGTCCTTCGGGCGTCGCGCGGTAGAGGCTCACGGTGAGCGCGGGCGCGAGCTCGTGGTAGACGGCCTCGTAGCGCACGTCGAAGACGACCGGGGCGCGTGCCGCACGGTTCTCGAAGCGCCACGCGAGAAAGCGCGAGGTCGACGAGAACGACGCGCGCTGCGGCAGGCTGGGCAGGAGCGTTCCGACCTGCGTGGGTTGCGCCGCCGAATCGCGCGCCGCGGTGACCGGTCCGACGAGAGGACGACACGTGCCCGTGTAGGCGACGCCTCCGCCGTTCCTCATGGCTTCGAAGGTGCTCGGGTACGTACCCGCATCGCATCCGCACGCGTACGCGCTCTCGGGCACCGTCGCGTAGGTCCCGCCGCGATCGGCGGGCAACGGCTCACACACACCCGCCGCCCCGCACGCCGAGCGCACGCAGTACGTGCTCTCGTCGCAGACCGCGCTGTCCGGCGTACCGCAGGCGAGGCCTCGCGTCGGCAGCGACACGGTGAGCTGGACGCTGCCGGACGTCGCGTAGTCCAGCGCGCGAAGCACCACCACGTACCGACCGACCTGCGCGAGGCCGAGCTCGAGCCGAGGCGTCGACACCACCTGGCCCGGAAGCTCGCGATCCGGGACCGAACGCGCGCTCGCGACGGGGGCGCCCGTCGGCAGTCCGCCCGCGGTCGCGCGGTAGACAGTGACGACGAGATCCATCGGCCGCTGCGCGACGCCGACTCCATCGTGCGCGTGCACGACCACGTGCTCACGCGGCGAGCGCGTCTCGAACGTCCAGGAGAGGTGCATCGATCGCGGGCTGAACGAGCCCGTCACCGTCTGCCCTGCGAGGACGACACCCATGCGCGTGGGACGCAGCTCGGAGTCGGGACCGGCCACGAGCGCGGCCTCCGCGGACGCCGCAGGCTCACGCGCGGACATCGGCGCGCAGCCGATCGATGCGAGGGCCGTGACCACCGCCGCGAGCCCGAAGATCACGGGGAGTCGCGGCGTGCCGTGCTCGGGGCGCGTCGGAGGCTGGGTTCGGTGGGACGTCGTGGTCATGCTGGTCTCGCGTTGCGTGGACGAACACCGTCCACACACGAAGGAGTAGGCCCAGCGCGCGAAGGCCCAGGTGAGCTGGTTCACACCCTCGGGCGAATCGTCGCTGTCGCGTGCCCGATCGAACGGGGGGCGTCCGCGGTATCGTCAGCCCGCTGCTCGTGTCGACCAACGAGACCTTCGCTCGCTACCGGATCGGTGCTCGGCTCGGCCAGGGCGGCATGGCCGAGGTGCACGAGGCCAGCCTCGACGGCCACGATGGCTTCGTGCGCAAGGTCGCGCTCAAGCGGGTGCGGCCCGAGCTCGCGCGCGATCCCGAGCTCGTGCGGATGTTCTCGGACGAGGCGCGCCTCGCGAGCCACCTCCACCACGGGAACCTCGTTGCGGTGCTCGACTATGGGGTGCACGAGGGCGTGCCGTTCCAGGCGCTCGAGCTCGTCGTCGGCGCGAGCCTCGAGGCGCTCCAGCTGCGCTGTGCCAGGGACGGCCTCGCGATCCCCGAGGAGCTCGCGCTCCACGTGGCCAGAGAGATCGCGCATGGCCTGGCCTACGCGCACCGGGCCAAGGACGAGAGCGGCCGCGCTCTGGGCCTCGTGCACCGCGACGTGAGCCCGGCGAACGTGCTCGTGAGCGAGGCGGGTGACGTGAAGCTCGCGGACTTCGGCATCGCGTTCGCGAAGAAGCGCGAGGTCGAGACCGCGCACGGCGTGCTCCGCGGCAAGCCGAGCTACATGGCGCCCGAGCAGGCGACCAAGGGCACGCTCGACGCGCGCACGGACGTGTTCGCGCTGGGCTGCACGCTGCACTTCGCGCTCACCGGTCGGAGCCCGCTCGAGGGCGATGCCGTGCTGATGAAGCTGCTCGTCGGCGAGCCCGCCCCGATCGAGGAGGGACTGCCAGAAGACCTGCGTGGGCTGATCGCCCGCGCCCTCTCGCCCGACCGACGGGAACGGTTCGCGAGCGCGGAGGCGTTCGCCGAGGAGCTCGACGCCGCGTACCGAAGGCGGAGCGAGCGCGATGGACGCGCGGCGCTGCGCGCATGGGTCGCTCCGCTCGTGAAGCGTGCGCGCGACGAGCGAGCGAACGAGACGCGGACCGAGGCGAGCACCACCTCGCCCAGCACCACCTCGCCCAGCACCACCTCGCCCAGCACCACCTCGCCGGCCAGCGCGCCGACCGCGTCGACGTCGCCCCGTGCATCGGCGCGCGAGGCGCCAGCGCCTCGCTCGAACACCGTGGTGTGGGTGCTCACCGCTCTCGGCACGTTGGTCATCAGCGCGATCGCGCTCGAGCTGTGGTCGCTCACGAGGCCGAGCCCCGTGGTGGCGACGACGACCGAGGTCGCGACGACGGAGGTCGAGGCCACCACCGAGGCGGAGGTCGTCGTCGACCCCGAGATCCTCGACCCCGAGATCGTCGATCCCGAAGCAGCGCTCGATCCCGAAGCAGCGCTCGACCCCGAAGCAGCGCTCGATCCCGAGCGCGCCACGACGGCCGTGATCGAAGCGACGAGCGAGCCCGAAGCGATCGCGATCCCCGTCACCGCGCCCGCGACCACGACCGCGCGCCTCACCACCGCGGGCACGCCCACGCCGCGCAGCACCGACGATCAAGCCGCGGTGATGGGATGGGCCCGCATCGTCGCGGGCTGCGATCGCGCGCGCGACGGCGCGATCCGTATCGACGGTCGCGCGATCGGTGAGCACGTCCCGACCGCGCGGCGCCTGTCCGCGGGCACGCACGAGGTCGTCGTCGAGACCCTCGACGGCCAGCGTTTCGACGGCACGATCGAGGTGACCGAGTTCCACACCGAGAGCCGTCCCGTGTGGTTCCGCGCCTGCAGCGAGTGATCGCCTCGCGTCGTGACGCGTCGATGACTTGACGAATCGTCAGCTCATGTTAGTTGACGGTTCGTCAGATCATGTCGCGCCCCATCGATCACGGTCGTCGCCTCGAGCTCGCCACGCGCGCCGCGGCCATCCTCGAGCGTGAAGGCCTCGGCCTGTCCACGGAGAAGCTCGCCGCCGAGCTCGGCCTCAAGCGGCCCACGCTCCTCTACTACCTGCCGACGCACGGCCACGTGATCGAGACCGCGCTCGTCGCGCTCATGTCGGAGCAGGCGATCGAGGTGATGGCGGCGATCGAGGCGCACACGCACCCGATCGATCGGCTCTTCGCGCAGATGAAGGCAGTGCACGCGTTCCACGCGGGACGCGAGCACCGCATCGTGTTCCTCACCCAGGCGATCGCGACGATCGGCGGCGAGCGCGGCCGAGAGATCGTGCAGCGCGGCGTGGAGGTCTTCGCGGCGCAGCGCAAGGCCGCGGCCGATCGCGTGCGTGAGGGGATCGCGAAGGGCGAGGTCGCGCCCTGCGACGCAGACGCGCTCGTCGCCACGATGCGCGCGCTCACGGATGGCTTGATGGTGCAGCGCGTGACCGACGACCTCGATCTGCGCGGGCCGCACCAGACCATCTGGAAGCAGCTCCTCGAGCCGCTGAAGACGAAGAAGAAGCTCACGAAGAAGAGGTGACGACATGTTCGGCATGAAGCTCGGTCGCGGCCCACGTCCGCTCCGCATCGCCTACGGGCGCCTCTTCCACGAGGCCAACGCGCGCTCGCCCGTGCTCACGGAGCGCGCGGACTTCGATCGCATGCATCACCTCGCGGGCGACGAGCTCGCGCGTGCGTGTGGCCTTCGCGGCACCGAGCTCAAGTCGTTCATGCCGCACGCGGAGCTCACCGGGTTTCGACAGGCCGCGCGTCTCGCGGGCAACGTCGAGACCGTGCCTCTCACGTCGGCGCTCGCAGTGCCCGGTGGGCCGCTCTCGCGCGCGTGCTGGAACGAGATGACCGGCGAGCTGCTCGACGCGCTGCGCGACGCGGGCCGACTCGATGGCGTGTACCTGGCGCTCCACGGCTCGATGGAGGTCGAGGGTCTCGACGAAGCACCCGAGGCGTGGCTGCTCCGCGAGGTGCGACGCGTCGTCGGATCGAAGGTGAAGATCGCGGTGAGCTACGACCTCCACGCGAACCTCTCGAGCGGTCTGGTCGATCCCGTCGACGTGCTCGTCGCCTACCGCACGAACCCACACTGGGATCTCGCGCCCACGGGCTTTCGTGCGGGCAACCGCCTGATCCGCGCGCTCCGCGGCGAGATCACGCCGGTGCATGCGTGGCGCAAGCTGCCGATGGTGCTCGGCGGCGGCAACACGATCGACTTCCTCGAGCCGATGCGCGGCGTGTTCCGCGCGATGCGCGCGATGGAGAAGGACCCGCGCGTCGTGTCCGCCAGCCTCTTCATGGTGCATCCGTACACGACGGCCGAGCACCTCGGCTGGGCCGTGCACGTGTGCACGAACGGCGATGCGGCGCTGGCGAACGAGCTCGTCGACGGCTTCACCGATCGCGTGTGGGAGCAGCGCAAGTCGCGTCTCCCCCCGATGCTGTCGGTGGACGAAGGCCTCGTGGCTGCGCGCAAGGTGAGGCGCGAGGGCCTGGGCCTCGGACGCTTGGGGCCGGCGATCTTCGTCGACGTGGACGACATCGTCGGGGCTGGTGCGCCGGGCGGCAACACACGCATCGCGACAGCGTTCCTCGCGAAAGCCCGCGACCTCGTAGCCTTCGTCCCCGTGCACGATCCTGCGCTCGTCGCCGAGCTCTGGAGCGCGCGCGAAGGATCACGTCACGACGTCGTGCTTCGCGGAACACCCGGCTACCACATGCCGCCGCTCGCGCTCGACGTGACCGTGTCTGCGCGCTCGACGGGCGACTTCGGGCGGATGGTGCGCCTCGACGTGCGTCACGCCGAGGGCGGTGCGCTCCACCTCGTGGTCACCGACGGACCGCCCTTGCCGATCCATCCGAGCTTCTGGCGCGCTGTCGGTCTCGACGCGCGCGCGGCCGACGTGATCGTGCAGAAGAATTTCTTCCACTACCGCCTCTTCTACGCGACGACGGCCTTCAGCCACTTCCCCGTCGCGACGGGCGGCGCGACGAGCTTCGATCAGGTCATCCACGCGCGCGGCATCGTGCCCACCGAGCCCGCGACGTCGCTCCTCGACTGGCGTGAGGCCGACCCGATCCTTCGTCGCCCCAAGCGCGCTCGCACGCCGATGGGGAGCGCATCACCCTCGAGCGCGTGAGCGGTCCCTACGACTGGTTCCTCATGCCGCACGTGCTCGACGTGCGCTGCCCGAGCTGTCGCGGGTGCGCGCGCTTCGAGCACGTCGAGGTCGTGCGCATCGCGCGCAAGATCGACCTCGATTGGTTTCGTGAGAGCGCTTGGTTCGAGGTGCGCTTCTTCCGACGACGCCACGTGGGCGAGAGCCACTGGGGTGCGCTCTACTTCGCGGGGCTCTCGGGCCCACCGACGACGACGATCCGTGATCTGCCTGTCGGCTACACGCCCGACCAGTGGGCGCATCGACGCACCTGGGAGCGCTCGCACGACCTCGACCTCGGCAGCCTCACCTGCGCGTGCGGCGTGCGCAGCAAGCACACGCTCGACTGGCCGAGCGACGCGTACTTCCAGCTCGAGCATCGCCTCGAGGTGCTGTGGGCGTTCCATCGCGAGCACGCAGCGATGCTGCGCGAGCACATCGCGGGGACCGACCGCAGACCACGTCGCTCGCGCTATGGCGCGCTCATGCGGCGCATCCCCTCGACGTTCCTCGAGGCCAAGGCGCGCACGACCGTCGTGAGGAAGCTCGATCGGCTGCTGCGTGCGTGACGCGAGACCCATGTCGGCGGACTCGGGCGGCGCCTCACGACGCCTCGTGCCGTCGGGGCCGGTCAGCATGTTCCTCTCGGCCGACCTGCGGACGCTCTACGGCGCGGTCCAACACCTCGAAGGATGAGGCCGTGATCGATCTTCATTGAGCAAGGCCGCGTCCGGGCGCTACGACGCGGGTCGTGAGCATCGTGACGCGCAAGGCCGTGGTGATCGGTGGCAGTGGGTTCGTGGGCAAGCGACTGGTCGAGATGTTGGCTGGCGACCTCGTCGAAGGTTGGCCTCGTTTCGACGCGATCGTCACCGTCGATCGCGCGCCGTTCCGCGCCGCGTTGCCGAAGGGCGTCACCGAGGTCCGCGCCGACATCACCAAGCCCGAGCAGCTCCGGCATGCGCTCGAGGGCGCGCACACCGTCTTTCATCTCGCGTCGGTGGTGCACGTGGGACTCGGCAAGAGCGCCGTGATCGACGAGGTGAACGTGCGCGGCACGCAGAACGTGGTGGATGCGTGTCGCGCGCTCGACGTGCCGTTCCTCGTCTACACGAGCTCCGAGGACGTGGTGCTCGATCGCGAGCCCGTCGCGGGTGGGGACGAGTCGATCGCGTATCCGTCCAAGCCCATCCACGACTACGTGCGCACCAAGATCGAGGGCGAGCGGATCGCGCTCTCCGCCAACGGCGCCGCGCTCGCAGGCGGCGGTGTGCTCCACACCTGCGCCGTGCGACCGACGCACGTGTACGGGCCCGACGATCCGCACGCGATCCCCACAGCGCTCAAGGAGATCGCGGCCGGCAAGATGCCCATCCTCATCGGCGATCCACGCGCGCGCTTCGACGTCGTCTACGTCGACAACGTCGTGCACGCGCACCTGCTCGCAGCCTCACGCCTGCACGACGAGACGACGCGACCGAAGGTCGCGGGACGCGCCTACTTCGTGGGCGAGGACAACGCGATCAACTTCTTCGACTTCCTGCGTCCCTTCGCCGCGATGCACGGCGTCACCATCCCCACGCGACGCCTGCCGCGGCGGCTCGCGTTCGCGATCGCGGATCTGAATGCCCTCGTGCATCGGGCGACGGGCCTCGAGCCGACGTTCCACCGCTTCCATCTCTACGTGATCGGACAGGACTTCTTCTTCTCCGATCGACGCGCCCGCGAGGAGCTCGGCTACGCGCCGCTCGTCCGCCCCAGCGAGGGTCTCGAGCGCACCAAGACGTGGGTGAAGTCGCTCACGCTGCGCTGATCGCGAAGAGATCGAGCTCCCACCCGCGCGCGATGGAGCGCGAGGGAATGCGCATCGCGTGGGGCACACGGGGATGACTCGTGAAGGGCGCCGGCACGCGCACACGCTCGGGGCGATCGAGCACGAAGCGCGCCTCGGGCCGTCCGCGGTAGGCGCCGAGCAGCGCGTCGAGATCGGCACGCTCGCCGATGTAGCTGGCGCGCTCGGGCAGACGCGCGAGCACGTACGGTACCCACGGGTAGCCGGCGTAGCGCTCGAACACGGTCTTCACGTTCCAGAAGCCGCGCTTCTGCGCGTTGTCTTCGGACAGCATGAAGTCGTCGTTGATCTCGAGGATCGCGGGGCCCTCGAGCCATTCGCCCCAGACGCGCTGGTGGATCACGCCCTGCCACCACGTGACGCTCAGCTCTTCGGCGAGCTCGGTGTGCTCGACGCGTGCGCCCGCGCGCAGCTCGTTCGCGAGGAAGAGCAGGTGCAGCACCTCGTGGAGCACCTCGTCGACGGCGATGAAGACCTCCATCGCGACCCGGTCCTCGGGGTCATCGGGGATGCGCGCGTAGCGCGTGCGTCGGAGCTCTCGGTAGTAGTCGAAGCTGCCGATGAACTGGCCCGCGTGCGTGACGCCCGCCTTGCAGGCGAGGCTGGTCTGACACGTGAAGCCCTCGTCGATCATCACGTCGAGCAGCGTCGCCACGTCGTCGAAGACCGTGCTCTCGTGCGCCGCGCCGTGGAGCATGCGGCGGTAGCGTGCGAGCACCTCGAGCGTCTCGTCGGCGTGGCGGTGCCCGATCGCGATCGTGGGCGATTCACCCAGCAGGTGCGGCCCGAGGCGCGCGGTGCGCGGCGGTGCGAGCGCGGGCGTCGTCATCACCGGCGTCTCGATCTCTCGCGTCGCGATCCTCTCGACGCGACCGAACACGAGCTCACGCTCGCGATCGGGCACGAGGCCGCCGAGCCCGTAACGACCGAGCTCGAACGCAGCCTCGAGGTCGCCGTCGTCGACGAGCGCGATCACGCGGTGCGGATGGAGCAATCGTCGCGCGCGACGCGGATCGTCGTAGAGCGTGCGCAAGAGCTCGTGAGCACGCGAGAGCGCCGCGGCACCACGCGCGTCGATCACCAGGGCACCCACGCCCGGCGCGAGCAGGCGCTTCATCACGGTCGCCATGCGCTCGTGGTGCACGAGGCGCGCATCGAGCGGGCGATCGCCGAACGAGAGGAGGCCGTCGTGCGTGATGGCGCCGTCCATCGCTCAGCCCCGCACGTAGACGAACGCGTCGTCGGCTGCGTCGTAGTAGGCGGCGTCGTCCGGCACGACCGCGGCGTCGTCGGACACCACCCTGGCATCGTCGATGGGCACGCCCGCGTCCGCGACGAGCACCACGGCGTCGGGCGCCTGCGTCGCATCGGGCGCGAACGCGGCGTCCGGAGCGGCCGAGGCGTCGGTGGTCTCGGCCATGTGCGCCGAGCCGCAGGCAGAGAGCGAGAGGCACGCTGCCGAAGGAAGGAGGAGCGCGAATCGAGGGGTCATGACCGGTGAGTGCGGGCGCTCGGTGCTTCCGTCACGGGCGAACCGACTTTTTCGCGGACGAGCGTCGCGGGTCGCGAGAACGCTCACCCTGGGACCCTCACTTCGGTCGTCCGCGCGATAGGGTCGGGCCATGCGCAAGGCGACGAACTACTGGGACTACATCAAGGTCGAGGAGATCACGTCGCTCCAGGGCGGGCTCGTGGCGACGGACGCCGGTCTCGCCAACGACGAGGTGATGTTCATCACCATCCACCAGATCGACGAGCTCTGGCTCAAGCTCGCGCTGCGCGAGCTCGTGAGCGTGCGCGATCTGTTCAAGCAAGAGCGTGTGCCCGAGCAGTCGCTCGCGTCTGCCGTGCGAGGTCTGCGTCGCATGGCGCTCTTGTTCGGGCTCATCGCGGATCACTTCCCGCTGATGGAGACGATGACGACGCGCGACTACCTCGCGTTCCGCGACAAGCTCAGCCCCGCGAGCGGGTTCCAGTCCGCGCAGCTGCGCGAGATCGAGATCTTGATGGGGCTCGCCGACGAGCAACGCATCCCGCTCGGTCACGAGGGCACGTACATGCGCGCGCTCAAGTCCGCCGACGGCACCGAGAGCGCCGCCTCGCGCCGCGTCGCGCGTCGCAGAGAGGATCTGCCCACCCTCAAGGACGCGATCGTCGCGTGGCTCCATCGCACGCCGATCCAGGGCTCGACGCCCAGCGACGCCGACGACGCCGAGGTCGTGCGGCGCTTCGTCGACGCGTACTGCGGCGCGCAGGCGCGCGAGGTCGACGAGGCGATGAAGCTCGCCGTGCACGACGCGCTGACGGAGCGCGACGTCGAGCGTCTCGGCGAGCGCTACACGAAGGAGAAGATTGGCGCGCGTGCGTTCCTCGAGGCCAGCGATCAGCCCGAGGAAGAGCGCGCCCGTGTCTCGCGCGTGCGCGCGGCGCTCGTGTTCATCGAGAGCTACCGCGAGCTGCCGCTGCTCGCGTTCCCGCGCGAGGTGATCGACGGGATCGTCGCGCTCGAGCAGGCGTTCGTGATCTTTCGCCAGCGCCACGCGCGCATGGTGGAGCGCGTGATCGGTCGACGCGTGGGCACCGGTGGATCGGCGGGCGTCGACTACCTCGATCAGACGGCGCTGCGCTATCGCATCTTCCACGACGTGTGGGCCACCCGAACGCTGCTCATCCGCGAGAGCGCGCTCCCGCCCGTGGAGAAGCCGGAGGCCTACACGCTCGGCGTCGGCCAGTAGGGCTTGCCGGGCTGGCACGGCGGACTGCCCCTACCGCGATGACGAGCTCGAATCGCATGGAGGGGCGCGCCCCCGTGTCCGCCCACCACGTCTCGTGATCACCGAGCGTCGGGCGGAAGGCCGATCAGACCGAGCGCTGCGCCGGTGAGCATCTCGGTGAGGTGGGGATCATCGAGCTTGTCGGGCGCGAGCTCGATGATCTTGAAGAGGCACGCGCGGAGCGAGTGCACGAAGAGAAAGGCCAAGAGCTCGGGATCGCGACCGCGAGCGAGCTCGGGATGCATGCGCAGATGCATCAGCGTCATGGCCACTGCCCGCTCGAGCCCCTCGCGCACCTCGGGCGTCTGCTCGGCCATCGGCAGGATCTCCGCGACGCCCACGTAGAGCGCGCGATCCCTTCGATAGAGCGCGACCATCTCCTCGACCGCGATGCGCAAGAGCGCGACGGGCGAGGCGTCGAGCGCGCGGACCGCGACCGCCTGCATCAGCTCGATGTCCTCTGCGAGGCGTCGCTCGAAGAAGGCAGCGATCATCGCCTCCTTGTCGGGGAAGTATTGGTAGAGCGAGCCCACCGACACGCCAGCGCGCTCGGCGACCTTCACCGCCGTGGTGCGTCGGTAGCCGCCGCGCTCGAACACCTGACCCGTCGCCTCGACGATCGCATCGACGGTCGCCTTGCTGCGCGCTTGCCTGGGAGCCTTGCCGCGTCTCTGCGCCACCCGCGGACGGTACCTCACAAACGTGGAGCCTCACGCACACACCTGACGGAGCCCCCTCTTTCGTGGGCGATTCGGGCGTTGGAACGCGAATGGTCCCGCCTGCGCGTCGAGCCCATGCTCAGCCTCGAAGGAGACGACGATGCTGGTCAAAGACGCGCTCGCTCAGTACTTCGCGATCAATGGGTTCACCACGGCGGCCTACACCGCGCCGACGGTGGAGATCCCGATCGGCCCCGTGACGATCCCGCTGCCGAACACAGCGGGTCGCAAGAAGGTCGTGAAGCTCCACGACCTCCATCACCTCGCCACGGGCTACGGCACCGACCTCGTGGGCGAGGCCGAGATCGGCGCGTGGGAGCTGCGCGCGGGCTGCGTGGGCCTCGCGGCGTACGTCTACAACGGCATGGCCGTGGCGATGGGCCTGCTCATCGCGCCCCTCCGCACCGTGCAGGCGTTCCGCGACGCGCGCGGCACCACGACTCTCTACCGCCTGGGCCTCGACTACGACGCAGCGATGGCGCTCGACGTCGCGGAGCTCCGCGCTCGCCTCGGCGTGAAGCGCGAAGGGATGGCGACCCGTCATCCGGTCCGCCTCCACAGCGCGGCACCGAAGACGAGCGCCGTCACGGCTTGAGGCGCGTGTATCCTCGTCGTCCGTGACGAGCCCGCTCCGCGATCCGCTCACGCTCGCGAACGCCTGGCGCTTTCCGCTCCAGTCCGACGACTCCAAGCGTGATCTCGTGAAGGGCGCGCTGTGGCTCGCGGTGCCGATCGTCGGCTGGCTCATGAACATGGGCCACCGCATCCGCATCGTTCACAACATGCACCACGGCCGCCCGGCGTGGCCTGCGTGGGTGGACGCGCGTGATCTCCTCTTCCACGGTGCGATGACGTTCGCGGGCATGGCCTACTACGGAGCGCCGGGCGTGACGCTGATGGCGCTCGGTGCGTGGCTCGCGAGCTGGCCCCTGTTCATCGCAGGCTTCGTGCTGTGGGCGTGCGCGGTGATCGCGATCCCCGGCTACATGAGCCACTACTGCAAGGAGCTCGACCCGCGCGAGATCTTCGATCCGTTCCGCGCGCTGCGCCGCGTCTACGAGGGCGGCTGGATGTACTGGAAGGCGTGGTCGATCGTGATCCCGACGATGCTCGTGTCGTTCGTCGGCCTGCTCGGCTTCGGCGTGGGCTTCCTCTTCACGAGCGTGTGGTTCTGGCAGGTCGCCGCCTTCTGCTTCGCGACGGTCTTCACCCAGCGCTTCGACCTCGACCGGGGCACGCCTCGCTGAGGAGCCGCGCGTAGCGGTTGCGGATCGGGACCGCAGCGCGCACGAAGGGTCATGCTCGACTGGTTCAGCGGGATCGAAGACCCGTCCACGTGGGTCGATCTCCTCACGCTCGTCGTGATGGAGATCATCCTCGGCATCGACAACCTCGTCTTCATCTCGATCCTCGTGTCGCGACTGCCCGAGAGCGAGCGCACGCGCGCGACACGCATCGGCATCGGCCTCAGCGTCGTGATGCGCATCATCCTGCTCTTCGGCATCCGCGCGGTGATGGGGCTGACGGCGCCGCTCTTCACGCTGCTCGGTCACGGCTTCTCGGGGCGTGACCTCATCCTCCTCGCCGGCGGCCTCTTCCTCATCGGCAAGGCGACGATCGAGATCCGCAACAAGGTCGAGGGCTCGCACGACGACGAGCAGGCCGACGCGAAGCGCCCTCCCGTTCCGCTCAGTCGCATCCTCGCGCAGATCGTGCTCGTCGATCTCGTGTTCTCGCTCGACTCGATCATCACCGCGGTGGGCATGGTCCCGCCCGAGCAGATCTGGGTGATGGTGTGCGCTGTGATCGCAGCGGTGTCGGTGATGGTGGCCTTCGCCGAGCCCGTGGGCCGCTTCGTGAACAGCAACCCGAGCGTGAAGATCCTCGCGCTCTCGTTCCTCGTCCTGATCGGCGCCGTGCTCGTCGCCGACGGCACGGGCCAGCACATCCCGAAGGGCTACATCTACTTCCCCCTCGCATTCTCCGTGAGCGTCGAAGCGCTCAACCTGCGCTTCCGCAAGAACGTGAAGAAGAAGGACGCCCCTCCCGCCACTCTCGCATGATCAGGGTCGCGGTCGCCCCGATAGGGCCCGAGCGGGCCCGACGAACGTCGTGAAGTGATCCCGAGCCAGCCCTCCACCCAGCGCGGCAGCTGCTGGCCGCGTGCACGACGTCGGGCACACAGGAACGCGATAACCACGCCGAAGAGCGCCGCGCTCGGTGAGAGCCACGGCCACGCCGCGCTGAGCTGATGGGTCGGTTCCGGCGGATCGTGAGGCCACACGAGCTCGTCCGACCACGGGTACACGACGCCGGTGCGGTCGACCTCGATCGCGATCCAACGATCGGCCTCCGTGCGCGTGGCGAGCCAGTCCTCGACGGTGAGGTCACCACCACGAAGCACGAGGACCTCTTCGTCGAGCCCATCGTGTCTCGCGCACCGCGTGTGTACTGCGCCCCGTCGAACCTCTGGCGCGGCGCACCCCTCGGCATGGTCGATCAGCTCGATCGAACGGCCGCCGAGGGAGCGAGACGCGCGCTCGACGAAGCCCCACTGCTCGCGCGCGGCCCGCGCAATGTGGAGATCGGCCCGTGTTCGCCACACGACGACCAATTGCTCGAACGCACGCAGCTGCTGCGCGGCTCGGATCAGCTGGTCCAGCGTCGTGCGACGGTCGACGACAATCTCGGCGCCCGAGCGATTGTAGGGCCGACCGGGATAGACCCAATCGGCCGCCGGAGCCCGCACCGAAGCCAGGTGGTCCCCAACGGTTCTCAAGGCCCCAGCTTGGGTGAGAACCCCGATGCCCGTGACGGTTCCGTCGTAGGAGACGAGCTCGGTGTTCTCGTCGCGCGCCTCGCCGACGATCGGTGAGAACGTCGCATCCGCTCCGAGAGCCTCCGGGCGCGCTGGGGATTGACTGGGCCCGTCGGAACGCGGGGCGAGTACGGCGGATGTCGAGAGCAGCGCGACGACGAGCAGTAGGCGCGTGCGTGCCCAGCCGACGAGAAGTGGCGAGCCACGGGCCACCACGCGGAACGACGCAGAGATGGCGCCCGCCATCATGATCGCGGCGAGCGCGAGGCCGCCCAGCACCCTCGACGCCCACGCCTCCAGCTCGAGCACGACGATGTCCGCTTCCGCGATCGGCGCCGGCCAGGTTCGCCGCGCCGCGTCGAGCTCGAGCAGATCGAGCACGAGGAGCGCGCCGCCCAGTGCGGCGAAGCCGAGCGTCGGGAACAGCACGGCCGCCGCACGCAGTCGGTCTCGATGCACGTAGACCACGGCCGGGACGAGCGCCGCGACGAGCGCATGGCAGGTCAGCCGATATCCGGCGGACTCGATCACACTGCGTGGTGCGATGTCGGCGAACGCGGGACCGCCATGGAACCAGTGCCGAGCGGCGTTCAGGTCCGACAGCCTGGCCAGCAACAACAGTGTCGAGGCGGCCACGACGATGCGAAGCGCGACCTCACTGAGCGGTCGCTCGTGCTCAGCATGCGACGCGCGACGCAGCGCGCCTGCGAACGTCGCCGGCGCGACGAGAACCGCGAGCGTCGGAGGCCAACAGAGGTCGAACAAGCGGCCTGCTGGAAAGTCCGCATCGACATGGAGGCATCGGCAGCCCACCCACGCCAGCGCGAGCACGCACCACGGTAGCCAAGTCCATCCGTGACTGCCGCGCATGGGCGCGAGCCAGCACCACGCGTTGGCAGCCACGAAGACCGCCGGCCCCACGAGGAACACGAGGACCCCGACTCGATTCTGGACGCGGTTCGCCTCGACGAAGACGAACACGAGGAGCGCGAAGGCGATCGTGATCAACCACGGAAGCCAGGACGACACGCGGCGATGGAGACGACGCACGAGAGACTGACCGCGCGAGCGACGCGTGGTTCCACGTCAGCGCGCGAGCAGCAGCACGTGCGCGAGGAGGCTCGGTGCGACGGCGGCCATCGTGAGGAGAAGTGCGAACGCCACCCTGTGGTGCGCTCCGAGCGGTCTACGGATCGTCGGCCGCGTCGACGCCTCTCGATAGTTGGGATCGTGAAGCGGTGGTCCCACCTCGAGCTGTAGCTCGCGCGCCAGCAGTCGTGAGACAGGGTGGTCCGGTCGTCGTGTCGCGACGAGGAGCGCGACCGGGCCCAACAGGAGACCGAGCCAGGCCCATCCAGGTTGCGAGAAACCCACACGTTCGCGGAGATCGTTCTCGCGGGGTTCGAGGCGCAGTGGTCCGCTGGTCGGCGGCAGCTCCGTCCAGTCGAGCGCGACTCTCTCGCGCACGCCATCGATCGAGTCGAGCCACGCGCCCACCGTGAGAGCGGCGGGGTCGCGGAGCACGAGCACGGCCACACGCGCCGCGAACGTCGTCGGATCCTTGGCTGCACACCGTTGATATTCCGCGCCAGCGATGACGATGACCGGCTCGCACGAGTCCACGTCCGAGACGAGCAGGAGCTCGCGACCCGCTGTCGCGCGCCCTGCAGCCTCGACGAAGGCCCACCGCTCGCGTGCTGTCGGCGCTGCATCGAGATCGTGCCGGCGCCAAGCCAGGAGAGCGCGTCGTGGTCCACGAAACCGACGCATCGATTGGATGAGCTGGCTCATCGTCACGCGGCGATCGGGAAGGATCGCCGGCCACACTTGGCCTTCGTTCTCTCCGAGGCCGACGACCGTTCCATCGGCGAGCAGCTCGGCACCGAGCGACTGCGGCGCCTCGCCGTTCTGGTCGCGCACCAAGGGCTCGAGCTCTGCCGAGCTCCGCACGATGATCTGCTGGCACCACCCGAAAGGACTCGGCGCAAAGAGAGTTGCGGTCGACGCGAGCGCGACGACGACGACCGGGCTCCAGGCGCGCCATCCCATCCACGCCGCGCAGCTCGCGCGAGAGATCGACGCGAGAGAGGCGGACCACACAGCGAGAGCGATGACGAGGCACGTGCCCGAACTGAGCTCGGACAGGGACCCGAGGAGCTCGAGCTCGGTCGGAATCGGGTGAGACTGACCTGTGAGCGGCGGGATGATCTGTCGCGCGGCAACCAGCGAGAGTCCGTCGTCGATCGCACGCCCCGCCGCGATCGCGACGACGCCCCAACCTGGCAGCAAGGCCGCGCGTAACCTCCGATGGGTGGCGCGTCGACCGACGAGAACCCCCGCGAGCCCTAGCGCAGCCGCCGCGTCGAAAGCGAGCGCGAAAGGCATGGCGACCAGCGTCGGCCACGCCCCGTGATCACCCGTCCTCGTGGGTTGAAAGCAACAGAATCCGAGGCTGGCCGTCGAGGCGGTGCCCGAGCACGCTGCGCTCAAAAGGAGGAGTGCCCCCGCGCCGACCGCGGCACGGATGGATGCGTCGTCCAGCGTCGATACGTCCCCGACTTTCGAGCGCGCGCGACGCAGCGCTCCACCGAGGACCAGTAGCGGGAAGGGAGCGAGACACGGGATGGGTAGGAGATCGCGTGCGGTCTCCCAGGTCGGCCCCGCGGTCCACAGCGACGCCACCGCAACCGCGAGCGGGATCCACGTCCATCGCCAGCCCCCTGCGCCGCGACGCGGCAGCACCAGGAGAAACAAGATCGCGAACGGCACGGCGAAGAGAGTCGTGACGAGGGCTCCGTTCACGACGACCGCGAGCAGGGAGTCCTGCACGCGAGGTGGGATCGCGTGGTGTAGACAAAGGGCAAGCCAGACGACTGAGGCCCCAGTGATCGGGGCGCTCCACGGCATCCACTGCGAAAGGCGTCTCGGGTGCAGTCGCACCCGACCCGGACACCGGGGCCGAGAAAAAGTTTCGCCCGTCAGGAAACACGCGGAGGGCTCGGTCGATGAAGACGCCACTCCCGATGGGAGGAGAAAAAGGTGGTGTCTCGTGTTGATGGCAATCGGTTGGATGTGGGCGGCGGTCGGAGCGGCCGTGGTCGCGTGGCTGGTCGAGCGGCAGAACCAGGCAGATGTGGTGGCGGCCGATCGCGGAGAGACCGTCGCGCTGGAGCGAGCCGTGGATGCGAGCGTCGCGTTCGCTGTGTGCGCGCTCTTCCTGATCGCAGCGCCGTTCGTGCTCGCGAAGGCGCGCGGTGCTCGTGGCTTCCTCGAGGGCCTCGGCATCCTGTTCGGTGCGTGGGTCGGCTGCACCGCGACGATCGTCGGTCTCGCGCTCTTGCGCGGGTACTGAGAGGCGTCGGAGCGGGAGAGGTCGCGCGACTCGATCGGTCGCGGTATCTCTCGCGCGCCATGAAGCCTCACTCGCTCTCGGTGCTGCTCGCTGCCGGCGCGGCCTTCGCGCTCGGTGTGATCGTCTCGGGCCCCACGCGGGACGCGCGGGCGCAGGATGCGGACGCCGGTGCGGCGGCAGCGCCTGCGACACCTGCGGCGATCGCATGCAACGAGCAGCGGCCGATCGACTACCTCGTGCGCGGCAACTGGGTGACCAAGGCGCGCATGACGCGTGAAGAGATCCGTGCGCGACGCGAGCTCGCGGCGCAGGCCGTGCGCTTCCGGACGGAGCACTACGGCTACTTCGAGGGCTTCGGACGTCGCGAGTGGAACGCGCACAGCCCCATGCAGAACGCGGCAGGTACGCGCTTCATGGGCATCCGCGTGCGCATCAACGCCTCGATCCATCCTGCGCTCGCATGCGCGGAGCAGGCCATCCAGGCGGAGTGCGGGGGCACGCCGTACCGCGCGCAGCGCCTCTCCGGCATCCGCGATCGCAACACGTATCACAACGGCGAGATCTCCAATCACGTGTACGGCATCGCGCTCGACATCGATCCGAGCATCAACACGTGCTGCGGCTGTGTGCCGCCGTGGACCGATCATCCGATGTGCGCAGAGGAGGTCACCTCCATCTTCGAGCGCATGCAGATGCCCGAGTGTTGGGTGCGCCAGTTCGAGCGCTTCGGCTGGTACTGGCTCGGGCGCGACACGCTGCAGGACACGATGCACTTCGAGTTCCTCGGCGACCCCACGCAGATCACGCCGGCCGCAGGGACCGCGCCGATCCGCCTCGCGCCGCTCGACACCCCGTGGCCGACGCCGGTCCCCGCGCGTCGTGCCGCGACGGCCGCTCCGCGGACGCGTCGCTGACATGACGCTCGAGGTGATCGCGGAGGCCTCTCCGAACGGGGCGCTCCGGAGCTTCGGCGCGTTCGTGCCCTCGATCGACGGCGAGGGCCGTGTCGCGTTCCAGGCCACGCGCTCGGATGGCGCGACCCGCGTGCTCTTCGGCGATGGGAGCGCGATCGACACGCTCGCGTGCGACGGCCCGCATGCCGATCACGAGGTGGTCAGTCATCCCGTGATCACGCCGCGCGGCATCGCGTGGATCGGTCGACGTGGCACGAACGACGCTCTGCTCTTCCACGACGGATCGCGCGTCGAGGCGCTCGTCGACAACACGTATCCGGGCATCGACGCGATCGGACCGCTCGGCCCCACGTCCGATGATCGAGGCACGATCGCTGTGCGCGCGAGCTGGCACGGACGGCCTGCTGTCGTGGTGCTGCGCGACGGCCTGGTCGATGTCTGGACGGACGGAACGCTGCCTCGTATGGCGGGCCTGCCGCTGCTCTCCGAGGGCGACCTCGTCGTGCGCGCGGACGACGTGCGCGGGCGCAACGTCGTGATCCGCGTGCGCGGAAGAGAAGAGAGCGTGCTCCTCGCGACGGGCAAGCAGCTCGCATCGATCGGCTCGTTCCCTTGCGTCGATGGCGCGCGCATCGCGTGTGGGGTGCGACGCGCAGACGGCACCGAGGCGCTCGTCGAGGTGCTGCCCGATCCGCAGCACCAGCACGTGATCCTCGAGGCGGGCGCAGACTTCTCGAGCCTGCGCGGCGTGCTCGTGGCGGGAGAGCACACGGTCTTCTACGCGACGCCGCACGGCGGTGAGCTCGCGGTGTACGTGCTCGGTCGAGAGCCGAAGCGGATCGTGGGTCTCGGGCAGAAGCTCGATGGCTCGCGCGTGTCCGACCTCGCGCTCAACCCCGTCTCGATCCACCGTGCCGGATGGCTGGCGATCCGGCTCGCGCTCGAAGATGGTCGCGAGCGCATCGTGCGTGTGGCGCTCGAGCCGCTCGAGCGATGACCCGATCCTCGAGCGTGATCGCGCTGCTCTCGCTCGCGTGCGCGCTCTGCGCATCGCGCGTCGAGTCGCAGACGACGGTCACGCGCGTCGCCTTGGTGGTGCACGCGGACTCGGCGGATCGCACGTGGATCGACGCGCAGCTCGCGCAGGCGAGCTCGCTGTTCGCGCCCGCCGACGTGGCGTTCGAGATCATCGAGGTGCGCGCGAGCCCCGCGGGCAGCTCGCTCGCGTCGATCGAGGATCGCGCCGCGCGTGACGCGCTCGGATCGCGCGTGGTGACGAGCCGCGCGGGCGAGCCCACACGCGTGAACGTCTTCCTGACCGAGCGGCTCGTGGACGTCGACGACCCGCCGAACGAGCGCATGGGCGTTCACTGGCGGCGACGGCGGTCGCGCAACGTGCACTACGTGATCGTGTCGCTACGCGCGTGGCCCACCACGCTCGCGCACGAGCTCGGGCACTACTTCGGCAACCCGCACTCGAGCACACCCAACAACCTCATGAGCTACGACCGAGACGGAACGACCCCGCCGTTCTTCGACGCTGCGCAGCTCGCCCGCATCCAGAGCCACGCACGTCGCTACACCCGCGCAGGCCTCGAGACGATCACTCGCTGATGCAGATCACTCGCTGATGCAGAGCTCCACTCGGTTCACGATCAACGAGCCGCTCGGCGGACCGGGGTAGATGCGCAAGAGAATCCCGTCGTCACCCGCGGTGAACGCGTCGGTGGCGTCGGCGCCGTACCACTCGTAGGGCGCGCTGTTGGCGACGAGGCCCGAGCCACCGGTGCCATCGAACGTCTGCCACTCGAAGCTGCCGCTCGAGCCCGTGCTGAACGAGCGGCCGTAGATCGCGAGCGTGACGTTCGAGAGGCTCGAGAGCCCGGAGAAGCTGAGCTCGACGTCGATGAAGCCGGTGCCCGACAGATCGAGGCCGCCCTCGCCGAGGAAGATGTCGTCGAAGACCGGGCGATAGCCGATCGATCGCGAGTTGGCAGTGACACGCCAGCGCGAGGTGTCGGGAAGCGTGTTCGCTTCGTAGCGAACGGAGGCGGTCGAGCCCGCGCCCGAGCCTTCCCAGCGGAAGCGGACGACGTATGCGCCCGTCGCGCCGGAGATGCAGGAACCGCTCGGGCGCGCGTCGGGGCGCACGAACGCGTCGCGCGATGCGAACGCGTCGGGCGGTGCGAACGCGTCGAGCGGCACGAGCGCATCGGGCATCGCGAAGGCATCGAGGCCCGCGAACGCATCGAGGCCCGCGAAGGCATCGAGGCCCGCGAACGCATCGAGGTCGCCGGGGAAGGCGTCGCGCTCAGCGGAGGTGTCGTCCGCGAAGGCATCGAGCTCCCTCGACGTGTCGTCGGAGACGAGCGCATCTGCCGCGCCTGCGTCGACTTGGTGTTCGTCGTTCGCATCGAGCGACGGGGCATCTCGTGAATCCACGCCCGCGTCGCCGTCATCCGTCGGATCACAGCCGAAGGCGAGCAGAGAGAGGACGAGGAGGATGCGACGCATGGCTGACGCGTAGCACGCGCGCCGTCGACGGCCGTATGCTCGCGGCATGAGCGAAGGGCCCGATGCGCTCGTCCCCGCGTCGCTGCGCTATTTCGTGTCGGTCGCCGAGCACGGTGGCCTCACGGCGGGCGCACGCGCGCTCGGCATGAGCCAGCCCGCGCTCACGGCCGCGATGAAGGAGCTCGAGCGCGCGCTCGACACCACGCTCTTCGTGCGCACCTCACGCGGCGTCACGCTCACGCGAACGGGCGAGACGTTGCTCGTGCACGCGCGCGGGATCTTGCGCGCTGCGGGTGAGGTGCGGAGCGCGATCGATGATCTCGAGCACGAGCCGCGCGGGCGCTTCGTGCTCGGCTGTCACGAGAGCCTCGGCGCGTACTTCCTGCCCGGCTTTCTGCCGCGCTTCTTCGCCGAGCACCCGGCCATCGAGGTCGCGCTCTGGAACGGCAACTCGAAGAACGTGCTCGAGGCGGTCGTCGATCGTCGCATCGACGTGGGCGTGATCGTGAACCCGAGCCCGCACCCGGACTGCGTGATCGTGCCGCTCTTCACCGATCGCGTGGCGCTCGTCGCGAGCGCGGCGCTGCGTGCCAAGCGCGAGGATGATCCGCTCGCGCTCCTCGACGAGGTGCCGCTCGTCTACGTGCCCGTGCTCTCGCAGGTGCAGTGGATCCTCGCGCGCTTGCCCGAGACCCAGACGCCGCGACGGCACCTGACGTGCTCGAGCATGGAGCTCGTGAAGAGCCTCGTGATCGACGGCGCCGGCGTGGGCATCCTCCCGCGTCGCGTGGCCGCGCATGGGCTCGCGCCCGGCACGCTCGTCGATCTCGCGCCCACCGCGCCGGGCTTCGACGACGCAATCGCGCTCGTGCGTCGCGTCGATCTGCACGAGACGCGCGCGGCGCGCCTGTTCCTCGACGCCCTCAAGGCGCACGGGCGCGTGCTCGATCGCGCGGGGCGCGAGACGCTCGCACCCGTGACGACACCGACGCCCCGCAAGACGAAGCGCTGAGAGAGCGAGAAGGAATCCCCGCTTCGTAGGCGGGCCGTGAATCGATTGTTTCTCGCTCCCTGAGTCAGTCGGAGGGCGGACCGCCGTAGTCGGCGCCGGGATCGCCGAGGTCTGCGTCCGGCTGCACGCCCGCGTCGTCCTCCATGAGCGGTGGGCCACCGTACTCGGCAGCGGGCGCGCCTGCGTCGGGATCGTCGAGCGCGGCGTCGTCGGGGAACGGCGTGCCGTAGGCCGAGATCAATGCGCCCGTGTCGGGCTCTCGCGCCGCATCGGTCTCGACGACCCCCGTGTCCCGACCACGCCCGTGATCGTCGTAGCAGCCGATCAGCGAAGTGGAGGTCGCGAGCGTCGCGCCCACGATCGCCGCGCGTGACCGACGCACCAAGGTCGGGCGCGTAGGCGCGGAGCGCGGCGAGGTGTCGCCGCAGAACGGACAGGCGCCCTCGGTGAGTCGAACGTGACGGGCACAACCGGGGCATGGCACGAGCTGACGCATGACTGGCAAAGCCAGCAAACATCGGGCCGCCCGCTCAGAAGTCTCTCGACCCAGGAAACTCCGGAGAAAGAATCGCTCGGTCGCGGGATTGGTGGGGGCGCCACGCGGCGGGGTCTGCGCAGCAGACCCCTGGAGCGGGAGTGAGGAGGAGTCTTCGACGATCGAGCGACGGGGTGTGCAGAGGGGCCAGCGGCCCCTTTGCCCGGCCAACTCAGTGCATGTCGTCGAGGGTCGCCAGCGCGCCTTCGACGGCGAGCTCCACGCGCTCTCCGTGACGACGGTTGGTCACCATCGTGTCCTCGTCGAAGGCAGCCATCAGGTTCAGCTCGGTGCGCGCGTCCGCGCTCTCGGCGACCTTGGTGCACCAGTGGCGTCGCGCGAACGCACCCGGCGTCGTGCGCGCCCGATCGACCAGGCTCTCGGGCGAGAGCACCGCGGCGTCGGTGGTGATGTCCGACAGCTCCCAGTGCTCGGTTTCATACGCAGACGGTCCGCGCCCACTCATGCGTCCACCTCCAGCATCTCGCGCAACACCGGATCGCTCTGCACTCGCGAACGCAGCGCTGCCTTGGCCAGCCGCAAGCGGCTGTAGACCGTGTTGAGCGGGGCGCCCGTCATCTCCGCGACCTCCTCCATCGGGAGGCCGAGGCAGATGCGGAGGGCCAGCGCCTCGCTCTGCGGGTCCGGCAGCTCCGCGAGGAGCATGCGGACGAGCACCCGGCGTCGCTCACGCAGCAGCTGCTTGAACGGGCGACGGTTCGTCGTGTCCGCGTGGCCCTCGAGGATCGCTGCCTCTTCGTTGGTCACGCGCTGCGCGCGACGACGGCCCGCGATGCAGACGCGCACGGTGATGCGCGTCGCGTAGTGAAGGACGCTCGAGCGACCCTCGAACGCACGCAGCGCGCGGATGAACGCGACGAGCGACTCCTGCGCGAGATCGTCGATGTCGGGGTGACGCGAGCCGAGGATCGCGCGTGCGACGTCGTGCACGCGCGGGCCCACACCACGCACGAGCGACTCGGTCGCGGCTCGATCGCCGAGCGCCGCAGCACGCGCGAGCGCGAGCCACGGATCGAGCGACGGAAACGCCTCGTCGAGCGCGCCCGTGTCGGCGGCTCCGAGCTCGCCGAGATCGAGATTGGGGTCCTGCTCGTGAAGAGCGAGAGACGCTTCGACGGATTCCAAGACGACCTCCGGGATGCGTGCCCCTAGTAGGACGGGAGGAGGGAAACGTGTCAACGAGCGCCGGACTATTTCGGAGTGGGCCGGATTCACCGGCCTTTTTCGTGGTCAGCGGGCCTGGCAGTAGCCCGCGGGCGCGCGCTGGAGATCCCGCAGGCGGGTGCGAGCCTCCGTCGCCTGGGGCGATCGAGGGTGGGCGCGCTGCAGTGTCTCGAGCGCGGTTCGTGCCGAGTCGCACTCGTGGAGGCGATAGAAGGCCTCGCCCATCGCGAGCAGCGCGGCGGGCACCTGATCGCCCGTGCCGAAGTCCGCGATGATGCGCCGGAGCTCGCCGAGCGCGGTCGCGGGACGATCCTCTTGGAGGTAGCTCTGCCCCACGCGGAACTGGGCATCGTCGGCGCGGGCGTCGGTGGCGTGGCGCGTGACGAACGCGCGGTAGAGCGCACGGGCTGTGGAGAAGTCGCGCGCTTCGTAGGCCACGCCCGCGGCGCGGAAATGGTCGTCGGCTGCGGCGGGGATCTGCGCCTCGTCGACGGGCATGTCGACACCCGCCCGACGCGCGAGCTGCTTCATGCGGCCTTCGTAGTCGCGCTGCTGCTCGTTGAACTCTTCCTGGAGGCGCGTGAGCTCGTGACGGACCTCGTCGATCTGGCCCGCCTGCGTCATGAGCGTCTGCTCGAACGCGTCCACGCGCGCGCCGGTGTCGGCGCTGTTCTGCGTGACGAGCGTGGTCGCGCGCTCGAGCACCGACTCGAGCTCCGCGACCTTCGCGTGCGCGCTCTCCATCTGCGTCGTGTAGCCGCTCGCCGTGCTCTCGAGCGTGGTGAGGCGCTCCTCGCACTGCGCGGCGCGACGCTCGAGCGCGCTGCCTTGGTCAGCGCTGGTCCAGAGGAAGCAGCCCGAGAGCGCGGCGCTGAGCAGGCACGCGAGGCTCGCGATCGTCGCGCGGGGCGCTCGAGCCGTGGGAGAAACGACCGAGCCCACCGACCCGCGCGAGGCGGAGTGGGTGGGCTCGTGGTGTTGGCCTACACGCATGAGGGTCCGCGGGGAGGGCCGACATCGGCCCTCGAGGAACGTCAGCGCTCGGTGAGGTCCGCGCGACGGTCGCGCGACCAGCCGTACTCGTCCGCGCCGGTGGCCATCTCTTCGCCGACCGAGCGGGTCGTCATCGCCTGACGACGCACGCCGAGGCGCTGGAGGTGGTCACGCGTCGCACGCGCGCGGCGATCGCCGAGCGCCATGTTGTACTCCTCGGTGCCGCGCGGATCGCACATGCCCGTGACCTGCACCGCAGCGATGTTGCGCTCCGTCATGCACGCCTGGTTGGCGGTGAGGGCCGTGCGGGCCGCATCGTCGAGCGCGCTCTCGTCGAACTGGAAGTACACCGGCTGCAGCTGGCAGACCTGCGGGACCGGCGTCGTCTCCGGCACCTCGGCGACCACGGGGCGCGCGACGCAGCGGTTGTTCTGGCACATCTGGTCGGGCGGGCAGTCCGCGTCGCTGTTGCACCAGCCGGGGATCGGCACGCAGTCGTTCTGCTCGCACATCTGGCCCGTCGGGCACTGCGAGTCGTCGCGGCAGTCCTGGCAGCGACCGTTCACGCAGAACTCGCCCTCGTGGCACTGCTCGTCGTTGTCGCAGTTCGGGTACGTCGGTCCGCACGCAGCGCCGAAGGCGCTCATGCCGAGAGCGAACACTGCGTATCCCATCCACTGGCTCATGCGCTGTCGATCCATGTCGTCCTCACGTACCGCTCGTCGGCGGCCAAACGCAACGGGCCCGATGTCGGAAGGGGCCAAATCGCAACGGGGTAGGGTTCGCGGGAAACGCACGAGACGCGCGCCTCCCCCCAACGATCCGGCCCCCGTGTAGTTGGCCGCGCCCGGCCTGTCAACACACGATCGGCAGAGCGTAGCGATATGCGACGTGAGGTGATAGAAGCGCGCCCCGTGCCGCGCGACCTGGCCTCTCGCCTCTCGTCCATCAAGCCCTCTGCCACGATCGCGATCTCGGACCGAGCGAACGCGCTCCGAGCTCAGGGCGTCGACGTCATCTCGTTCGGTCTCGGTGAGCCGGACTTCCCGACGCCACTGAACATCCGAGAGGCGGCGAAGGCCGCGATCGACGCGGGGCACACGCGGTACACGCGGGTACGCGGCGTCGCGCCGCTGCTCCAGGCCATCGCGGACGATGCCAGTCGACGTCGCGGCGTCTCCTTCTCTCCGCGCGAGGTGGTGGTGTCGGTCGGCGCCAAGCACTCGCTGTTCAACCTCGCCCTCGCGCTCTTCGAGCCGGGGGACGAGGTGATCGTGCCGGCCCCGTACTGGGTGAGCTATCCGGAGCAGGCCCTGCTCATGGGCGCCGTGCCGAAGATCGTGCAGACGACGGAAGCCGATGGCTTCCGCCTGACGCCGGCGACGCTCGCCTCGGCCCTGGGACCTCGCACCAAGGCCATCGTGCTCTGCACGCCGTCGAACCCCACGGGCAGCGCCTACGATCGGGCCAGCCTCGAGGCGCTCGCCGCCGTGCTCCGGGGACACGACTGCTGGATCATCGTCGACGAGATCTACTCGCAGCTCGTCTACGACGGATTCGAGCAGGTCTCGCTCGCGACGATCGCGCCCGACCTCCGCGACCGGCTCGTCATCGTGGATGGCGCGAGCAAGTCGTATGCGATGACTGGCTGGCGCATCGGCTGGATGATCGCACCGCCCGCGCTCGCGGACGCTTGCGAGATGGTGCAGAGCCAGTCGACGACGAACCCGAGCGCCATCGCGCAGCAAGCCGCGATCGCCGCGCTCCAGGGAGACCGCGCGCCGATGGAGGCGATGGTCGCCGAGTTCGCGGCACGACGGACGCTCATGGTGGAAGGCCTCGATTCGATCCCGGGGATCCGCTGTCGCATGCCGGAGGGGGCGTTCTATGCGTTCCCGTCGGTCGAAGGCCTGGTGGGCAAGCGTGCAGGAGAGAAGGTCCTCGCCGACGATCTCGACATCGCGAGCTTCTTCCTCGAGCAGGCGCGCTGCGCGGTGGTGCCGGGCGCTGCGTTCGGCGCGCCGGGCTACGTGCGCCTCTCGTACGCGGCGTCGCAGGCGCAGATCCGCGAGGGCGTGTCGCGCATCGCAGACGCTGTCGCGACGCTCCGCTGAGCACACGAATTCGATCGCGAGAGCGTCAGTCCCAACTACGCACGTCGCGAAGTAGGCGAATCGCAACATCGCCTCTCGACACGTGATCTTTTTTTCGTGATTCGATCACGAGAAGTGTCGGTCGCGTGGGTGAGTGTGCTACGTCGCGATCACGGTCGATCGATGCGCGCACCTCACGTCGCGATGCGCATGGCCGCCTTCTTGGCGGTGTTCGCCGGGGGTTGCGACGGGTCGGGTGACGAGCACCCGAGCCCCGTCGAGCCACCCGCATCGCGGCACTCCGTCCCGAGCTATCGGACGATCGATCGCGGGCCGGTCGGCACCGTGTCGGGCACCGTGCGCTGGCGCGGCGAGGTGCCTGCGGCCGTCGAGGTCACGCTGCCGGATGGACATCCGTGCGGTCGCACGCGTCGTGTGCCTTCCGTGCGCGTGGGACCCACGGGCGGTGTCGAGGGCGCGATCATCGTGCTCGAGGGGATCCACGAGGGACGTCTGCCGATGGGCGGAGAGGTGCGCTTCGCGTTCTCCGACTGCGGCCTCTCGCCGCTCGTGGCAGCGACGTCGGTCGGCGCCACGCTGCGCTTCCAGAACGACGAAGACATCCTCCACAACGTCCGTGTCGTCGGCGGTCGCGAGAGCTGGCTCGACGTGGGGCTGCCCACCCGCGGAGCCTCCACAGAGGCCGTGGCGCGGGCCGGCGTGCACCGTATCACAGACGACGCAGCTCACCCGTGGATCGAGGCCTACCTCTACGTGACCGAGCATCCGTACGTGGCGGTCACGGGCGCCGATGGTCGCTTCACGCTGCCGCGCGTTCCCGTCGGCTCGTATCAAATCCGCCTGTGGCATCCAGGCATCCTGGATGGCGGCGCGCCTTCGTCCGGGAGGCCGAGCCGCTCGGCGCCGATCGTGCTGGCGCGACCGCTCGCCATCTCGGAGGGCAACGACTCACCGACCGACTTCGAGCTCGACGCCACATCGGTCGAGGCCGCTGGCGCGCTTCGTCCCTGAGTCAGGCCGACATCACCCGCTCGACGTCCCCTTGATACGGCACAAGGCGGGCGCGGCCCTCGGGATGCGCGACCACGGCGGCGCGGGCGAGCAGGAGCGCGGCGACGACCTCGACCAGAGTGCCCAGCGGCGAGCGCGGCGCGAGCCCCGCGGCGATCCACGCCAGGACGCCGAGCCCGAGCTGTCGCTGCGTGGGGCTCGTGGCGTGGAACACGCCGAACGCGAGACCGAGGCCCACGGGAAGGCCATACGCCCACGTCAGCCCCGCCGGCAGCATCGCCACACGGAAGGCACCATAGGCGATACGTGCCGTCTCGTCACCGAGCGACGCTTGGGCCCCGAGCGCGAGGAGGAGCACCGAGGCGCCCACCGCGACGGCGAGCACGGTGCGGCCACGGCGAAGCCGCAACGATGGCCAGAGCGTTCGATCGAAGTAGAGGACGAGCGGCGTCAGCAGCCACCCCATCTCGGCGCCGTGACGTGCCGCGAGACCGAGCGCGCCGACGATGGGGATCAACGTGCGGAGCGAGGCCACGAGGAGCCCGATCATCGCCAGCAGCGCGGTGAGCCCCGCCAGCATCGAGGCCCACGCCGCGGGCACCCGCGCGTACGAGAGCGACGAGGACGCGAGCACGGCCACGAGCGCGTTGCCGCTGAGGAGCCCGAGCGCGACCAGCAAGCTCGGCACGTGCTCGCGTGGGGCGACGAGCGCGACCGCCACGCCTGGGAGGTAGAGGCCCGCGATGCCTGCGATCGTCAGGCGTCCGAAGAGCGACTTCCACGGTGCCTCGAGCGGTCCGGGGATGCGAACGAGAGAGAACAGCGCGACGAGAGACGCGACGAGCGCGGCGATGCCCGTGAGGTTGCGGAGCACACGGCCGTGGGCGACCAGCGGGATCCACACCTCGCGCGCGTCCGGGTCCACCAGGCGCACGCCGATCCGGTTCCAGGCGAGATCGGCGAGCGCGGCGAGGACCGCCAGCGCAGCGAGCGGAGGCGCGCATCGCATCGCCGCGAGCAGCGGAGGCTCGGCCTGCGTCGGACGCGCCGGTTCCTGCACGCTGACGGGGCGCTGGGTCTCGGCGACGTCGGAGCCGGGGGCCGACACGCGCGCACCCTACGACCCCGGCGCCTCGCTTCGCAATCTCCAACCGAACGCGAACGAGGCTCGCGCGGCGTTGTCGAGACGGCTATGACTCGCTCGATGCGCGCGCTCGTCCTGGGAGGCACTGGTGTCGCGGGTAGCGCCATCGTCCGTGCCCTCCTCGCGAAGGGCCATGACGTCCACGCGCTCGTGCGTCGTCCCGAGGCCTCGCTCCCGGCGGGCGTGACGCGCCACGTCGGCGAGATCGGTGACCCGAACCACATCGCGCGCGCGGCCGAGGGCGCCGACGTGATCTTCGTGGCGGTCGGCCTGCCGCTCGGGCGCCCGGATGCCGAGTACCGCTGGCTGTACGTGGCAGGGCTCGAGAACGTGATGACCGCCGCGCGACACGCGTCGGTGCCGCGCGTCGTCTCGATCTCGTGCGCCGATGTGGTGCTGGCCGACGAGCCGCGGGTGCACTGGGACGAGAAGCGCGATCTCGCGCAGCCTCCGATCGGGGCACGCGCGCGGGCGATCAAGCTGGCCGAAGAGGTCGCGCTCTCGCAGAGCGACGCGACGCTGGCCGTGACGGCGCTCCGGCCGGGCTGGCTCTGGGGGCCGGGTGACCGATCGCGCCTGCCGCAGCTCGTGGCCGAGGCGCGTGACGGTGGCATCGATCTCTGCGGGGACGGCAAGAACCTCGTGGCGACCACGTTCGTGGATCACCTCGCGGAGGCAGCGCTGCTCGCAGCGATCTCCCCCAACGCCCCTGGACACGCCTACTACGTCGGCGATCCCGAGTTCCTCGAGCTCGGAGAGTTCCTCGGCATGATGTGCCGCGCGCTCTCGCTGCCGCCTCCGCGCCGGTCGGGCCCCTACCTCGTGCGCCGTGTGATGGCGGGCTTCGGCGCCGGCACGCTGCCGCTCGAAGAGGTCGTCCGTCGCGGGCGCCCCACGTACTTCGACACGCAGCGCGCCCAGACCGAGCTCGGCTTCGAGCCCAAGATCCCGATCGACGAGGGCATGAAGCGCCTGGCCGCCTGGTTCGCTGCCGATCAAGACGAGCGAACTCGGGGAGAGAAGGAGTAGTGTCTCGCCCGATGCCCGACGAAGCGTCGACACCCGCCGCGACGACGCCCGTCCGTCTGCTCCTGGTCGAGGACGAAGAGCACCTCGCCGCAGGCCTGCGGCTGAACCTCGAGCTCGACGCGTTCGAGGTCGTCGTCGCGGGCACTGGTCGCGAGGCGGCCGAGGCCCTGCTCTCGCCCCGCGGCTTCGCAGCGATCGTGCTCGACGTGATGCTGCCCGACATCGACGGCTTCACCCTGTGCGAGCGCATCCGCAGCGCGGGCAACTACACGCCGGTGCTGATGCTGACCGCGCGCAACGACCCCGAGGATCGGGTGCGAGGCCTCGAGGCCGGCGCCGACGACTACATCTCGAAGCCGTTCGAGCTCCCCGAGCTGCTCGCGCGCGTTCGCTCGCTCCTGCGTCGTCGCCACTGGGATCGGCGAGAAGAGAAGAGCGGCGGTCCACGATCGGTCATCACGATCGGCGACGCGCGCGTGGACTTCGAGTCGCACGAGGTGACCGTGCGGGGTGAGGCCGTGAAGCTCACGCGCCTCGAGCTCGATCTGCTGCGCTACTTCGTCGAGCACCCGGGCAAGGTGGTGTCGCGTCAGCAGCTGCTCGAGGACGTGTGGAAGCTGCACAACTACTCGACCGCCCGAACGGTCGACAACTTCGTCTCGCGCCTGCGACGCCACTTCGAGCCCGATCCGCAGAACCCCACGCACATCCTCTCGGTGCGCGGCGCGGGCTACAAGTTCGTCCCATGACGATCGCACGTGGGTGGCGCGCGCTCGGCCTCGCCATCGTCGCGATGCTCGGGGCGTGCGACGAGCTGTTCGAAGAAGAGCGTCGTGACGACGAAGCCCTCGCGCGCGCGGCCGTCGCGATCGCTGCCCAAGCCGAGTCCGAGGGCGCAGCCGACGAGCCGCACGGCGAGTCCATCGACGACTGCATGGATCGCGTGCGTCGAGACACGCCGCCCTCGGTGCAGGAGACGATCGAGGCGATCGGCTACGACGAGCTCCTCCGCGACAGCTGCCGCGCGCGCGTGGCGGAAGACGAGCGAGCGATCGAGCCCTGCCGACAGATCGAGGCGCGCCTCGTGCGTCGCTCGTGTGAGGCGCGCGTCGCGATCGCGGCCCGAGATCCGGCGCTCTGCCCGAGTGGCGCGACGGGCCACGATCCACTCTGTCTCGCGCTCGCGGCCCGCGATCGCGCTCTGTGCCGTGGCGCGCCGCACCTCGAGCGCGAGGCGTGTCGCGCGCTGCTCGGTGAAGCGAACGCGTGCGACACCTCGATCGCTCCGCCGATGTGCCAGGACCTCGTCGCGCGTCATCGACGACGGCTCGGGAGCGTGGAGCCGATGACCGAGGTCGCGCCGGCGACGCGCGAGGAGCCCGAGCTCGTCGTGTCCTTCGTGCGCGTGCGCGAGGGCGAGCCCGACGAGCCCGTGGGCGAGGAGACCGCGCTCAACAGCTTCGATCGCGGCGCGCGCATCCGGAGCGAGAGCGGTCGCACGATCCTCGAGCTCGCCGATCCGCTCGGCCTCTCGGTGGTCACGCACACCGGTCACCCTTCGATCGTGCTCCGCGTGCCGCTGCCTCCGCCCGACGGCGCCGAGGACGCACGCCTCGAGACCCGCGTGGGCACGCTCGCGGCCGAGGTGCAGATCGCACACCCCGATCTCGGCTCGCTCCACGCCGACGAAGGACGCGTCGAGATCACGCACCTCTCGCGCGAGCTCGGCGGTCGCGTCGAGGGCACCTTCAGCGTCTCGTGCCGACAGACCCCCGCCGCGATCCGCGTGGCCGGTCACTTCCGCACCTTCATTCGCGACGTCAGTGGGACCTTCGACGACCCGCTCCGCGACCTCGCGGACGAGCCGGTGTCTGCCGAGATGGCACCGGAATAGACAACTCGGCATCGTCTGTCATCCTGGCGTGCAAGCCTTCGATCTCCAGGGCAGCGCCGCGCCGGCGCGTGAGCTCTCGACCATTTCACCAAGGAACACGGCCTTGTCCGCCGAGACCACCCTGCTCGTCGTCGATGACGAGATGTCCAACCTCGAGGCCATCGAGCGCATCTTCAGCCGCGAGGGCTACCGGGTGCTCACCGCCGACTCGGGGCGCAAGGCGCTCGATCTCTGTCGGCAGCACCGCGTCCACGTGGTGCTCACCGACCTGATGATGCCGGCCATGACGGGCATGGAGCTGCTCAAGGCGCTCGAGACCGTCGCGCCCGACGCGTCGGTGGTGCTGATGACGGCGTACGGCACCATCGAGACCGCGGTCGAGGCGATGCGCGCAGGGGCGTACGACTTCGTGGAGAAGCCGCTCAAGCGCATGCAGATCGTGAAGAGCGTGCAGAAGGCCGCCGAGCGTCATGCGCTGCTCGCGGAGAACAAGACGCTGAAAGAGGAGCTCAGTCAGCTCCGCACCAAGCCGATGTCGAGTCCGATCATCGGCAGCTCGACCGCCCTGCGCCACGCGCTCGACATCGCGAGCCAGGCCGCGCCCTCCACGGCGAACGTGCTGATCCTCGGCGAGAGCGGCACGGGCAAGGAGCTGCTCGCGCGCATCATCCACACCGAGAGCAAGCGCAAGGGACCGTTCATCGCGGTGAACCTCGCCGCGCTGCCCGAGACGATCGTGGAGGGCGAGATCTTCGGCTACGAGAAGGGCGCGTTCACGGGCGCTGTCGCGCGTCGTGATGGCCGGATCGCGCAGGCCGAAGGCGGCACGCTCTTCCTCGACGAGATCGGAGAGCTCTCGCTCGCCGTGCAGGTGAAGCTCCTGCGCGTGATCCAGGAGGGCACGTTCGAGCCGCTCGGCGGCAAGACGCGCTCGGCCGACTTCCGCCTCGTGGCCGCCACCAACAAGGATCTGCGTCAGCTCGTGAGCGAGGGCCGCTTCCGCGAGGACCTCTACTACCGCCTGCACGTGATCGCGATCACGAGCCCGCCGCTCCGCACGCGACAGGGCGATGTGCCGCTGCTCGTCGATCACTTCCTCGATCACTACTGCAAGAAGAACGGCAAGGCGCGCATGACGCCCACGCCCGACGCGCTCGAGCGTCTCGTCCACTACCACTGGCCGGGCAACGTGCGTGAGCTCGAGAACGTGATCGAGCGCGCGGTCGTGCTCGGCCGCACGAAGGAGCTGACGGAGGCCGATCTCCCGCAGCACGTCGCGCAAGCGGAGCGTCGCGGCACCGACCTCACGTTCTCGCTGGGCACGCCCCTCGAGGAGATCGAGCGCCGTGTCATCAAGGTCACGCTCGAGCACACCAAGGGCGACAAGCAGCTCGCCGCCCAGCTGCTCGGCATCTCGGCGCGGACGATCTACCGCAAGGTCGCCGAGGAGACGGGCGGCGACCCGAACCCTCCTCCCTCCGCGGAGTGACGCTCGCGACGCGCGCGCCCTCGCGCGCGTTCAACGCTTGGCAGCGTGCGCGGCGCGGGCCTCGAGCGTGGCGAGCACGCCCATGCGCCGAAGCAGCGCGCTGGTGAGCTTGGGGGCGAGCTCGCGGAGGGCGAGCAGCGGGCGAACGGGCGTCGGGGTGACGAGCACCTCGTCTGCGCCGCGGATGACCGCGACCACGCCATCGGCCACTGCCTCGGGGCGCACCTCACGCATCATCGCCGGCGCGCGCAGACCCGTGTCGGCCCACATCCCGGCCTCGGCGACGAAGCTCGGGCACACGACACCCGCGTTCACGCCCGTGCCCTCGAGCTCGATCGCGATCGACGAGGTGAAGCCGTTCAGGCCGAACTTGCTCGCTGCGTAGATCGAGTTGTACGGCGTGGGGCTCTTGCCCGACATGGACGACACGTGCACGACCGCGCCGCGCCCGCGCGCGACGAGCGAGGGCAGCACGCGGCGTGTGAGATCGATCGGCGCGATCAGGTTCGTCTCGAGCTGCGCGGCGACATCGTCCTCGGACTGATCGAGGAACGCGCGTGTGATCTCGAGCCCCGCGTTGTTCACGAGCACGTCGATCGCCCCCGCCTCCTCGACGAGGCGCGCGCGATCGACCGCGCTGCGCACGTCCGCGGCGACGATGCGCACGTCGAGACCACCACGCGCGAGCTCGTCACGGAGCGCCGCGAGCTTGCTCGCGTCGCGCGCCGAGAGGACGAGGTGCATGCGCTCCTTCGCGAGGCGTCGCGCGATGAACACGCCCAGGCCGCGCGAGGCACCGGTGACGAGGGCAGTGCGACCTTCGAGGACATCCAGCATCGAGACGCTCCGTCTTTGAGGAGCTCCCGTGTACTCGGAGCCCTCTCGCCCGTCATCCCGCGCGGCGTCAGACCGAGGTCGCGAGGGAGGCCAGGATCGCGCGGTGGACCTCGTCGACGCGGGCGCGGAGTGTCGCGAGGTCTGCGTCGTTCCAGATTGTCCACGTCGCGGCCGCGAGCTTGTCCTCGAGCGGCATCTGCGCGGCGAGACGGGCGCGCGCAGATGCTTCGTCGAGGCCATCGCGCGACATCACACGCGCGAGCTGCACCTCGGGCGAGACCGCGACGACGACGAGGCCGTTCATCGTGCGGTGCGTGCCCTTCTCGACCAGCAGCGCCGCCTCGTAGAGGCCGTACGGCGCGCCGCTCGCGGCGACGGCGGCCATGCGCTGCATCGAGAGCGCCGCGATGCGCGGGTGTGTGATGCGCTCGAGCGTGCGACGCGCGTCGTCGTCGTCGAACACGATCGCGCCGAGCTTCTTGCGATCGAGCGCGCCGTCCGCGTCGAGCACGTCCGCTCCGAACGCCTTCACGATCTCCGCGAGCCCGTCCGTGCCCTTGGCCACCACCTCGCGCGCGAGCGCGTCCGCGTCGACGACCGTCACACCGAGCTCGCGGAAGCGCGCAGCCACGGTGCTCTTGCCCGACGCGATGCCGCCCGTGAGCCCGATGAACGCCGTCATGCTCTCACCTCGGCAGCAGCAGTGGCCTTCAGCATCATCGACCGAAGGTAGCAGCGCGGCCCTGCGGCTGTCGGCCGCTGCACGCACTGCTCGCATCGAGGCCGTGTCGCAGCAGGGCATCTTCGCCATCACGGGGAGCGGACCGTCGCAGCTGCATCTCGTGCGACGCTGTGCGCCTTGAACGATCGAGACCAAGACGGCGGGCCGTTCGCCCCTCCCCTCGTGATGCTGAGGACCGTCCGGAGCTGTCCGAACGAGTTTGCGATCCGTCGTCGCTGCGACAAGAGCTGGGAATCGCTGGCTGCCACGGAGGACGACGACGTCCGCCACTGCGGCGTGTGCGCGAAGGACGTCCACTTCTGCCGCACGGACGAGGAGACGATCCGCCACGCGCTCGCGCGCCACTGCATCGCGCGCGAGGTGCCCGATGGCTCGGAGCGACCACCGGTGATCGTCGGTCAATCGGGGACTCGATGGACGCCGCGGCAGGAGCACGCGGTCGCGCTGACCGACCGCGAGCGCGGCATCGCCTGGGCCATCGGCGATGGCGTCGACGACGACGCGAAGCAGTGCGTGTCGTGTGGGTTCCCGCTGCCGAGCTGGGCCAAGCGCTGTCGCGTCTGCGGCGGCGATGTCGCGCCGAAGCGGAACGACCCAACGGCAGGTTGAAGCCGAGGCCCGGATCGAAGTCGCAGTCAGCGGCGCGTGCCGCGACTCACCTCACTCCGCGGCGAGGAGGCCATCGAGCTCGAGGAGTGTCGCTTCGCCCGCGGGGCTCGTGATCCGAACACCACGCGCCTCGATCGGTGTGGCGAAGATCGCGTCGCGAAACGCGAACGCACCGGTCGCGGGCTCGAGGTCGCGCGCGAGCGCGGGGCTCGTCCAGCCATCCTCGCCGAGCACCTCGATCGAGACCTCGCCCATCGAGACGGGCCCCTCGACGAAGCGCGCGCCGATCAAGCGCTGCGCGCTCGCCCACGTCACCTCGAAGCTCACGCCCGCGCCCGACGCGCGCGCGTGTCGCGAGGTGATCGACTCCCCGCGCGCGAGCGCTGCTTCGTCACGCACCGGGAGCTGCGGATCGGTCCCCGAGGCGTCGAGCTCGAGCCCATCGACGATCACCTCGAGCGGCACCGTGCCTTCGAGCGTGCCCGCGGCGAGGCGCGCGATCGGCGTCTCGCCACGTCCGCGTGCGTGCCGCGTCGCGCTCGGCGCGAGCCACGCGACGTACGGGTTCGCCGCGAGCGACAGCTCGTCCTCGCGTACACGCTCGGCGACGAAGCGCCCGCCATCGATCGAGCCGCCCGTCTCGCGCAGGCTCTCTTCCACGCGAGGGAGCGCGAGCGCCGCGATCTCGTCGAGCGTGTAGATCTCCTGCGGGAACGCGTAGCGCGTGCGCGCGATGCGGTAGCGATCCGAGAGCTCCGTGAGGCCCGCGCGCGAAAGCTCTCCGCGCACCCACGCCTCGCCGTGCATCAGGCCGAGCAAGCCTCCCATCGTCGCGGTGCCGTTGTCGGAGTCCCACCCCGACAGCGTGCCGATCTGGATCGTGCGCAGCAGATCGCCGTCGCCGAAGACCAGCGCGAGGATGCCGGTCGCGAAGTTGACGGCCGACTCGTACCACTCGAGGTAGCGGTAGCCGTGGAGGGCGCCTTCCTCTTGGAACCGTCGGGCGATCGCGTCGCGCGCGAGCTCCCAGTCGTCGTGATCCGCGTGGTCGATCGAGAGAGAGACCTCTTGCGCGAGGACCTCGTCGAGCACGTCGAGGGCCTTGCTCTCCGTGGGGATCGTCCGCGCGGCCGCGTCGAGGAGGCAGTGGATCTGATCTCGGGGATCGAGCGAGGGATCGAGCACGGGCGCAAGCGCGTAGAGCACGACGTAGAGCTGCGCCGCGTGTGCAGCGAAGCCCGTGGCCGTCGTGAGGATGGGTGTGTGCGCGAGGCCGAGCGCATGCGCCGGACGCCCGGGCGAGAGCGCGCCGAAGATCTCCGTCGTGAGCTGGGCATCGATCATCAGCGCCTGATCGTTGGCGCCCAAGAGGCTCGTCGACGGAGGCAGCACCGGTGGCTCGGCGTCGAAGAGCCGACGCGCTGCCGCGTTCGAGACCCACACGTAGATGTCGGGCTCGATGTGCCTGCGCCACGCGTCACGGATCTGCATCGGCGAGAGGTGTGCGCTGCCCGCGCGCCGCATCGCCTCGAGGTAGATCATCTCGATGTCGGTGTCGTCGTCGGCGCCCCACGGATCGAGCGTGTTGAGCGTGATCGTCTGACCCGCGCTCCCTTCGATACCGAAGCGACCTCGCGGCGTGCCCCAGTCCGCATCGGTGAAGAACGGCGGCGCGCGGCGCTCGGCCTCGGTGAGCAGGCCCGTCCAGTTCGCGACGTTCTCCGCGAGCCACAGGCCGCGGAGGCGATCGGCGTACGCCTCGCGAGAGAGATCGAGCGGCACGAAGCAGCGTTCGATCAGCGCACGACGCTCGAGCGAGGTGTCGGTCGCGCCAGACCGATCGGTGTCGCGCGACGGCTCTGCGTCCATCGGAGCGGTCGGACCCTCACACGCCGTGAGCGCGAGACACGACGCGAGGGCGATCGAGCGCGCGCTCACGGGAGCGTCCTTCCGATCCACGACGCGAGGCCCACGACGACCTCGGGCGGGATCGTGTGCCCGCCCTCGAACACCAGCGGCTCGAGCTGCGCGCCCGATCGCAGTGCCGTCTCGCGAAACGCCTCGCCCTGCGCGAACGCGATGCGCGCATCGCTCGTGCCGTGGGCCTGGAAGATCGGCAGGTCACGCAGGACGGCATAGGCGCGTTCCTCGTGCGGCAGCGATCGGCCCGAGAGCACGGCGATGCCCGCGAGGCGCGCGTGCCCATCGACCGCCGTCTCGATCGAGAGGATGCCGCCCTGCGAGAAGCCTCCGACGATCACGCGCTCCGACGGCACACCGCGCTCGGCGAGCGTCGAGACGACGCCCTCGATCGACTCACGCGCTCGGCGCGCCTGCGCCTCGGCGTCGGGCGAGTCGATCTCGTACCAAGCGCGACCGCCTCCCTGCATCGCGATGGGCGCTGCGGGGACGATCACGCGGAGCGGCCGTCCGCAGCGCGCGATCACCTCGTCCGCGAGCGACACGAGATCGGCGCCCGGCGCGCCGTAGCCGTGGAGCAGCACGAACGCCGCATCGGCGTGTGCATCGCCGCGCTCGATCACCGCGAGGCCGCCCCAGGGTGAAGCCTGCGCGCTCTCCGCGTGCACGTTCTCCTCGCGCGTGGGCTCGCGCCCACGAGGCGCCGCGCGGAGCCGAGGCTGCGTCTCACCTCCGGTGCAGCCCATCGTCAAGAGACACGCGAGCATGCACGTCGCGACGCGAGTGTTCACGGCACGAGCCCATCACGCAGGAGATCACGCCGCCCCGTGGGCCACGGAAGACACGCTGTACCCGAGCCCGGCACCGTGAACACGAGCGCCGAGCGCTCACGATCCTCGCCATCCTTGAGGTCCACCACGATCTCGAGATCGCCATCACCATCGACGTCCGCGATCGTCGGCACCGCCATCGATCCGCGCCTCGGAAGCGCGACACGATGGAGCTCCTCGCCGGTGGCCGCGAGCACGAAGAGCGCGCTCTGACCCTCGTCGGGCGAGTACGTCGCGAACACGATCTCGGGCACGCCGTCTTGCGAGAGATCGGCGATCGCGACGCCACCGGTGAGCACCCGATCGCTCGTGGTGTAGGGCGTCTGCCAGATCGCCTGCGCGCTCGCGCTCACGCAGTGGATCCGTCCGTCGAAGCCCGCGAACACGAGCTCGGGGCCCTCGCGATCCGGAAACAGATCGGCGATCGAGACCTGGTTCGTGGCGCCGACGACGTTCGTGCCGTCGTAGTCCCACAAGCCCGCGAGGTAGTCGGGGGCGTGGAACGGAGCGGTCCATGCGGTGAGGCGCGTGCCATCGGGGTGCACGGCCCAGAGGCCCACACCGCGCAGGCGATCGTCTTGTGCGGCGTTCTGCACGGAGCCGAGGACCACCAGATCGCGCATTCCGTCGCCGTCGAGATCGGCGATGGCGGGCGCGCTGTTGGTGAAGTGCGCTTGGTTCGCGGTGCTCTCTTCGTTCGCGTAGCCCTGCTGCGCCTCGGCGTAGTCGTGGAGGAAGCGCACGCCCGAGAACTTGGTGCGATCCTCGAAGAGGGAGGCCGCGTCGAACGCGCGGCCAGTGCCGTCGTGCAGCGAGAGATAGGCGTTGTCCTGCGTCGCGAAGATCTCCGCCGCGTCGTCGCCAGTGATGTCACCCACCGCGAGGTTCTGGTCGTAGCCGCCGGTCACGTAGCAAGCGTCGTCGCAGCCCGCGGCGCCGGTCGTGTTCGGCGGAAAGCCCGGGTGCACGGTCCCATCGAGCTCGAGCGCGAGCACGATGTCGCGCTGCCCTCCGCCTTCGAGCGGCGAGGTCGTGACGACGACGAGCTCGAGCGCGCCATCGCCATCGATGTCGCCCGCCGCGATCGACCGCAGCTCGTCCTGCCACGCGTACGGAAAGCCCGGCAGCTCCGTGCCCTCGGCGCCGACGACGTGCACGCGCTCGCGCTCGGCGAACGCGACCTCGAGGCCTGCGTGCGAGGTCACGAGATCACCGACGATCGGCGAGGCCCAGATCCGTCCTTCCACCTCGACGCGCAGCGGCGTCGACCCGTCGAGATGAAAGCCGAGCAAGAGCCCGGCGCGCGCGAGCACGATCTCGTTCGTGCCATCCGCGTCGAGATCGGCGACCGCCGGGGAGGCGAGCCAGCCCTCGTGATAGCGGTCCGCGAGCGTCGCGAGCAGGGTGGGCGCTTGCACCGTCGCGCTCGGCATCGGCCCCGGATCACACGCGGCAGAAGGCGGCTCGAGGTACGCATCGATCGGCGGGCCGGTGTCGATGGGCCCGACGTCGGGACGCGCCGCATCGGTGCCGGGGATCACCGCGCCCGCGTCGTCGACGCTCGGATCGTCGCCACAGCCGCCAGCGACGGCGAGCACCGCCAAGAGGGCGGAGGGAAGACGACGCGTCATGCGCCGATGTTACGCGATCGAGCCCTCGAGCCCGAGCCGATCAGAACATCGCGGTGACGTTGGCGTAGAGGTCGATCTGCCAGAGCTCGCTCATGCGGAAGCGGTTGCCGGGCATGTCGATCACCGGACGGTGATGCGGGTTGATGATCGACGCGTTCGAGGCGCTGGCCGAAGGGCGGCAGTCGCCGGCGAGGCGCGCGTCGGAGCTCACATCGGCCGCGCGCACGTTGGGATTGCAGGCGTCGGTCTGCGTGATGTTGTACGGCGTCGAGTACATGAAGAGCGTGCCGACCTGGAAGCGCACGTACTGCGCGGCCTGCATCTCGAGCGTGATCTGACCGCCGATGCGCGCGTGCGACTGCGTGTCGGTGTGCCCCGTGAACTGCACCCGCGCGAGGCCGTCCACGCCGTTCGTGGCGCCCGCGACGCCTTCGTAGTTCAGCGTGGAGAGGTACGGGTTCGTGGAGCTGCCGAGCGCGTCGAAGAGCGGCGAATAGTCGCGGCCCTCGCTGACGTAGTCCGCGTTGAAGCGCAGATCGAACGTGAAGCGCTGGAAGTGCTGGCGCTCCTCCCACGGGATCACAGCCACGCCCGCGGTGAAGCGGCCCTGGATCGGCGGGATGCGGTTGATGTAGCCGCGCAGATCACCGGCGGGCAGGAACACGCTGCCCGCAGAGCCCGGCCACTCGATCTGCGCCATCAGCCCGAAGTACGGCTCGAGCACGCCCTCGCGAAACGACGCGCGCGTTTCGATGTGGAGCGCGTTCACGCCGCGGCCCACACCGGGCGAGGTCGACTCCGTGCGGTTGCCCATCGCGTCGATGTCGGGGCGGCAGCGCACCGAGCCATCGAGCTGCTGGCACGCGCGCATCGGCTCGCCGAGGTTGAAGCGGCCCTCGAGCATCACCACCCAGGTCGGCGCCCAGCGCTGACGGTGCTGATTGAGGATCGACCACGCGAGGCCGACGGTCAGGTAGTCGACGCCCGAGCGCGTGGGCGAGCGGAAGCCACCGATGGGCAGATCGATGAGCGGCGCGCCCGTCGCGTCGGCCACCACGTCCGAGCCCAGACCACTGCGCGGAGAGATCGTGCGGTCGTCCGAGAGGATGAGCGGCAGGCGCGCGTAGACCGCGAGGTCGCGGAAGATGCCGACGTCGAGGCCGAACATCAGGCCGTTGCGCGTGAGCTCGTAGTTGCCGACGTCGGCCAGGAGCGACTGCGAGCGACCGTCTTCGGCGGCAGGCCCGTTGACCTCACGCTGGAGGCGTCCGAGCTCCCACGAGCGCAGGTAGCCGACGTGGATGTTCACGTCGAAGACGTCGTGATCGTCGAACGCATCGACCACGTCGGTGTACGTCGTGGGCTCGTCCATGAGGACGAGGTCCTCGGCCCGAACGACCGCCGGCGTCGTGAGCAACGAGGCGACACCGACGAGACAAGCGACACCGAGGGCCGAGCGCATCGGTCGCGATGGTACGGGCGCGCGCGAAAGCGCGTCAACGTCGGCGGGGGATCGCCTTCACCGACGGCGAGGCGTCACCGACGGCGCGGAGAGCGCTGGGGCGTCATCTCTGCGTCCCAGCCCTGCGGCGAGTGACCCTCGAGCGCGTCGTCGGTGGCCACCATCGTCGGCGGATCGCCGAACTCGTCGGTCTCGACGGAGTGCGTGTGGCCCTCGTACTGCGGGGCGTACGGGTCGTGCTGCGCGCCAGCCTGCGGCGCGGCCTGGTGGGTCGGCGTGTAGGCGCGGGCGAAGGGATGGGTCGCCTGCGGCACGTCGTCGTCGGACGCGAGCGCCTCCTCGATGAGCGACTCGATCGAGGGAACACGCGGCGCCGACAGCGATCCCTCGCGACGCGGCGCTCCACCCGGACGTCGGAACACGCGCGGCTGGTTGAGCGAGGTGAGCGAGACCTCCTCGCGCGGCAGCACGTAGCCGCGGTTCGTGTCCTCTTCGGGCTCGATCGGGGGCGGAGGCCGTGTCTGCGCGGTGGACGACGCGATCGCGCGATGCAGCACGGTGCGCACGAGCTCGCTGCCTTCCTTCGCGTCCTCCTTCACCGCGCGCGTGACGCGGCCGCCGGCGCGGCTCTCGGGGACCTCCTCGACGAGATCCTCGAGGTCGTCGAGCGAGATCGGCGCACGGCCCGGCGAGCCTTCGATCGGCGGTGGATGATCGCTCACGCGGTTGGGCCGCATCTGCGACGAGGCTCCGTCGCGTCGGCGCGGAGGCGCGTTGGTGATCGCGGGCACCGGGTCGGGCGGGACCAAGCGCTCGGGACGCTGCGCGCCGCGCGCCGTGATCCTCGCAGGCGGATGCGACGACGGCGCCGGCACCGGATCGGCCTGCGGATAGAGCCTCCGCATGTAGGAGCTGACGCCTGCGGTGGTGGTGGAGGGACCGACGCCGTAGAGGTACGCCGTCAGATCTTCCTGCATCTCCTCGGCGGTCGCGTAGCGATCGGCGATCTCCTTCGCGAGGGCGCGCATCACGATCCCCTCGAGCTCGGGGTGGATGTCGGCGCGCACGGTGCGCGGCGCGGGCACCTGCGCGTGGTAGACGCGGCGCAGCGTCTCTTGGTCGTTCTTGCCGAGGAAGAGACGCACGCCGGTGAGCATCTCCCACAAGAGGATGCCCACGCCGTACACGTCACTGCGCTGATCGATCTGCTGGCCGCGCAGCTGCTCGGGCGACATGTAGGCGAGCTTGCCCTTCACCACGCCGGCCTGCGTCTGCACCGCACGACCCGCGGCCTTGGCGAGGCCGAAGTCGGTGACCTTCACCTCGCCGTCGTAGCTGACGATCACGTTCTGCGGGGAGACGTCGCGGTGGATGATCCCGAGCGGCTGACCCGAAGGTCCGTGCGCGAAGTGGGCGTGATGGAGGGCGTCGCAGACACGCGCCGTGACGTGCACCGACATCTCGACCGGCAGCCGTCCGCTGCGGCCGTCGGGGCCCTGCACCTTGTCGAGGATCGCGCGGAGGTCCTTGCCGTGGACGTACTCCATCGCGATGAAGAGGTCGTCACCGGCGCGCGCGAGGTCGAAGATCTCGACGATGTTCGGGTGCTGCAGCTGCACCGCGATCTTCGCCTCGTCGACGAACATCTTCACGAAGTCCTCGTCGGCCGCGAGGTTCGGCAGGATGCGCTTGATCGCGACAGGTCGCTCGAAGCCCTCGACGCCGCGCGAGGCGGCGCGGAAGACCTCGGCCATACCGCCCATCCCGACGCGCTCGAGGAGGACGTAGTTTCCGGCCTGCTGCCCGGCGTGGTGCATCGACGCTGGGGCAGCGTACCCGTCCGAAGCGCTCCGGAAAAGAGCAGCGCCCGCACGCTCGCGCAGGGACCGTTCCCGGTGAACGTGGAGGACCCCCTGGCCTCGCCCGAATCAGTACGTCGGGACGCGGGGATCGACGCTCGCGCTCCAGGCCGCGATGCCGCCCGTGAGGTTGTAGACCTCGCGGAAGCCGATCGCGACGAGCTGCGACGCAGCGTTGCGCGAGCGCACCCCGTGGTGGCACTGGCAGACGATCGGCGTCGTGCGGTCGAGCTCCATGAGGCGTTCCATCATCTCGTCGTCGAGGAGCTCGGAGCCCTCGATCGACGCGATCTCGCGCTCGGCCGGCGTGCGCACGTCGAGCAGGAGGTGCGGCTTTCCCGCCGTGCGCATCGCTGCGTAGTCCTCGACCGAGAGCGCGCGCACCGACGCGGGCTTGTTCGGGTTGTCGATCTTGAAGCCGTTGGCCTTCTCGACGAAGTCGATCGTCACGCCGTTCGCGCGCGAGGCGCTGCGCTTGTCGATGGCCATCGAGAGCCCGCCGAGGTCGATCACGAGATCGCCGGGGCGCGGGTCCTCGAGCTCGAGCACCACGTCGAACTCGCGGTCGATCGCCATGCGCACGCTCGGTGTCTTGCTCTCCGCGAAGCGCTGGAAGGCCGCGATCGCCGCGTCGGTCACGAGGATCTCGGGCGTCACGTCGGCGGGCGCGCTCGTGTCCGGCACCGCGCGCAGGAGCGCCGCCAGCTCGCCGCTCTTGTGCATCTCGACGACGATGTCCGAGCCACCGACCAGCTTTCCCTGCACGTAGAGCTGCGGCAGCGTCGGCCACTCGGAGAACGTCTTGATGCCCTCGCGCAGCGCGGGATCGGCGATCACGTCGCGCGTCACGTAGTCCTCGACGAGCTCGTCGAGGATGTCGACGACCTTCGAAGAGAACCCACACTGCGGCGCCGAGCGCGTGCCCTTCATGAAGAGCACGATCGGCTCGGAGGTGACGAGGTCTCGGATCTGCGTGTGGATCGGGGCGTGGGCGTCGTCTGCCTTCGACGGAGAGCTCATGCGCGAGGGTTAGCGCGTCGCGCGGCGAGGACGAGCGCGAGGGCCAGACCGAGCAGCGAGGCCAGCGTCCCATCGGTGCGTGCCGCCGTGCAGCGGCCGCAGGTCCCCGGCGGTGTGACGTCCGCGGCCGGTGCGTTGGTGCGCGAGGGCGGCGTGGGCACGACGGGCGTCGCGGTGTTGGGCGGTGTGGGCGCCGTGTTGGGCGGCGTGGGCGGCGTGCCGTCGAGGTTCTGCGTCGCGACGAGCGCGCTCGCGGCCATGCCCTCGATGCCCGTGGTCGGTGCCCACGCGAGCACGCCCTCGACCACCGTCGCGAGCACGGGCGGCGGCGCGGGCGCGGCCGCGCGCGC
>JAFLCL010000040.1 GCA_017303575.1 Deltaproteobacteria bacterium
GCCTACAAAAAAGCCCGGCAGCTGAGCCTCGATACCGCGCAGGCGCGGCTGCTGGCCGATGCGATTGTGGGCAACCTCGACGCCCACACAGACTAGGGGTATGATCATGCAGACCAAATCACCGCACCGGCCACGGCTGGATCTGCTGCGCTTTCCATCCGACACGGGGCTACGCGTCGCTCTGCTGATTGCAGCCGCGCTTGGAACCAGCCTGTTCGCCTACCAATGGCTCTCGCTCGGGCTGCTGCGCACAGCCTTTCTTCGCGCCGCCCAGGCGTGCGAGCGAGTGGGCGGGTCCATCTCAACCGTCAAGGCATGTCTCCAGCCAGCCGAGCGCATGCAGGCGGGCCTGATCATGCTGGGCCTTGTGCTGCTGATCGGGGTCGCTGGCGCAATCTTCTGGGCCTACCCGCACATGATTATCCGGCGCAAGCGCTTGATGGCGTACGATCCCACGAGCATGCCCGACCTGACTGCAACGCTGGCCGAGCTATTCACACAGGCGCAGCTGTCGCACCCGCCGCGCGTGCTGCTTGATCCGCTCGGCCGCGCGGGCGGGTGGGTGTTTGGCCGCGCACGCGCGCGCTACCTGGTGCTGCCGGGTGGGCTGCTCGCCACATTCTTGAACGACCCAGCCGCCTTTCGCGCGGTTGTGCGGCACGAGCTGGCGCACCTGGCGAATCGCGATGTGGATCTGACCTTCCTGTCGCTCAGCACCTGGTATGCCGTTGGCCTGGTTGCGCTGGCCCCGCTTAGCCTGAGCCTGCTTGCCGAGGTGCTGCGCGCCGACGCGGGGCCGCGCTGCGACGCCGGCATGGGCGCAGGCGCTGAAGAGGGCGCCACGGCGTGCGGCGACGGGATCGACAACGACTGCGACGGCTTCACCGACTGCCGCGACTTCAGCTGCGGCCGCGACGCGCCGACGACGCGCACGTGGTGCATCGAGAACACGGCCACGCTCTGCAACGACTCGATGGACAACGACTCGGATCGCTTCGTCGACTGCGACGACCGCGACTGCTGTGGCGTCCGCGAGGTCTCGAGCTGCGCGATGTCGACCTACATCGGCGGCGGTCGCTGCTGAACGGAGCGGAGATCAGCCTCTCCCGGCACGCGGGAGAGGCGCGGATCGACCGCTCCTCGCAGTCGAAGATCTGTCGTTCGGGCCCAGGTCCGCGGCGAGGCCAGCGACGCCGCGGCCAGTGACCATCGTGCAAAGACGGCCCGCGCGCCTCAAGCCGGTCGTGAGTCGCGGAGAGGCTCCACCACCTCGGCCTCCACTGGCGCCCCCGGATCGCGCGCCGGGGCAGGCAAGCTCGCCTTCACGCGGCGCTCCAGAGCGTCGGCGGCGATCTGGAGGAGGATGTCTGCCTGGGGCGAGACGTCGCCGTCGTCGCTGAGCCAGGCCACCTTGAGCTTCGCGTGCGCGGAGAGAACGTCGAACGAGGCGCGCACGGGCTCGCGCGCACCGGTGGGGTAGGCGTCCTCGGCAGCGATCCAGCGCACGGACGACAGCCCCCGCATCGCGCCCTCGCCGCGAGGCTCGAGCTCGATCTCGAGCAGCTCCGCCACCTGCGCGAAGCGCTCCAGCATCGCGGGGATGTCGTCTCGATCGATGTCCTCGAGCGCGCGGATGAGCTCCGGCACCGCGACGCGCAGCCGCTCCGTTCCGCGGGAGTGGATGTGCTGGCGCTGGCGCCTACGGATCTGGAGGTACTCGAAGTAGCCGACGAAGCGCGCGAGGCCGAGCATGGCGACCGTGAGCACCAGCAGCGCGACGCCGACCTGCCAGTTGCGGCCGAGCGCGATCGTGATGGCCGCGGCGGTGAAGAGCACCGACACGCCATAGAGAATGAGGACCGCGCGCCGGTGCGTGATGCCGAGGTCGAGCAGGCGGTGATGGATGTGCCCGCGGTCGGGCGAGAAGATGGGCCGTCTCTCCATGATCCGGCGCACCATCGCGAAGAGCGTGTCCATGATGGGCACGCCCAGAGAGATCAGCGGCACGAGGATCGCGACCGTCGTCGAGCCCTGGATCGAGGAGCCGATCATCGACGTGGTCGCGAGGATGAAGCCGAGGAACATGCTCCCCGAGTCGCCCATGAAGATGGTCGCCGGGTTGAAGTTGTAGAGCAGGAACCCGAGGATCGCGCCGCCCAGCGCGGCGGCGAGCAGCATGACGAGCGGGTTGCCGTTCAGTGCGGCGACGACGAAGTTCGTGAGGCACGCGAAGAACGCGATGCCGCCAGCGAGGCCGTCGAGGCCATCGATCAGGTTCATCGCGTTCACGACGGCGGCGATCCACAGAAGGGTAATCGGCAGGCCGAAGACGCCGAGGTCGAGCTCGCCGACGAACGGCAGCGTGAGGTTCTCCATCCGGAAGCCGCAGCCCCACGCGATGAGCGCCGCGATCAGCTGGACCGCGAGCTTGTGCCACGCGCGAACGCCTCGGATGTCGTCCCACGCGCCCAGCGCGGCCACGAGCAGCCCCCCGCCGGCGAGGCCCACTGCGCGCAGCGGATCCTCGAAGAACATGCCCGCGACGTCGCTCTGCGTGAACGCGAGCGCGAAGAGCGGCGCGAAGAACCCGAGCACCACTGCGATCCCGCCGAGGCGCGGGATCACCTTCGTGTGGACGCGACGCCCGCCGGGCGCGTCCACCACCCCGGCGCGCCGCGCCAAGGTGCGCACGAGCGGAGTGACCGCCGCGGCGACGATCAGCGCGAGCACCAGCGCGCCGACGGAGGCCCTCACGGTCTCCCTTCGGTCGAGGCCAGCATGTCGTGCGGACGGCGCATGGGGGCGTGCATCGTGGCGCGAACTCGACCGACGGGCGAGCTGGCTCTGGGTCGTTCGTGTCGCGTGCTCGTGACCGCATTCAGGCTCACGGCGCAGGTGTGCAGTACGCCATCGCTTCGTGCTCGCAGAGCGTCCGGCGTGCGGCCGCAGCGCGCCCGTCGTCTCCGAGCGAAGCGGCCAGCACCGCCACGTGCTCGAGGGCATCGAGGCGCTCGAACGAGCGCCACGCGTCCTCGTAGGCCGCGAGGGCCTGGCCTCGGTGGCCCCCGCTCGCCTCCAGCTCACCGAGGAGGACCTCTGCATCGCCTAGGCGGGCCATGTCCGAGCCCGCGAGCCCGCGGAGCTCTCCGATCGTCTCCCGCGCATCTCCCCACGCACCCGCGGCCGCGGCGCTGCGCGCGCGGAGCACCACCGCGGGCCACGGATCAGGGAGCCGCTGCTCTGCGTCCGCAGCGCTCTGCCGTGCGCGCTCGTGCTCTCCCGCGGCGAGCTCGGCTCGACCTCGCGCCAGCGTGATGCGCGGGTCCTCGGCCTCGTCGGGCTCGCCCGCGAAGGCACGTGCGTCCTCGAGCCGCCCCGCTCGAACGGCGCGCTCGATCCGCCGCAGACGCGGCTCGACCAGATCCGGTTCGCTCTCGAGCAAGGCGACGTCCACCGCGTCGCCGTCCGCGACGTCGGGGGGAAGGCACGTGACCAGCGTCGTGAGGCTCGCACCTCGGTGCTCGTTGCGCGCGGCGAGGCGCAAGAGCGTGTCGGCGGTGGGTCGGGCCTGGAGCAGGCGACAGCCATCGGCGCCGCTGAGCTCCGGATCGCGCTCGAACGCTTCGCGTGCCTCGAGGAGCGCTTGATCGAAGTGACCGTGACCAGCGAGGTAGCGCGCGGCGACGAGACGTGGCGCGACCCACGTCGGGGCGAGCACCATCGCGCGGTTCAAGTACGCGAGCGCCCGCGGCTCGTCGTGACGCGCGGCCTCGGCCCCTGCCAAGAGCGGAAACGCAGGCTCGCTCGGATGGGCGACCGCCGCTTCGCGCACGATCTCCGCGAACGCCGTGCGGTCGTCGGCCGTGAGTCGGCGCTCGAGCTCGGCGCGCACCACCTCCACGCGCTGCGCGTGCACGCCCCGACCGAGCGCAGCGACGGCGACGAGGGTGAGCACGCCCGTGCTCAGCGCGAGCGCCACGGAGCGACGCACGGCGCTCTCGTGCGCGGGGCTCGAGGACACGCGCGCCGTCGCGGCGCCCGCCAAGAGCACCACGGCGATCGACGCGCTGCCGAGCACCTCCACGCCGAAGTCCACCAGGTTCTGGAGGGCGTAGGTCAGGAGGCCCGCGAGCCCACCGAAGAGGTGCGGGCGGTCCGCCTGCACGATCGCGCGGAGGACGACGTACGCCAGCGCCGCCATGAGCAGCGGACCCATCACGATGCCCCAATCGACGGCCCACTGCGCGGGGAAGCTCTCGGCGTACTCGTAGCGAACGCGAGCGGTCTCGGAGCGATCGAGGAACGCGACGGCAAACGCGCCGCGACCGACACCCACCCACGGCCCTGTGATGGCCATCCCCAGCGCCCGCGCCGCGACGTGGAGCTTGCTCGAGTCGGTGTCACCCAGCTCGCGCATGAGCGCGTCGAGCCCCGCGCTCGCGGCGAGCACGAGCACCCCCAGGAGCACGGGCACCACGACCATCGTCGCACGATGCAGGAGGACGCGGTCGAGCGCGCTGCGCCCGTCCGAGCGCGTCTGACCCGCGCTCGCGCGCGCATGAAGCGACCCGAAGAGGCCGAGGCCCACCACGACGGCCACCATCGCACCACGCGACAGGGAGATCGCCAAGACGGCGAGCATCAGCAGCGCGGCGGCGAGCCATGGGACGCGTCGATCGCGATGCCGGCTCGAGGCAGCGAGCCCGAGCGCGACCGGAGCGCCCATGGCCATCACACCCCCGAGATGGTTTGGGTTCACGAAGGGGCCGAGGTGCGCGGAGCCGTAGACGGGCTCGTACATCCCCCAGATCGACTCGGCCGACACCACGGCATGCGCCAGCGCCGCCACACCAACGGAGGTGCACGCGACGACGACGATCGCGAGCACCGTCTCACGCCGTGCGATCGAGCTGACGAGGCTCGCGGAGACGAACAGCGACACGAGCGCGAGCCCCTTCAGCACCTCCTCGCGCGTGCGGCCGGGATCCTGCGAGAGCGTGCAGCGGGCCTCGACGCGGAAGAGATCCGCAGTCCGCGTCGCGTGTTCGAACGCGTCGGGCGCGATCCACTCCGTCAGAGCGCAAGGAAGGGGTACGGCCTGCAGCGCCGTCCAAACCGTCGCAGCGACGAGCGTGAGCAGCAGCAGACCGTGGGGCAGGGGCCGTGACTTCTGGAACGCCGCGAACGCCGACGCGAGCACCGAGAGGGACGCCATCCCGGCGATCACGGGCACCGTCCAGCCGAGCACACCGCCGAACAGCAGCGGCGCGACCGCGGTGGTCGCACCGAGAAGGCCCACCGCGAGCCGGACGCTGCGCGCGGGAAGGAGACGACGTGCGTCGGTCGGGGGCATGGGCGCGGGGAGGTTGCGCGGCTCCAGCGAACCGTTCGCCGGCGCAACGATGCCAAATGCCGGTCGCGAACGGAACCGGCGTTGTCGCGCGCACGGCTCTCGCTCAGGATCGCGGCGTGTACCTCGGCAGCCTCGGCGTCAGCGCACAGGTCCCGGAGACGCTCCGCAACGCTGGTCACCACGTCTCGGTCTTCACCCGCACGCCCTCACGCGCGGAAGCTCGTGCCCTCGATCTCCTCGTGGTCTGCGGCCACCCGCGACCTCTGGGCGCGGACGTCTTCGGCGCACCGCGGCTGGGCACCTGGAACGTGCACCCCTCCCTCCTGCCTTGGCGCCGTGGTCCCCAGCCGGTCCGGTGGGCCATCCTCTCGGGGGATGAATGGTATGGCGTCTCGATTCACCAGATGACCCAGGTGATCGACACAGGCCCGCTCTGGTGGCAGGACCGCATCCCGCGCGGGGAGGGCGGTCACCACGCCGTCCTCCACGCGCTCGTCGCGCGAGCCGCGCGCGCGCTGCCCTCGCTCGTGGCACGCGCCGAGGGGGGTGAGCGCGCGCGGCCCGTGGTCGGCATCGGTTCACGTCAAGGTCGGGTGCCGCCCGCGCTCCTGCGTCTCGACCCAGCGCTCGACGCCGAGATGTTCCGCCGTCGCGTCGCCGCCGACGACGACCGCGGCCCTTCGCTCGAGGGACCGAGAGGCCTCGAGGTGTTGGGGGCGGTCCGACGCGTCGAGGCGCAGCACGCCCACCCCGGCACGGTGCTCGCCGTGACCTCGACGACGCTCACGTTCGCTGTCCGAGACGCCGTCCTCTGCGGCACGACCCGGGGCGAGCCGCGCGCGCGCGTCGGCGAGGTCCTCCTGCCGAGGGGGCTCGCGTGAGCCGCCTCCGGCATCGTCTCGCGCGCGCTGCGTACGAGGATCCGCGAGGGCTCGCTGGCAGCCTGGCGCGCTACGTCGCGCTTCGTCGCTCGCTGCGCGAGGCGCTCTCGCGCGAGCCGCTCGACGACCTCCTGCGGAAGGTGGATGGAAGGCGAAGGCGCCGCACCATCGACCCAGACGTGCTCCGCGCTGGCATCGAGCTCGGCGATGCGTTGCTCGATCGCACACGAGCCCGGGCCGACACGTGCCTTCACCGCGCGCTCGCGCGCTACGCCGTCTGTCGCGACCACGGCGCCGCGGCGACGCTCGTGATCGGTGTCGAGCCATCGCGCGTCCATCAAGCACGCGACGACATCGGCCACGCGTGGGTGGAGGTCGAGGGCGTCGCACTGCCGCCCGAGGCGGTCGACGCATTCACCGAGAGCCTTCGACATCCCACAGCCCCCCGAGTAGACCGGAGCCTCTGGTCATGAGCGATCCCCACGAGAGCGCGCTGCGCGCGGATTCCCGAGTGCTCCTCACGGAGCTGAAGGACGGCACGGGCCTCCTTCTCCACCTCGGCACCAAGCTGTACTTCACGCTGAACGAGACGGGCGTGCTCGTGTGGAAGACGCTCGTGGCCGGCCCCGCGACGCGACACCGGCTCGTCGACGTGATCGCCGAGCGATACGAAGCGCCTCGCGAGACGATCGACGCCGACGTGGCCGCCATCGTCGAGGAGCTCATCGGTGATCAGCTCGTTCGCCCCGACTGATCTGCGCCTCCACCGACTTCTCGCGGGTGCAGCGGTCCCATGGGACGCCGACATGTCGGAGCGGGCGGTTGCGCTCCGCGTGGAAGGCGCTACGCTGAGCGCGCTCGAACGAGTCGGCCCGGTGCCGAGCGCTGCCCACGCCTCCCTCGAAGAGGGAGCGCTCGCATGCGCCGCGCGCGCGACGTGGCTGGCACACGAGGCCACGAGGCTGTCGCGAGGTCTCCACGCCGCGGGCATCCCCCATCGGCTCGTGAAGGGCATGGCGCTGCTCGCCCTCGTCGCGCGACCCGCCGAGCGGTGGATGGACGACGTGGACGTCTTGCTCGCCCGGCGCGATCGTCCGCGCGCGATCCAACACCTCCGCGCACGGTCGTTTCGACACGTCCCCACCACGCTGCACGCTGGGCGTGCCTCGCGCGCGGAGCGCGACCGACGCAGCGCCGAGCTGGTGTCGCCGCATGGGGTGCCGTTCGACCTGCACTTCACCAATCGCGACCTGCCACCGTCCCACGATGGTCGCTTCCCCACGCCCGGCGCGACGGCCGCGGCGCTCGCCGATCACGCGCTCGTTCACCATCGCGGGGACCCACGCTTCGTGACGCGCCTGCTCTGCGATCTGCGTGCGCTGAGAGAGGCCGGTCACACCGACGCCTTGGCGGAGGAGGCCCGACGCGCACCTACGCTCGCGCTCGCCCTGCGTTGGCTTCAGCAGCTCTCCGATGGCACGCGGCTCGGCGCCGGGTACGCGCCATCGCTCGCAGGGGCAGGACTCTGTCGACACGTCGCTCGTTCGGCGGAGCTCGCCAGCTCGAGCGGCCTCCGATCCCTCTGGCCCGCGCGCGCCTACCTCGCGGCCCACGATGGAGCGGACGACACGCCCGCGGTGCTCCTCCACCTGCGGCGCTGGCGGCGCATCGTGCGCTCGGTCTCGCGATGACGGCGCGCGGGCTCTTCGTGCTCGATGGCGTTGGGATCGCGGTGACGTTCCATGGGGACGCCGGACGGCTCACCCCGTTCACACACGCGCTGGCGCCGATGCGCGACCCGACGCCGATCGGAGTCGACATCGAGGTCGCCTGGGGCGCCGACGACGACGAACCCCATCGCCCCGAGAGCCTCGCGCCTTCGTTCTTCCAAGGCGCCGTGCAGGTCTCGACGCTCGATCACGGCTGGCTCCTCTCCACCCGCGAGGCGTGGCTCGCCCTGCGTCGTGTCGGGAGCGCGGTGCGCGTCGAGGGTCGCGCGAGCACCGACCCGTCCACGCTCGCCGTGCTGACACGTCGCATGCTCTTCATGGCGCTCGCGCTCGCCATGCGGGAGCACGACCGCTTCCACGCGCATGCCGGTCTCGTGCGCGTCGGAGAGGGCGCCTGGCTCCTCGTCGGCGCCAGCGGTACCGGCAAGACGACGACCACGCTCGCGCTCGCCGCCACGGGCCTCGAGCCGCTCGCGGACGACGCCGTCTTCCTGACGGACGGCGCGCGCGTCGCCCCGCTCGGGCGAGCGTTCCACCTCTCGTCGCGCACACGCGCAGCGTTCCCAGACCTCCCTCGCGGCGAGAAGCTGCCCGATCCCGATCGCGAGGCAGTGCGCGTGGTCCGGCCCAGGGCCGAGAGCCTTCCGGTCCTCGGGATCGTCACGCTCGAACGGTTCGCGGCGCGAACGTTCGTCCGGCCGCGGGCGCCTTCGGACCTTCTGGGCAGACTGCTCGAGGAGAGTGCGATCGCCGTCGTGGACGGGGCGACCGGCGTGGAGCGGCAGCTCGCGATGTTGGCGCACCTCGCGAGCAGCGTGCCCGCGGTGGCGGTGGATCTGGGCCCGGACTCCCTCGAGCGCCCCCGCGAGCTGCGGGTTGCGCTCGAGGGCGCGCTCGGGACAGGCAGGTTCAGCGACGAATGACGAACACGTCGGGGGACTCCCCGTCGTCGTCGAAGTTGCCCGCCGAGTCGGCGAGGAGGTTTCGCGCCGTCGACTCGAACATCACGTACGCCCCGTCGCGCGAGATCGACGCTCGCGTGGACGCGCCGTCGCCGAGCATGCCCGCGCCGTTCCTGCTCACGAGCTGCAGGGTGACGCCCGCGTCGCGGAAGTCGCGCACGAACACGTCCGTGACCCCATTCGAGTCGCCGCCGATGAGGTTCGTGGCGGCCGACTCGAATGCCACGAAGCTCCCATCACCCGACACGGTCGGACGCCCGGAGGCGCCGTTCGAGCCGAACCCACCCACGACGTTGGGTGAGCTGACGAGGCCACACGAGCCTCCCGATGCGTCACAGCGGAACACGTCCACCTGACCGTTCGTGTCTCCGCTCAGGAAGCTGGATGCGCTCTCGAACACCACCCACACGCCGTTCGAGGAGATCTGCGCGTTGCGGCTGCCCACGGCGCCCCCGCGATCGTTCGAGATGCGTGTGGTGGTCGATGCGCTCGTGCTTCGCACGAAGACGTCGCGGGTCGCCGTGTCGTCTGCCGCGGATCCGAGCGCGCCCACCCCGTACGCGCTCGAGACGAACGCGATCTGCGAGCCGTCGGCGCTGAGGCCACCCAGATGCGAGTTGTGTGTGCCTGCGCTGAGGGGTGCGCCCGCGCCTCCCCACCGGGTGCTCGACGAGATCGCGCCGGACGTCCCCGTCCGCACGCTCACGCCCTCGAGCGTCCCGCTCGCGCGGAGGAAGCGATAGACCTGCCGACGCCCCGTGTAGCAGCCTGTCGCCTGGTCCGAGCCGCCGCACAGGGTCGCACACGTCGAAGAGAACGCGACGACCGAGCCGTCGTCCGAGATCTGCGGGCGGATGGAGCCACCGCCGCGGCCGCAGTCCGACGCTGCGGGGGATGCGAGCACGGTGCTCCCAGCGCTGGTGTCGCGAACGAAGACGTCGGAGACGCCGTTCACGTCGCCCGCCACGAGGTTGCTCGAGGTGGACTCGAACGAGACCAGCACGCCATCCGCGCTCAGACACGGATGCGTCGAGCTGCCATCGCCAGGTACGCCCGAGCCATCGACGCTGACCATGACCGCCTCGCCCGTGCGGCGGCGCACCCGATAGACCTGCGACGTTCCCGCGGGGTGGTTGGGGAGCAGCGGGTCGACCGAGGCGACCACGGTGTAGTCCGTCGTCTGCGACATGCACCCGGAGCTGACGGCACCTGGCGTCGGCGCGCCGTTCCCCCGCACGCTCACCTGGTGCGGCGCGTGCGGCACGGTCGACAGCGTGCCGTACACCTGGCCCGCGAAGCCGAACGCTGGATCCTCCACTGCGCCTTCCGGCAGCGAGAAGCGCCAGCGGCGCACACTCGCCTGGTGGTAGGGCGAATCGAGGTTCGGGGCGGGGGCCGTGGGGCCGGGGACACCATCCAGGCTCTCGAGGGTGCCGTATCGATAGACGTGACCGATGTTGCCCGAGAGCCCCAGTACCGCGTCCGTTCCGTCGTAGGGTCGCAGGTCGTACGGGGCCCCGCCGCTCTGGAACGTGGTGAAGAGGAGGTAGACGTTCTGAACTTCGACGCCACTGCCGAAGAACATGCGGAGCTCGGTGTCGGACGAGTAGCACCGCGTCGAACGTCCCGCCGGGGTCGTGCCGCAGCGCTCGATCTCACTCCCGAAGCCGAACGCGACTCGTGGCCCGTACTGCAGCTCGCAGGGCGGCACAGCAGCAGGCTGACACGTGACGATCTCGTAGGAGGACGGCGGGTTGTTACCTCGACCGAAGCCACTGGCGTTGGTGAGCATCGTGAGGGGTTCCGTGCTCACGCCGAGCTCCCCGAGCGAATCGGTGGCCGCACGGCTCGGAAGAAACGTGTCGATGTGGAGCCCATCGACATCCGCGTGCCCCCGAAACTCCCCGAGCAGAACCAGCGAATCGTCGTACGGACGGTCCACGACCGGAGCGGGCTCTCCCGTCGCGCAGCTCGCTTGCGCTACCAGCAACAGCGCGCTCACCGTCAGCCACGATTTCTTCTGCCTCATAGTGCCTCCCGATCAGGACATGCGAAGGTCGCAAGGTTTCACATGGCGCAGGTATCGGCAAACGAGGCTGACGGCGGGGTGCGAGTGGACTATCATCGGGAAGCCGCTGAACGCGCCCGCGTCCGCGCGCATCGGACACCGAGCGGAGAAAGACGAGATGAAGAACCAAACGGAGCCGAAGCGCCCCAAGCGACCGTATCTCGCCCCTCGGATTGAGCGCCGTCGTGCGCTCTCGCAGGCGGTGCTGTTCTCGTCGACGTTGGGCAACGGAACCGCGGGCCTGGCGACGACGGGCACGGCGCCCGGCACGTCCACGGCGGGGACCGCCACGATCGGCTGATCGATGAGCACGCGGATCCTCACGTTCCACCTGACGGATCGCTGCAATCTGAACTGCCAGCACTGCATCCGCGACCCCGCGATCGTGCCCAAGGACCTCCCAGTTGCGGTGTTCGAGCGCGTGCTCGACCAGGCCGGAGCCTATGCCATCACCCAAGTGGCGATCACCGGCGGTGAGCCTTTTCTGCATCCTGAGATTGGGCGAATCCTCGATGCCATCGCCTCACGCGGGATGACGTGGCACGCGGTGTCCAATGGCACCCAGATCGACAGGCTGGAGGCACTCCTGGACGAGGTGCCGTCGCGCCGACATGCGCTCACTCGTCTGGTGTTCAGCCTCGACGGAGCCGAGGAAGCCACGCACGACCGCATCCGCGGCGAGGGCTCGTTTCGCGAAGTGATGAAGGCCATCCTGCGCTGCGTCGCGTGGAAGCTGCAGTTCGATCTGCAGATGGTCCTCAACGCGCACAACTCTCACGAGCTCGAAGCGTTCGCCTTGCAGGCCGCGCAGCTCGGCGCGGGCCGTGCGAACCTGGTCTGGCTTCACGCCACCGGCACGCCGCTCGACAAGGACCTCTTCGTGCCGCGGCGAGCCTGGAGAGACCTTCGCGACCGCGCGAACCAGATGGCTGCCGTACTCCGCATGCCCGTGTCGCTTCCCATGGGATTTCCAGACGACCGCAAGTTCGTGTCTTGCGGACCATGGCAGAGCGAGCAGATGCATGTCGATGTGAGCGGGCAGATGAGCCTGTGCTGTCAGCTCTCTGGGCTGCCCGGTAGCGGTGCGCGCAGCGATCTCCTGGGCGACCTCGGCGAGATCTCGCTGGCGGAAGGGCACAGCAACATGGTGTCGCTCGTTCACGACTTGCAGCGGCGTCGCATCGAGCAGATTCGGGATAACACGCTCGAGCCCTGGGACGAGATGCCCTGCAACTGGTGCGTGAAGCAGTTCGGCAAGCCGTACTGGACCGACGAAGGCGCCGCAGGCGCTGGCGCGACGCGCGAGCGCTGGCGTGGCGCGTGGGCCAACGGCGCGACGGGGCGGGCGCTCGTCACGCGCTCGGAGTCACGGGTTCGGCTCGCGGTGATTCCCGACGCCGAGTGACGCCGTCGGCGTCGATCTCCAGCACCACGTCGCAGCGGGCGATCACCGCTTCGTCGTGCGTCGCGACGATCACCGTCGCAGGGCTCTCCGCCAGCACACGACCGAGGTCCTCGGCGAACGCTCGCGCGGCGCGGACATCGAGCGCCGCCGTCGGCTCGTCGAGCACGAGGATCGGCCGCTCGCGGTAGAGGGCGCGCGCCAGGCACACCCGCTGTCGTTCGCCGACGGACAGGTTGCGACCGCCTGGCTCCAGCATCGCGTCGAGCCCGCCGCGCCCATCCATCGCGAGGCCCGCTCTCGAGAGCGCTCGCGCGGCGCGTTCTCGATCGGGATCGCTCGCGCCGAGCGCGACGTTCGAGATCAGCGAGCCCTCGAGCAGCAGTGGCTCCTGCGGGCCCCACGCGCTCCACGCATCCAGGCTCTCGACCTCACGCTCGTCGATCCGAATCGAACCTTCGTGGGGCACGAGGCCGACCAGCGCGTCCAGCAAGGTCGACTTCCCGCTCCCGTTGTCCCCGACGATCGCGACGCGTTCGCCTCGCCTGACCTCGAGGTCCACCCCGCGGAGCACCGTGCGCTCACCTCGTCGCACGATCACGCCGCGGAGCTGGATGCGCTCGAGGCCGTCGGGCGGGCGCGCCGTGCGACCGGGCGACGGCGCCGCCGGCAGATCCAACAACGCGTCCACGCGTGAGAGGAGCGGCCCATAGGTGCCGAGCTCCGAGGGCGACGACGCCAGCCGCACCACGGGCCGCGCAGCGAGCGAGAGGGCGGCGACGAGCGCGAACGCGGACGCGGGCGCGAGCGAACCGCCGTGCACGCGCACTGCGATCGTGGCGAGACCGGCGATCGCGCCGACCAGCGCTGCCATCTGGAGCATCGGGCTCGCGGTCAGCGCCACCCTCCGCGCGCGCAGCGCCGTCGACTCGAACCGCGAGAGCTCGTCACGGAGCCGCGTGAGCGTGTGCTCGATGGCCCCGTGCTGACGAAGCACGCGCCCCGCCGCGATCGCCTCCACGACGTGCTCGACCAGACGTCCGTACGCAGTGCGTGCGTCGTCCGAGCGCGCAGCCGCTCGTCGACCCACGAGCCACGTGGGAATGGCCAAGAGCACGATCGGCGTCGCGCTCGCGAGCACGACCCAGGGATCGCGCGAGAGCGCGAAGCCGACGAGGGCGAGCCCGGCGAGGAGATCCGCGAAGGCCGTTGGCGCGCGGAACGCCACGAGCGCCTGCACGCCCGTGACGTCGTGCGAGACGCGGGTGGCGAGCTCTTGAGCGGACCAGCGCGCGCGTGCCTCGTCGCCGAGCGCGCGGTCGAGAAGGAGCGCGCGGAGGTCGGTCGCCACGCGATGCCCGAGGTTCACGGTGACCACGCTCTGGATCATGCCGACGACGATGCGCGCGGCTCCGAGCGCGAGAACGGCGAGCAGGCTCGAGGTCGCGACCGTTCCGTGGAGGGAGTCGTCCACGGCGAACGCCAGCACGTGCGCCACGGCGAGCGACGCGAGCGCCGCCGAGAGGCTCAGCCAGAACGCGGCCGCCAACGCCACGCGGTGCACGAGCACGAGCTGGCGGACGGCGCGCACCTCGCGACGCTATCCCAGATTGGTTCCGCGTGCTCTGGACGCGAGGGCCGGGCTATCGTCGCGCCCGTGCTGCGAGCCTCCTCGAGACCTCACGTCGTCGTCCTGTTCGCGCTCGCGATGCTCACGTCGCGGGCACACGCGCAAGAGACCGACGAGTCGTCGCTCGCCGACGACCCCGATCCGGAGACGTCGCCGACCGACGTGCCGCCTCCTCGAGACGCCCTCGCTCCCTCCGAAGCGACGCTCGAGGCCGCGACGACCGCGTCGCCGGAGGACGACGACGACGACGCGCCCGCGCCACCGCCGGCGCGGGATCCTGCGCAGCAGTTCCTCGACGGATTTCGCTTCGGCTCGTACGGACGCATCGTCGCCGCGACCGACCTCCGTGGCATGAGCGGAAGGCAGACGCGCATCGTCACGTTCGCGCCGCGCATCGACGAGGACGACACGTACGCGGAGCTCGAGCTGCGACGCGAGGACACGATGTTCGGTGTCGACACGCGCATCGTCGCGACCGTCGCGTACGCGGGACCGCTCTTCCACTACGACGGCGAGTTCGCCGAGCGCATCGCGATCAGGAACCTCTTCGCCGAGGCGAACCACATCCTCACGCGCGGCCTCTCGATCTGGGGCGGATCGCGCATGGTCCGCGGCGACGACGTCTACCTCATGAACTTCTGGCCGATGGACAACCTCAACATGGTCGGCGGCGGCCTGAGGTACGCGCTGGAAGACGACCTCGAGCTCGCGGTGCAGGTCGGCATGTCGCAGCCGAACAACCCGTTCCAGCGGCAGACGGATCTCGTGCCCGCGCGCACCGGATTTCTTCCGGACGAGATCTACATCCTCGACCGACCGCGCACGGTGCTCTCGGGGCGTCTCACGTACTGGCCGCTCGGTCGCATGGAGCGCGACGGATTCAAGGGCGTGCTCTACGGCGAGCAGCACTGGCTCGCAGCAGGTCAGCGCACGCGCAGCGACGGAACGGTCGAGGGCCTGCCCGAGGACTCGGGCTTCGTCGTCGGCGCACAGCTCGGCGGCTACCTCAGCGACTCGCACACCTTCGCGAACCTGTTCTTCCGCTACGCGCGCGGCCTGGGCGTCTACGACCCGCTCGGCGTGCCGTTCCGCACGGGCACCGTGGTGACCACGGGCCGCGCCGAGCAGATCCGCCTCGCGCTCTCGGCCAACTGGGAGTGGACCGAGAACGCCGACATCGGCGTCGGCCTCCAGCTCGGCGCTTGGTGGCAGATCCATCACGACGCCGATCCCGCGGTGTGGAACCGCGGCTCGCTGAGCGAGGGCGCGATCGCCGTGCGTCCGCACGTGTGGTTCGGACAGGTCGCGGGCGTCGCGCTCGATCTCTCCTACCAAGGCATGCAGTCGCTCGCGCTCGACGAGCTCACCGGCAACGGGGAGGGCGGCGGCATCTTCAAGCTCGGCATCATGCCGTTCGTCTCTCCTTGGGGGCGCGGCACGTACTCGCGCCCGCACATCCGCGTGCAGTACGTGCTCAGCGCCCGCGACGCAGGCGCGCGCGCGCTCCTCAACCCAGCCGATCCGCGCGCGTCGCGCGACCTCGAGCACTTCCTCGGAGTGAGTGTCGAGTGGTGGTTCAGCTCCACGTCGTACGCGCCATGACCAAGACGATCACCAAGGGTGTCGCGCTCGCAGCGATCGGGCTGTCGTTGGGCCTCGGCTCGTGCGCCCAGGATGGGCTCGGCACGCTCGGGCAGGTCGAGCTCGCGCCGCACGTCGACGACTGGCGCGACGAGATCATCTACCAGCTGCTCACCGACCGATTCGCGAACGGCGACGCCGCGACCGATCACCGCATCGCGCCCTCCGCGCTCGCGCGTTACCAGGGCGGCGACTGGCAGGGGATCATCGATCAGCTCGACTACCTCGAGGACCTCGGCGTCACGTCGCTGTGGATCAGCCCCATCGTGCTCAACGTCGACTACGACGCGGGCTTCGATGCGTACCACGGCTACTGGGCCGTCGATCTCGAGCGCCTCAACCCGCACTTCGGCGATCTCGCGACGCTCAGGGCCTTCGTGCGCGCGGCGCACGATCGCGGGATGTCGGTGATCCTCGACATCGTCACGAACCACCTCGGGCAGGTCTTCTACTACGACATCAACAACAACGGTCAGCCCGACGACACGCTGATCGGTGGTGGTGATCGCAGCCCGCTCACGCGCATCACCGAGTACGACCCGGACTACGACCCCCGGGGCATCCAGGCGTTCACGTCGCTCGGCGAGTCGGGCCCCGCGCCCGTCCGCTTCTTCGACATGCCGGACATCTTCCGCGTGCCGCCCAACCCGGTGCTCTTCCAGGACCCGAGCGTCTACCACCGCCGCGGTCGCGTCACCGACTACGACATCCGCGAGCAGGTGCTCTACGGCGACTTCCCCGGTGGCCTCAAGGATCTGGCCACCGAGGATCAGCGCGTGCGCGACGAGATGGTGCGCGTCTACACGAACTGGATCCTCGCCACCGACATCGACGGCTTCCGCATCGACACGCTCAAGCACGTCGAGGACGGCTTCTGGCTCGATTTCGCGCCGCGCATTCGTCAGAACCTCGCGGCCGCCGGCAAGACGAACTTCTTCATGTTCGGCGAGGCGTTCGACGGCTCGGACGAGCTCATCGGCTCCTACACGCAGCCGGGCATGCTCGACTCGGTCTTCTACTTCTCCCACAAGTTCTGGGTCTTCGGGGACGTCTTCACGCGCGAGGGGCCGACCACGCAGATCAGCCGCCTCTACGATCAGCGCGACACGAACTACAGCGATGTCCCGCAAGAAGGCGGCATCGGCGCGCGCCCGCGCGACGTGCTCGTGAACTTCATCGACAACCACGACGTCCCGCGCTTCCTCTACGACCGTCCCGACGCCGGAGGCCTCGACGCGCTTCGCTCGGCGCTCGCCTACTTGCTCACGGAGGACGGCATCCCGTGCCTCTACTACGGCACCGAGCAGGACTTCGCGGGCGGCAATGATCCTGCGAACCGCGAGCCGCTCTGGTGGTCGAACTACGAGACCGGCGGCACGACGTTCCAATGGGTCGCGCGCCTCACGCGCATCCGTCGCGGCTACGCCGCGTTCACGCACGGCAGCTTCGACGTCGTGTGGTCCACCGATCGCGTCGCCGACGAGAGCGACGCCGGCATCATCGCGTTCGAGCGTCGCATCGACTCGGGTGACTACGCGCTCGTGGTGATCAACACGCAGGGCCGCCACACCAGCCGCACCTCGTTCGAGGGCGAGGTGATGCTCACGAGCCAGCCCGCGGGCACGGTGCTCGTGGACATCCTCGGCAGCGAGCGCTTCACCGTCGGCGCGGGCGGCACGCTCGAGGTGGAGGTCGGCACCATCGTCGTCGACGAGGATCCCTCGACGCCGCCACGTGTTCGCATCCTCATCCCCGAGGCCCAGGTCGTCGGCGGTCTCTGAGTTTGCCTGGGTCGAGGGACCTCTGGCCCCTCGAGCTCCCCGTCGTTCGATCGTCGAAGACTCCTCCTCACTCCCGCTCCAGGGGTCTGCTGCGCAGACCCCGCCGCGTGGCGCCCCAACCAATCCCGCAACCGAGAGAGCGATTCTTTCTCGGTCCTGATGAGAAAGTCGCCGCGAGGGGCGCGCGGGCGGGGGTCGCAGCGCAGCGTCGGTGCGGAGACAACACGCGGAGCGGAGGCCCCCGCCCGCGTGACCCGTCCACTGGGTTCATCTCGATGGCTCGCCGGCGGGCGGTGGGAAGCTGAGTTGGTCTGGGTCGAGGGACCTGTCGCCCTCGAGCTCTCCGACACGCGAGGCTTTTACCGAGCCTTGACCGCGACCTCTGCACGCGCCGCGTAGACCCGCGTGTGGAGGTTTCCATGTCCTCGAGAAGGCTCTCGATCCTGTTCGGAGCGTCGCTCACGCGACGCGTGTGGTTTGGTGCGGCCGTCGTGCTCGGCGCTGCGACGAGCAGCTCCGCGTCGGGGTGCGCAGGCGCGACCGACATCGTGCGCAGCGCGCACAGCGACGCTCCGCTGCGGCTCGAGCGTGTCGTGCTCTACGAGAACGGTCTCGCGCACCTCGAGCGTCGCGGGCACGCGCCGAACGGCGAGCTCGATCTCGTCGTGCCGGCAGCGCAGGTCGACGACGTGATCCGATCGCTGACAGTGGTCGGCGCGACCGAGCGCGCCGCCATCACGGGTGTTCGCCTGCTTCCCGCGGAGGCGGGCACCGACGTCACACTGCGCGTGGGCCTGCGCAACGAAGGCGACGGCGAGATCCGCGTCAGCTACGTGACCGAGGCCTCGGCGTGGAGGCCGAGCTACCGGCTCGTGGTGGGCGCCGATCGTCGCGTTCACGTGCAGGGGCTCGCAGTGATCGACAACCCGACGAGCGAGGCGTGGCAGGACGTGGCCCTCACCCTCTCGACGGAGGTGCCGTTCTCGTTCCGCTTCGATCTGCGCGACGCCCGCACCTCGTACCGCCCGCACTTCGACGCGAACGGACACCTCGTGCGCGACGAGACCGCCGAGCGCGACGCGCCCATCGCGGCGCTCGGACTGGGCAACGCGCGTCCCGCCTCCGAGGTGAACCTCGCCTATGGCCTCGCGCAGCGTGATCTCCCCGAGCGCTCGACGCGCGCGGGCATGCGTGTCGGTGACGCCACGCCGAGCGCGGGAGAAGGCTCCGGTTCGAGCACGGCGAGCCGAGGAGCGTCGGGCGCGATGCTCGCGTTCGAGGAGCACACGAACGAAGAGGGCGGCGTCTTCTCCTCGGTGCCTGGCTTCGATCTCGGACGCGGCGAGTCGGGGCTCGTTCCCTTCGTCGACACGACGACCGAGGGCGAGATCGCGCTCGTGTTCAAGCCCTCGCCTGGAGGCGCGCTGAGCGCCGTGCACCCCTACCGATCCGTGCTCTTTCGCAACCCGAGCGACGCAGCGCTCCTCACGGGGCCCGTCTCGATCTACGCCGACGATCGTTTCGTCGGCGACGGCGTGACGGGCGCGATCCCGGGGCACGCGCACGCGTTCGTGCCGTTCGCGATCGAGCGATCGATCACCGTCGATCGTGTGTCGAGCGCGACCGAGGCCGAGGTCCGCGGCACGAGCCTCGCGGGCGGGGTGCTCACGCTCTCGCTGGAGGCCGTGCGCCACGAGGGCTTCGTGATGCACGCGACGCACGCGATCGACGAGACCGCGTACGCCTTCGTCGAGAACGTTCCCGGCTTTGCGCCTCGGACGCTGCCCGAAGGCGCGATCGTCACGCCGCAGGGCGTGTTCGCTCCCGTGCACTTCGCGTCCGATGGACGAGGAGAGATCGCGCTCGATCTCGTGCAGCAGACGACGAGCACCGTGAGCATCGCGAGCGAGCCCGACGCGCGCTACGTGCCCGCGCTCCTCGCGCTGCTCGGCGATCGCCCCGAGGCACCACGCCTGCGCGTGATCGCCGATCGGCTCTTCGATCTGCGGAGCGAGCTCGGACGCGTCGAGGACGATCTCCGCGTCGAGCGTGTGGCGCTCGACGAGCGTCGCGAGGCGATGGAGGCCTTGCGTTCGGTGACGAGCGCGAGCGTGGTGCGCACACGCCTCTCGACCTCCATCGCGGACGGCGTGTCGCGGGTCGATCAGCTCACGACCGAGGCGAGCGCGCTCCACGCCGAGGACATCGCGCTCCGGCAGGAGTGGTACGGCCTCTTGCGCGCGCTACGCCGCTGACCCGAGCGCATCGCGGATCGGGTCCTCGCGTACTCTCGGGCTGTGCATCTCGCGCCGTCTCTCGTGCTCGCTGGCTCGCTGACCCTCCTCGCGGGTTGCGGCGCTCCCGATGCCCCATCAGACGCAGGCACGGACGCCACGAACGACGACGACGCATCCGCGCTCGACGTCGGCGTCGATGCTGTCGCCCTCGATGCCCCGAGCGCGGACGCGCCCCTGATCGACGCGTACGAGCCCGACATCGGGCCGATGCCGGTCCGCATCACCGTGGAGCGGGTGACGAACCAGCATCGCGTGGTGCCTGGAGCGATGTTCGGCGGCTGGGGCCCACACCTCGGTCACCTCGTGCGCGCAGCCGGAGATCTCTACTGGGTCGACGACCTCTGCGATCCGAGCGTCGCGGGCGACTGCGACGTGAACGTGAACCGACGCGTGGGTGTGTTCCGTCGCGACCCCACCGGCTGGGTCCAGATCGCGACGATCCCGCTCGCGAACGTGCAGCAGAACACCGCCACGATCGCGACGGAGACCGCGCTCCACACCTACGGCGTGGACGTCGTGGCGGGCCGCGTCACCGAGTGCATCACCAATCTCGCGACGACGACCGCGAGCTGCACGCCCATCGCGATCCCCACCGGCGCGAGCGCGAACTACGTCGGCGCGGCCGTGTCGCCCGCAGGCGATCGCCTCGCGTGGTGGACCAACGTCGTCGACGGCGGAGGCGGCACGTTCTCCTACGTCGTCGACTACGGCGGCGGCTGGAACGGACCACGCGCCGGATCGATCGGCGGCTACAACGACTTCGCCTACGCGCACGCGGGCTTCGTCGAAGGAACCTCCGCCGTGACGTTCTTCGGGCAGGTCGTCTCGGGCCTCGCGCCCGACTGGCGCTTCGCGACGTTGCTGGGTGAAGCCGACCTCACGAGCACCGAGCCCGCGAATTTCACGAACGCGCTCGTGCCGCCGATCGACGACACGATCGCGTCCACCAACGATCTCTTCATCGATCGGATCACGCGCGACGCGCACCTGCTCGCACGCGCCCAGAGCGGCGAGGTCGTCTACTACCACCGCCCCGCCACGGGCCCGTCGGCGGGCACGTGGAGCGCGCCCACGATCCTCCCACCGACGAGCTTTCGTGCGCGCTTCCTCGAGAGCGAGGCGTGGATCGCGATCGTGAGCGGGCCCGCGACAGGAGGCATGTACGTGCGCCGCTTCCTCCGGAGCGACGTGATCGCAGGCGAGCCCCTCGACTTCACCCGCGCGCTCCCCGAAGCGCTCCCGATCGCGTTCGGCACCTTCGTCGGCATCTACCCCGAGGCCGACGTGACGCAGGACGCACGCGTCGGTGGTCTGCACTTCTGCGCGGTGGGCGACCTCGGCGAGAACGTCGTCACCTTCTTCCAGCTCGAGTGAGGAACGCCTCGACTCCAGCTCGGTGAGGGACGCCTCGACTCCAGCTCGAGTGAAGGACGCCTCGACGTATGCTCGAAGCGTCGACGTGGGGCTGGGGCCCCGCGTCGGAACGCGAAGCGGGGGTGAGACGCAGCGCAGCGGAGTCGAACCCCGCGGGAGTGGGGCCCGACTCGCACAGCGAGTTGGGCGAGGGGTGCGCCCCTCGCGATGTGAGGAGCGCAGCGACGAGCAGCGCTCATTTAGAAAGGCACACCGAGGTGCCCGTAGACCTGATCGAGGCCGCCCTCCATGAAGCCGCGCGCGTAGCCGACGCGGATCGTGAACGCGAGCAGGTAGAAGAGCGTGAAGTCGAGGAGGATCTCCGCGCCTGCGCCCACGCGCAGCGTGCTCACGTCGAAGTTGCCGAAGAAGGCGTCGCCCACGTCGCAGAACACCGTCGCGTACAGGCGATTGACGTACACGGGCAGCGTCGCGTGCCCGAGGTTGAATCGGTAGATCGGGAACCGGTACTCGGCCTGCGCGAGGTGGAACTGGGTTCCGATGCGCGCGTTGGACGCATAGCCGCGCAGCGCCGCGCCACCGAGCACCACGGGCGCGAGGATCGAGTCGAACGGATTCGCGCTCGGAAACCCGCCGACCGCGTAGAGCCCTCGACGCTCGAGATCACCGCCGCTGATCCCGCCCGCGTAGCGGAACGCGAGCACGTGGAGCTCCCACAGCGGCACGAACTGTCGGATCGACCAGTCGAGCGTGAGCGCCTGGTACTGGCTGCCGATCACGGGATCGGAGACCGACGCAGAGAGCGAGATCGAACGGCCGTTCGAGGGCCTGATGTCGTACGTGTACTGCTCGACGTCGGAGTAGCTCCAGCCGAAGCGCAGCGTGGAGAAGAAGCCCATCTCGGGGCGCACCGGCGGCGGTGTGTTGGGGTCGAGCTCGTCGGCGCGCGCGAACGGCTCGGTCGCGCGTGTGTAGGTCGCTCCGTACGAGAGACCGATCGACATCGAGCGGAACGACTCGGGGAAGCGGTAGCTGACGCCCGCGCTGGCGCCGACGGCCTCTTGCGTCCAGCTGCGATCCTGCCCCGCGACCTCGAGCCCGCCCGCGCGCGACTCGTTGCGGAACACGTGCGCCGACACGCCGAGCGGCGAGCGGTTGTAGGAGTAGCCGGCGTCGAGCTGCCACGTGCCGCGCGTGACGCCGATGCCGAGGCGCGTGCTCCAGCGATGGAACGAGAGCACGTCCTCGCCCCCGAACGAGATCCCGATCTGCGATCCCCACGAGTCCGATGCGAGGTCGAGCAGGTACGAGCGCGGGTAGAGCGTCGGCAGCGGATCGTAGTCGCGGCTCTCGGCGTGAAAGAGCGCGTCGGTGACCGCAGGAGGCGGACGCGTGTCGTGGTAGGGCTGCGCGGGCCGCGGCGTGGTGTGTGCGAGATCGAGCTCGAACAGATCCCAGCCGAAGCTCGTGTACCCGACGTAGACCAGCCGCGTGCCGTCGTCGGAGATCGCGGGCTGGTAGGCGCCCGCGATCACGTTCGTGATCTGCGAGAGCGCACCGGTCGGCAGGTGATGCGCGTAGAGGTTCGCGATCCCCGTGCGATCCGAGGAGAAGTAGAGCGTGGCCCCGTCGTTGGACCACGCGGGCCCGGTGTCCATCGCGCGATCGTGTGTGATCTCGGTGACGCGATCGGAGGCGACGTCCACGAGGATCACGTCGCGGTAGCCGCCGGGCATCCAGCGCGAGCAGGCGATCGTGCGGCCGTCGGGCGAGAAGCGCGGCGTGTAGAGCTGCGCGTAGATCGGCCCGCGCGCGAGCTCGCGCATCGTGCCGGGGACGTCCTCGCGCTGCGCGATCCAGAGGTGCGAGGCGCCCGCCCGAGAGGTGACGAAGGTGACCCAGCGACCGTCTCGCGAGACGTCGGGCTCGCGGGCGCGTAGGCCCGTGGTCAGGCGTCGCTCCTCGCCGGTCACGAGGTCACGCTGGAACAGATCGGAGAACGAGTAGATGTCGCGGTACGCGTCGACGCGCGCGTAGAGCAGCGTGCGTCCATCGGCCAGCACCGACGCCTCGCCGCCGCCGTTCATGCGCACGATCTCGGCCTCGATGTCGCCGCGTGGATCGACGACCACGAGGCGCGGCCGCGAGCGACCGTCGGCGCGCTGGTAGACGAGGCGGCCATCGCGCAGGTAGCGCGGTGAGCGCGCCAGCTCGCCGTGCCTCGTCAGGCGCGTGCCCTCGACACGTCCCTCCGCCTCCACGCGCGCGAGCGTGGCGCGGGCCGCTGCGATCTCCTCGCGACGGAAGTCGTCCCAGAGCTCCTCGACGCCTCGCCCCGTCGCCCGACGAAACACGCGGCTGATCCCGTACGGCAAGACGGAGTCCGCGTAGTCGTGCATCACCTCGGCGATCGCCTCGCGGCCGTGCACCCGCGCCACGCGCTGCACGAAGCGGCTGCCGTACAAGTACGCGGCGTTGCCGTGCGGCCACCGATCGGCCTCGTTCACCACCTGCGCGAGATCGAGCAGACGATCCTCGAGCGCATCCATGCGGAGGTACATGTCCCACTGCGTCGAGCGCAATCGCCCTGCGGAGGTGAGCTCCGTCTCCTGCCACACCGCCACGCCCTCGAGCAGAAAGCGCGGGCTCACGTGGTTGGGCATGTACGTGCGGCCGAGGATCGCGTTGATGACGGCGGCGATGCCGGTGGCCTGGTCGAGGTGGAGGATGTGCGCGTGCTCGTGGGTCACGAGCATCGTCATCCAGTCGTCGTAGTCGGCGAGCGGCGAGAGATCGTCGGGCGCCTCGGCGTAGAGGCGAATGGTGTCGAAGGGCAGGGCGGTCGCGGATCCGTTGGCCGAGTCCGACTCGTCCGAGAGCACCATCTCGACGCGCGTGGTGGGCGACGAGCCCATCACCTCGACCAGCGGCGCATGGGCGCGCTCGGCCACCGCCGCCGTCCGCCGCGCGAGGTAGCCCAGGGGCTGGTGGTAGTGGATGCGGAAGTGGGGCGTCTCGATCGTCCGCCACTCGAGCGACGGATCCGGGGCCTGGGCAGCCGCGCGGGATGCTGTCCATGCGATCAGGCAAGCGAGCACCCAGACGCGCATCGCGGCCATCATGCCCAAGACGTCACCGGGATCGAAGGGAAACACCAGGAACGAATACGCTGCCGGGTCTGCACAAGCCTTGACCGCGGGGCCCCGAGTTCTCTAGGATTTTCGCACCGATGGAGCCTCCGGTTCCGAAAGTCCCACCCCCGCCCCCGAGCATGAGGCAAGCCGCAGCCGCGAAGCAGTACGCGCTGCGCTTCATCTCGGGCAAGTACCAAGGCGGCGAGTTCCCACTTCCTCCCAACAAGGAGATCGTGGTGGGGCGTTCGAGCGAGCTCGACATGGTGCTCGTCGAGGACATGGTCTCGCGTCGTCACGCGAAGCTCACCGTGACCGGCGACCAGATGTTCATCCAAGACCTCGGCTCGACGAACGGGACCTTCGTCAACGGCGAGAAGATCAAGCGATCGGCGCTCTCCGAGGGTGACCGCATCCTCATCGGCACCTCGATCATCAAGGTCGTGGTCGCCGGGGACGCGGCGAACGCGAGCGACGCGAAGGCGCTGATGGAGGACATCAGCCAGGGCCGTCGCACGTCGCAAGTGCGCACGATGAGCGGGTCGATCGCGGAGATCCCGCTCCCCGATCTGCTCCAGCTCTTCAGCGCGTCGAAGAAGAGCGGCGTGCTCGTGATCCGCACCGACCGCAACGACACGGGCAAGCTCTTCATCGACGCAGGCAGGGTGATCTTCGCGGTCGTGAACGAGCACTACGACGTCGCGCCCATGAAGAGCCTGATGCGCATCCTCGGCTGGTCCACGGGCCAGTTCGACATGGACGCGCCCGACGAGGGGCGTCAGTTCCCCGAGCGCATCGAGATGTCGACCGAAGGCATCCTCATGGAGGCGATGCGGCAGATCGACGAGATCCGTCGCCTCGGAGACGACATGCCCCCGCTGCGCGCGTCGGTGCAGGTGTCGGTGCCGCTCGTGCCGCCGCTGCGTGATCTGGCCGCCGAGGATCTCGACGTGCTCCAGCTCGCGCACAACTACGGGAGCGTCGAGACGGTGCTCAACAAGAGCCTCGCGTCCGACGTCGACACGAGCACGATCCTCGTGAAGCTCCTCAAGGGCGGCTACCTCCGCGCGGAGTAGGGCTCGACGAGCGCTGGGTCGCGCGCCGCGGACCCACTCCTGGCGCGACGCTCAGGGACCGAGAAAGAATCGCTCTCGGTCGCCGAATTGGGCGGGGCGCCTTGCGGCGGGGGAGCGCAGCTCCCCCAGGAGCAGGAGTCGAGTCGAGGAGCGGAGCGACGAGGCGAGCCGGCGATCGGACACGCGCGCAGCTCACGGAGTGAGCGAGCACGGGAGAACCCGGGGGAGCTCGAGGGGCCAGAGGTCCCTCGACCCAGACCAACTCAGTCGCCCGCGATGCGCGCTTCCAGGGCCTCGAGATCGTCGCAACGCGCTTCGGCTCGCGCGCGCGCGCGAATCTGACGAGTCGCGATCACGTGCTCCGGCACGTCGGCGTGGGCGACGGCATCGTTCGCATCGCCATCGCGGCGCGCCTCGAAGAAGAACGCAGGATCGTCGACGAAGTCGTAGAGCTCCTCGCCGCTCGCGAGCAGATCGCAGTTGCGACGATCGAGGTACGCGACGATGCGCGGGAAGGCCTCGACGCTCCACGCGTGGATGTCGTGCAGGAGCACGATGCCGCCGCGCTCTCCGTGATCGCGCTCGCGCACCTCGAGCACGCGACGGAACGTGTCGAGCACGGCCTCCGCGCTGCGGACCTGCACGTCACCCGTGCCCAGGTTCCACAGCACCTGCGTGTAGCCGTTCGTCGCGAGGTAGCCATCGACGCGCGGTGAGCGGCTGCCGCCCGGCGGACGAATGAGGGCAGGCATTGCGCCGAGCTCTCGCTCGATGAGGCTCGTGCTCCCATCGACCTGCGTGGCGAGATCGGGCGTGGACACGAGCGGAAGCTGCACGTGATCCATCGAGTGCGATCCGACGCGATGGCCACGCGCAGAGATCTCGCGCGCGATCGTCGCGAGGTTGCGCTCGTACGGCGTCTGGCCCTCGAAGCGGCGTGTGGTCAGGAAGAAGACGGCGCGCACCTCCGCGTCGTCGAGCGCGTCGAGGAGCGTGCGCGTGTAGCGGACGTCGGGACCGTCATCGAACGTGAAGAGGATGAAGCGGTGCGTCGTGGCGCCCGTGATCAGCCGGCCTCCGCGGAGGTTCGAGGACACAGCATCGGCGCTGGTGAGGAACGGCGGTGCGCCATCCTCCACCGGCTCGGGCTCCGCGGGCGGCAACGCGGGCGCGGGCTCGACGGTGCTCTCGCCGCGATCGGCGACGACCCCGGTGGGCATCACGCCCTCGACCACCGACACGCGCGGTGTGAGAGGTGCGGAGGCCTGCGTCAGCTCGGCGGTGACGGCGCCGGAGGCCAGCGCGATCACGCCACCGACGACGGACGCGACCCGACGCGACGAGAGACGAGCGGTCATCGCGCGATCGTAGAAAGGCGCGCGCATCGCGATCCAGTTCGCGCCCGTCCGGTCGAAAAGTGGACGCGGTGATCGCCGTCGAAGTACGCGGACCCCATGCTCACTCCTCCTCGACGAGCCACCCTCGGCGGCGTGCTGCTCGCGCTCGCGGCCCCTCCGGTCCTCCTCGGATCGATGGCCTGCAAAGAGCCAGCGGCACCCGGCACGCTGGTGGGCTCCTTCGCGCTCGAGGGCACGCTCGACGAGAACACGTGTGGGCAGGGCTTCGCGCCATCCCCCACCATCGCGTTCTCCGCCGAGCTCCGCCGCAGCGACACGATCGCCTATTGGCGCATGGGCGGCAGCGGTCCTCGGAGCCAGGGCACGATCGACGCGGAAGGTGATTTCCGTTTTCGGCAACAGTCACAGATCGACGGCTGGGCTGCGGATCCCGCGAACGGCATCCCCGCGTGCCGGTTCGTTCAGACCGAGACGATCGAGGGTCGGGTGCAGCTCGTCTCCGCGACCAGCGACGCGGGCCCGACTGACGCTGCCACCCTCGACGCCGGTGCGGGTGATGCGGGCGGCTCCGATGCGGGGCTCGAGGCGCGTGTGATGAGCGCCACGAACACCATCGACATCGCGGTCGTGCCCGGCTTCGACTGCTCGCTCGCGCTGCTCTCGACGGGCGCAGGCGGTCAGTTCTCCGCGCTCCCGTGTCAGGCGCGCTATTCGCTCGCGGGCACGAGCGGCGACTGAGCGGCGCGCACGTGCGGAGGAGCGCGATCGTCGCGTTCGTCGTCGGGCTGACGACGGTGATCGCCGCCAGCTCGATCGCGTGGGCGCTGACGCCGCGAGAAGGTGAGGCGGTCGAGGGCGTGATCGTGGCTGGGGTCCGCGTGGATCACGACACCGATCCGCGCGCGCTCGTACGCGACCACGCGACGCGCTGGCTCGACGAGGAGATCTGGCTCGAGGCGGGGACCACGACCGAGCGCCTCCGTCGCGCGGAGATCGGCTACTCGCTCGACGTCGATGCCTGCGCGCGAGCGCTCCTCGCGATCGGCCGCAGCGGTGATGGGCTCGCGGATCTCGGCACGCGTGTACGGGCACGCCTCGGACGCGTGCGGGTGACGCTCGCGCCACGCTTCGACGCGGAGGCCCTTCGTGTGGCGATCCAATCGCTCGCGAGCCGCTTCGATCGTGGCGCCATGGGCGCGGAGATCGACGACGCGGGCCGGCTCGTGTCGCCACCGCTGCGCGGTCGGTCGATCGACGTCGAGGCGTCCCTGGCGCGTGTGGTCGCGGGGCTCGACGCAGGAGAGCGGCGCTTCGAGCTCGTCGTGCGTGATCGTCCGCCCCCCGTGGATCCGGCGCGCATCGCGCGCGCGAGCGAGCCGGTCATCATCGGCAGCTACGTCACGCGCTATCGCATGCGCGGCGACGAGGGGCCCCGCGCCGTCAACGTGCGCGTCGCCGCCGAGGCGCTCGACGGCGCCGTCATCGCGCCGGGCGAGCGGCTGTCGTTCAACGAACGCGTGGGCCCGCGCACGATCGGCCGCGGCTACCGCGTGGCGCACGTGATCTACGACGGCGAGATGATCGACGGCATCGGAGGCGGCGTGTGTCAGGTCGCCTCCACGCTGCACGCAGCCGCGTTCCTCGCCGGTCTGCCCATCGACGAGCACAGCCCGCACTCGAGGCCCTCGGCGTACATCCCGATGGGGCTCGACGCGACGGTCACGTACCCCTCGCTCGATCTCGTGATCGGCAATCCGTCGTCGGTGCCGATCACCGTGCGCGCGCACGCCTCGGGCGGGCAGCTCGAGATCGCGCTCTGGGCGCGCGCGCGGCCGATCGAGGTGGAGTGGGATCGCGAGATCCTCGCGCGCATGAGCTACGACGAGCGTGTCATCGAGGACGCGAGCGTGCCGATGGGCGAGGCGCGCGTCAGCCAAGAGGGCGGGCCGGGCTTCGTCATCGAGCGTCGTCGTGTCGTGCACACGAGCACGATCCCGGGCAGCGCCGCGATCACCGAGCGACGCACGCTGCGCTATCCACCGACGGACCGCATCGTGCGCGTCGCGCCGGGCTACTCCTTCGACTCGAGCACGGGGCCCGTCGTCTCCACGATTGTGTCCGGCGTCCCCGCGTCGACGGGCGCCGCTGCGGTCGGTGTGATCCCGGGAGAGGACTGAGTGGCGGTGGCCGCCTCGCCGGATCGAACGAGCGCGGCGCGAAACAACGCAGGTGCGATCAGCTCGTTGAGAGAGATCACTGCGAGCGCGAGCGCTGCAGCGGGCTCGCCGATCCCGGGAAAGGTCCGAGCGAAGAGGAGGGCGAACGCGATCGCCAGACCGGCTTGCGGAAGGAGCCCCACGCCCACGTACCGCTGGACCTCGGGCGGAGCCCCCGCAACACGCGCCCCCGCATATCCTCCCGCCAACAGCCCAACTGCGCGGATCACCAGGAGCACCACGGCCGGAACAGCGACGTGGGGCAGCTCGGAGAGGTGGATCGAGGCGCCCGTGACGGTGAAGAAGAGGATGTAGACCGGCAGAGAGGCAGCCTCGTAGGCTCGCCGCAACGTCCCGCCTTCTCGCGCCGCATTCTCCACGACCATGCCTGCAGCGAGCATGATCAGCTGAGGGTCGAGCCGAAGCCGGCGCCCGACCTCAGCGCTCACGAAGCACGCGCCGAGGACGAACAGATCGAGGCCGCGAGTGCCCACGAACCGAAGCCACGCGGCCAGGATCGCTCCCACGCCAAGGCCGATCGCGATGGAGCCGAGGATCTCCCACGCCAGCTGCCTGGCCGTGTCGGCTGGATCCAGCTGGCCCGCCATCACGCCCTGCGCGATGGCGGAGGCGACCGCGAAGATGGGGATGAGCAGCACGTTCGCGAGCACGACGGTGCCGAGCGCGGTGCGCGCGACCGGACCGTCCGCGCCGGTCTCGGAGCGGAGAGCAACGACGACCGCGGGAGATTGCGGCACGAGCACGATCCCCAGCACCAAGCTCACGACGAACGCCTCGGTGCTCGAGAGATCGGCGAGGAAGGGTAGCGTCGAGCGAAGAACGAACGTCGCCAGGCCGAGCAGGAGCGCAGTCCCCAGGACTCCGATGAGAGAGATCCACGCGATCGAGCGAAGGAGCGGCCGCATCGCGCGGAAGTCCATCTCGCTCCCTGCGGTCAGCATGATCAGGCTCACGGCCATGCCGTTCACCAGCCCGAGATCGCGAACGGTGTCGTCGCCCAGGTAGCCGAGGAGGGTCGGGCCCGCGACGATGCCGGTTCCGAGGTAGCCGGTCAGCTTCGGTAGGCCGATCGTCGAGGCCAGGCGGCCGACGAACCACGCTGCGATCAACACGAAGCCGACTCCCACCACCAGGAGCCCACTGCGGGTGCCGAGGGTGTTGCCCGCGTGCATCGAGCGAACAGCCTCCATCACGGCGCCGAGCGCGATGACCACGAGAATTCGCTTGAGCGTGCTCACGCGTCGCCTTCGCGTGGCGCGTCTTCGCGGCCCGAGAGCTCGTCGTTGAGCGTGACTGGTGCCTCGAGCGTCGCGTCGGGAGTGGCCAACGGGCCGACGACTGGCATCCGCTGGGACGGCGCGGGCGTGCGCAGCGCCGCCTGAAAGCCGATCTCGAGAAGCACCGCGCTCACGACCACGGCGGTCACCATCGCGCGCACAGCGGGCGCTTCGTAGAGTGTCTGCGCCGTGATCACGAAGGCGATCGCGAGCTGGCCCATCGGCGGCAAGACGAGGTCGCGGTTTCGTGTCTCGGCCAGGGCATCGGGTCGATCGGCGGCGGGCACGACGCGCGCGAGTCGAGCGCCCCCGAAGCGACCGAGCGAGCGTGCGAGGAGAAAGGCGGGGGTCAGCAGCCACCCCGCCAGCGACTCGGGCCGCCAGAGCGCCCCGACGATCAAGAGAAACAGGTGGTAGATGGGGCGCTCGAGTTGGGAGAACGATTCCTCGAGCTTCTCCTTGTCCTCCCCCGGCAAGTTGCGGAGGAGCACGCCCGCCAAGAAGCACACGACGAGCGGCGGCAGCGAGAACACGGCCGCGATGCCCGTGGTGAGGCAGACGGCACCCAGGAGCAGCGAAATCTGTTCAGCACGAGAGTCGGTGCCGCGGAGCACGAGGTACGTGAGGAAGCCGAGCACCGCGGCGATCCCGAACGTCACGAAGACCCAACCGACCTCCGGCAGCACCCACGTGGACGACTCGCTCGCAGGCCGGAGCCACGCAGCCACGCACGCGAAGGCGATGACGCACACGACGTCGTCGAGAACCCCGATCGCGCGGACCAGCTCGGACGCTGCGGGAGAGAATGCGCTCGCCAGACGCTCCGCGGGGGCCGAAAGCGCTCCGGCGAGACCGAGCAACGTCGCGTCGCGGAGGAGATCGCGGAGATCGTGGTCCAGGCCCAGCAAGTAGAGAGTCGGCACCGACACACCCGCGATCAGCACGAACGGCACCGCAGTGAGCAAGATGACGACGGTCGCGCTGCCTTTGGGAAACCGATCGGCGGCACGAGAGTCCAGCTGAAATCCGGTGTGAAATCCGATCCAGCCGAGGCCGAACTGCAAGAGCGGCGTGAGCTGGAGAACGACCTCCTCGGTGAGCACGTCGATTCCCGGCGCGCGCGCCACGAGGCCCAGGAGGACGAACGGAAGCCCGCTGACCATCAATGGGGCGATGCCGAAGCGCGCCTCGAGCCGCTTGATACGGTCGTGCCCCGCGAGCCACGCGAGCGCGAGCAGCCCGACCATTCCGACGAGGGTGCGGACGACGTCGTTCGTGGTCTCCGAGGCGATCGCAGCGCTGACGGTGTCGCTGATCGCCTCGGGCAGCATGTCCTCGAGAGGACCGAGTGTCTCCGACATGCCCGCGTCGTCCACGGAGGCGTCGCTCGCACCGCCGTCCGTCCAGCCCGCATCCACTGCTCCTGCATCGCCTGCATCGGCCTGGGCCGCGTCCGGCGCGCCTCCGTCGAGCTGCGCGTCGAGCCCGTCCGCATCGGGGACTTCCGTGGTGGCGATGAACGGGACGTCCACGCTGGTGGATGACTGTCCCGCGTCGACGTCCTGTGCCATCGCGGAGCGGTGCTGCCCGGCACACGCCAGCGTCGCCGCGACCACGCCCGTCCTGACCCACGACAAGGGCGCGCCTCCAAAGACCTTCACCCGCGTGACTCTACACAGACTCGACGTTCCTGGAACCCTCGAACAGGCGATGGCATTGACCCGCTGGCGAGTTGCGGGAATCCTGGACGCATGCAGACGCGGCTCACGCCGTGGCTGTCGCTCCTCTTGCTCTGCGGGGCGACGCAGCCCCTCCAAGCCTGCGAGACGTCCGCGCGTTCGATCACCGTCGATGTGCAGACCGATCTCGTCCCTGCGCTCGAGCTCGGGCTGCTCGAGATCGAGGTGCTCGAAGGCAGCGTGCCGCGCGGCACGACGAGCGTGCGATCGCGACGCACGGCAGTGATGCCGCAGCTCTCGGAGGCCGGCGAGTACCAGCGGAGCCGTCGCGTCGCGGAGATGGCAGGTCTCGCGTCCGGCACCTACACGGTCCGCGTGGTCGGCCGACGGCCCGCACCGCCCGGCATGCCCGAGGACGGTGGGACGATCCTCGCGGAGCGTCGCGTGGTGCTGCAGCTCTCGAACGATCGTGTGGTGCGCGTGGTGCTCGGCGCGAGCTGCGTCGGGGTGACGTGCCCGGGCGAGGGCGATCTCGACGAGGCCTCGCAGTGCCTCAACGGTCGATGCGTCGAGCCCGCGTGCGATCCATCGCTGCCTTCCTCGATCACCGAGTGCTGCACCGGCCCCGGCTGCGCGGAGATCGCGCTCTGCGACGACGCCTCCGACTGCGAGGCCGCGCCCTGCGCCACGCCGCGCTGCGTATCGGGCGCGTGCATCGCCGAGGACATCCCAGGGGCGTGCGCGCCCGACGAGTACTGCGATCGCAGCGCGCGTAGCTGCTTGCCGCTGCCGCCCTCGCTCCGACCCGACGCGGGCGTGTCCGACGCGAGCACGCCGGACGTGTTCGTGGTCCTCGACGCGTACGTCGAGCCCGGCGAGGACGCGGGATTCTTCGACGCGTACTCCTGTCCCGCCGAGACGTGCGGCAACGGAGGCGACGACGACTGCGACGGCCTCGCCGACTGCATGGACCCAGACTGCGTGGGCGCGAGCTGCGACGACGGCAACGCCTGCACCCACCACGACGTGTGCGACGGGTCGGGCTGCGCCGGCACGCCCGTCACCTGCAACTCGACCGAGTGCGTCACGCGCGCGTGCAACGGGAGCGCGACGTGCACCGAGACTCCGCGCTCGGGCTCGTGCGCGGACGACGGGAACGCATGCACGAGCGACACGTGCTCCGGGGGCGCGTGCACGCACCCACGTCGCGCCGACGGCTCGACGTGCGGCGGATCGAACAGGTGCTGCAGCGGCAGCTGCGTCAACCCGAGCAGCGACGCGAACCACTGCGGCGTCTGCGGCGTGGACTGCGGATCGCGCTCCTGCGTCGCCGGGGCGTGTCGGTGCGTGTCGAACGCGGAGTGCCGCACGGCCGGCTATGGCAGCGACGCCACTTGCTACGACTCGGGCGATGGCAACGGCCAGCGATGTCAGTGCGTGTGCAACAGCGACTCGGACTGGCGCGGCACCTGCGGCGAGTGCCCCGGCACGGCGCAGTGCAACCAGCGCAGCGGACTCAACCTCTGCGTCTTCCCCTGAGCGGGCTCACGCTCCTTCGCGTGGCCCTGTCGCGCGACCCTTGCGCGCGAAGAGGAGGATGGCGCTGACGGCCCCGAGGCCGACGATGACGCACGAGCATCCGCCGCAGAGGACCAAGTCGTCTTCGTTCGGTCCGAAGTGGCAGCCCGAGTGGCTCGGCTGAAACCCCGGCGGACACGGGTCCACGGCGTCTGCGCGCGACGTCGAGGTGTAGAGCATCACGAGCGTGACGAGGCCGATGGATGCGAGCCAGCGCGTCATGCACCGCATCCTCGCACGACCGCTCCGTTGTCCGCGGCGCAGGCGTCGCGAGATGGGGGCGCTGCCCCCAAACCCCGTACAGCTTTTTGATCCCGAGAAACGATCGTTCCTCGGTCTCTCAGAACACGAGGAGCTCCGCATCGAGGCCGGCCATCCAGGCGACCTCGTCGCCCTCGACCCAGTCGTCGATCGCGTAGACCCACGCGCGGAGCTCGATGCCGAAGTGACCATCGAGCGCGATGCCGACGGGAAACGACCAGCCGAAGTACATCGCGGGATCGAGCTGCGGGTGCGTGATGACACCGAGCTCGGGGACGAGCGACAGGTACCCCGCGCCGATGCGGAAGGGCTCGCGGCGCGGCGCCCAGAGCGTGCGTGCGCCGACGCCGACCTGCACCGAGACCTGATCGAACGACGCGCCGAGCACGCCCGTCAGCACGCGGACGCGGAGATCGGCGCCGAGCACGTTGCCGAAGAGGACGGCGAGGATCTCTTCGTCGTCCCAGTCGACGCCGATGCCCCAGCCGATCTGCGCGAAGAACGATCCCACGGCGAAGCCCGCCTCGGGGCGCGCGCCCACGCCGCCGCCGATCGCCAGATCGAAGCGCCAGTCCTCGTCGCGCAGATGCAGGGTCGGCGGAGGTGTGGGCGGCGGTGACTGGGGTAGGGCGCCGTAGAGCGAGCTCACCCTGGGATCGCTGGCGATCGCGGCGGCCTCGCGCGACATGCCGTCTCGGTCGGTGGGGTAGTCCGACACGTCTGCGAGGGGACCGTCGATCTCGAGGTAGACGCCCCCCGCTGCGGGGCAGGTGCTCCCGCTACAGGGTCGTGCTGCCCGGATCGGGCGGCACGCGCCGCTCACGTGGCTGCACACCGTCACCGCGCCGTCCGGCACGGAGGGCACCAGCGCACGATCCCGCGCCACCAGGATGGCCGGCTGATCGACGAAGAGGCCCACCACGTGGGCGGCGCGGGCGCTCTGGGCCGCGACGAGCGTGGGGCACGCGAGCCCGACGCAGAGAAGAAGTGATGAGAGCGACAGAGCTTCGACGCGGCGCATGGACGGCCTTCGACGCGCGAAGGCGCCGCGCGATCTCTCGAGCGATCTCTCCGCCCCGCCTTCGTCGTACGCTCGCTGCGCATGCACGTCCCCTCGATGAGCACGCCGTCGCTGGTGCCCGGACCGCCTGCGTCCGTTCGCGCGCTGCTGGCCCACCCAGGCGTGAGCGACGTGCTCCGGATCGTCGCGGGAGCGCGCGGCATCGATCGCGCGCTCGCGCACCCGCGCATCCAGAAGAGCGGGCTCGTGCTCGCCGGACATCTCCACGGTGTCGTGCCGTCGCGCATCCAGATCTTCGGCGAGACCGAGATCACCTACTTCGAGACGCTCTCGGTCGAGGATCGTCGTGCGCGAGCGGCGCTCCTCTTCTCCCTCTCTCCGTCACTCGTGGTGCTCACGCGCGATGTCGCCCCGCCGCCCGAGCTCCTCGAAGCCGCCGAGGCGACAGGCTCGCCGCTCGGCGTGGCGGCCGCACGATCGAGCCATGCCATCGCGCTGCTCCACAGCGTCCTCGACACCATCCTGGCGCCGCGCGAGTGGCGGCACGGCGTGATGGTCGAGGTCTACGGCGTGGGCATCCTGCTCACGGGTGCGAGCGGCATCGGCAAGAGCGAGTGCGCGCTCTTCCTCGTCGAGCGTGGACACCGCCTCGTCGCCGACGATCGCGTGGAGATCACCTCGGCCGCCGACAACACGCTGGTGGGGCGTCCGGCGCCGCTGCTCCGACACCACCTCGAGATCCGCGGCCTCGGCATCCTCAACATCCGCGATCTCTTCGGCGCCACGGCGGTGCGCGACGAAGCGCCGCTGCACCTCGTGATCGATCTACGGTCCTTCGAGCGACACGAAGACGCCGATCGTTTGGGCGTCGACGACGTGACGACGATGCTCCTCGGACAAGAGGTGCCGCTCGTCACGATCCCCGTGCGCCCAGGCCGCGACATGGGCGTGCTCCTCGAGGTCGCGGCCCGCAACCAGCTCTTGAAGCGCTCGGGCAACCATGGCGCGCGCGCCTTCGTGGATCGTCTCGAGAAGGCGACCATGAAGTGAGCGCGACCTCGGGAGGACAGGCGAGATGACGATGACGGCCGATCAGCGCCTCGAGAAGTACGGTCGCTCGCTCGACCTCGAGCCCAAGCACTTCGCCGCAGGCGCTGCCATCACGATCGCGACGCTGCTGACGCTGAAGTCGTTCGGACGCCCGTGGTGGTGCGCGTGCGGCAGCCTCGTGCCGTGGTCGGGTGACATCAACGGGAGCCACAACTCACAGCACTTCATCGACCCGTACTCGGCGAGCCACTTCGAGCACGGGCTGCTCTTCTTTCTCTTCCTGCTGCTCTTTCCCAAGCTCTCGCTGGCGTGGCGCACGGTCGCCGCGGCCAGCATCGAGTGCGCGTGGGAGCTGCTCGAGAATTCCAGCTTCATCATCGATCGCTACCGCGCGGCCACGGTCTCCTCGGACTACTACGGCGATGCGGTGCTGAACTCGCTCTCCGACGTGATCTTCGCGACGTCGGGCTTCTTGTTCTCCTGGCTCGTCGTGCGCCACGCACGTCTGGGCTGGCCGGTGTGGGTCGCCGCAGTCGTGCTCTGCGAGCTCGGCATGGTCTTCACGGTGCGCGACAGCCTCGCGATCAACGTCGTGATGTTGATCCACCCGATCGATGCCATCCGCCAGTGGCAGTCGGGCGGCTGAGCCGGATCAGAGCACCAGGCCGTGCTCGTCCCAGAGGTCGCCGAGCGTCTCGCCGAGCCGGGCGACGATCGCGCGACGCACCTCGGGCTCCGTCGCACACGCGAGCACCGCCTCTGCGACCTGCACGCAGGCGGCGAGGTCGAGCCGAGATGCGATCGCGCGTGCGAGCGGGATCTCGGACGCGGGCATCGACAAGCTGCGGAGCCCCAGGCCGATCAAGACTGGCATCGCGAGCGGATGCGAGGCCATGTCCCCGCAGAGGCTCACGGGGAGATCACACGACGCGGCCGCGATCATGATGGGCCGCAGGAGCCGGAGCAGTCCGGGTGACAGCGGCGAGGCGAGGCCCGCGACCGCAGGGTCGCCGCGGTCCACGGCGAGCGCGTACTGCGCGAGATCGTTGGTGCCGATGGAGAAGAAGTCGCACTCCGCCGCGAGCACGTCCGCGAGCACCACGGCGGAGGGCACCTCGATCATCGCGCCGATCGGCACGAGCGCATGAGGCACCCGCGCCTGCACGAGCTCGCGCCGCGCGTGCTCGACGACGCGCTTGGCCTCGCGAAGCTCTTCGACGGTGCAGACCATCGGGAACATGAGGCGGAGGGGCGTGGTGTGCGCCGCGCGGAGCACGGCCCGGATCTGCGTGCGGAAGACCTCGGGCATCGCGAGCGCGAGGCGGAGGCCGCGGAGGCCGAGCGCGGGGTTGGGCGCGGCCTCGAACGCGTCGTGACGGCGGCCCACCTCGCCGCCGCGAGCACGCGGCATCTTGTCCGAGCCGAGATCGAACGTGCGCAGCGTCACGGTGCGCGGCGCGAACGCGCGGCCCACGCGCGTGAAGACCTCCGTGAGCCGCTCCTCGTCTGGCTGCGTCCCATCGAGGTAGAGGAACTCGGTGCGGTAGAGGCCGATGCCCTCGGCGCGCTCGTCGAGCGCCTCGTCGAGCTCCACCTCGATCTCGAGGTTCGCGAGGATCTCGATGCGCGTGCCGTCCGCGAGGGCCGTGTGGGCATCGCGCGACTCGCGCAGCCGACCCGAGAACGACCGATACCGGTCGACGCGGTCTTCGGCGCTCGCGCGCGCCTCGATCGAAGGATCGACCTGCACCTCGCCGCGCCGCGCGTCCACGATCACCACGGAGCCGGCCTCGATCGAGCGCGTGGCTCCGCGCACGCCGACGACCGCAGGGACGTGCAGCGCGCGCGCGAGGATCGCCGTGTGACCGGTGGGCGTGCCGAGCTCCGTGACCAGCGCGAGCAGTCGACCGCGAGGGAGGGCGAGCAGCTCGGCCGCGCTGAGATCGCTCGCGACCAACACGGACGCGTCCTCGAGCGCGGGCAGATCGGTGCCTGCGCCCGTCAGGGCACGAAGGACATCTTCGACCACGTGCTCGATGTCGTGGGCGCGCTCGCGGAGGTAGCTCTCCTTGGCCGTCTGGAGGCGGCGCACGAGCTCGTCGGCGACCTGCCGCAGAGCCCACTCTGCGCACTTTCCCGCGCGGATCTCCGTCTCCGTCGAAGTGACGAGCAGCTCGTCCTTCACCATCAGGAGATGCGCCTCGAGCACCAGGCGATGCTCGGCGTCGATCGAAGGATCGAGGCGATCCCGCAGCGCCTCGAGGTGCGTGCGTGAGTGGGTGATCGCGTCGTGGAGCCGGCTCACCTCGACACGGACCTCGGCGGCCTCGATCGCGCGGCGCGCGATCGGGACCGAGCGTCGATCGAACACGACGACTCTGCCGACCGCGACCCCCGGCGACGCGGGCAGACCGCGCAGCGATCGGGTCAGCGGCAGCTGCGGCACCTCGACGGGCCGTGTCGGAGGACCGTCGTCGTCACCCACGATCACGGGCGCTCTCCGAAGCCGTCCGCGATGAGCGCGCCCAGCGCCACGAGCGCGACCTCCGCATCCGGCCCAGCCGTGTGCACGGTGACGGAGGTGCCGCGGCTCCCACACAAGAGCAGCACGCCCATCACGCTCTTGGCGTTCGCGCGCTGACCATCCTTCTCCAGCTCGACCTCGCAAGCGAACTTGGAAGCGAGCTGCACGAGCTTGGTGGCTGCCCGCGCATGCAGCCCGAGCTCGTTCACGATCTCGAACGCGCCCGACGCGCGCGCGACCGGTGGCTCGAGGCTCATCGTGTGATGTCCCGGTGTGCGACCACGATCTCGCGCGTGCCGCGCAGCCGCTCGGCGATGTGCTCCGCGATCGCGACCGAGCGGTGTCGTCCTCCGGTGCAGCCGATCGCGACCGTGAGGTAGGCCTTTCCCTCGCGCTCGTAGCGCGGGAGCGTGTGGCCGAGGAGCGTGAGCACGTCGCTCACGAGCTCCTTCGTCTCTTCGGATCCGAGCACGTAGTCGCGCACCGGCGCATCGAGCCCTGTCTGCGGCCGGAGGTGGGGGACGAAGTGTGGGTTGTCGAGGAAGCGCACATCGAAGACCAGGTCCGCGTCGACGGGAAGGCCGTACTTGAAGCCGAACGACACCACACGGACGCGCATCGAGGCGCCCGGCGCGGCCCGACCCACGTACTCCACGAGCGCGCGCCGCAGCTCGTGCACCGAGAGGCGCGAGGTGTCGATCACGTGCGTGGCGCGCTGACGCAGCGTGGAGAGCTGGTCGCGCTCGCGCGAGATCGCGGCCATCACGTCCCCACCCGGGGCGAGGGGGTGAGGGCGACGCGTCTCGCTGTAGCGACGCACGAGCGCGTCGTCGGCGCAGTCGAGGAAGAGGACGTCCACCTCGTGGCCCGAGTCACGCACGCGATCGAGCAACTCGCCCGCGCTCTCGAGGAACGCGCCGGTGCGCACGTCGATGCCGAGGCCGATCTGCCGCACCGCGCCGCCGAGGAGGAGCTTGCTGGCCTCGCTCTCGTCGAAGAGGCGCAAGAGCTCGGGGGCGAGCTGCGGCGGGAGGTTGTCGACGCAGTAGAAGCCGAGATCCTCGAGCACGCGGAGCGCGCTGGAGCGTCCGGCCCCGGACATGCCCGTGACGACGACGACGTGGAGCGCGCTCACGGCCGGCATCCTACCAGGCGAGGCGCGACCTCCGCACCGCCTCGCTCATTCCATGAAGCGCTCGAGATCACCCTCGCTCATGAAGCCCACGTGACGCTCCGCGACGCGGCCCTCGCGATCGATCTGGAAGTACGAAGGAACCGCCTCCAACGGGCCGAGATCGGAGACGCCGCGGGCGATTCCGTCGTTCGGATCCCACGCGATCGTGAACGGCGCCTCCATCGCTCGCTCGAAGAGCGGCGCGAACGTCGCCGCGTCGGGCTGCGCGAGCACGGCGAGCACCACCACGTCCTCGTGATCACGCGCGTAGCGTGAGAGCGGCCGCATCGCGGCTTGGCTCACGCCGTCGTAGGTCGCGAGCACGGCGAGCAACACCTGGCTCCCGCGCTGGTCCTCGATCGCCACGACGCGGTCGTCCGTGGTGCGGAGGTGCAGCACGACCGCCTCGTCGCCCCTTCGCGCGTGGGTGCTGCCGACGCCGGTGTCGATGGGACCGCAGGCGTGGCTCGCAGGCGCGGCGGCAGCGAGCGACGCGAGCAGGCAGAACGGTGGGCGTGTGCGCGAGGACGGCACGAAGGCCGCTATAACACGCGGGACCCGTGCCCTCGTCCCCGTCCCCTCGCAGCTCGCGCGCACGCCCGCGTTCGAGCGCATCGCGCCGCCGCATCGACGTGCTCGCGACCGGCCCGCACCTCGACGCGCTGATCGAGGCCACCGACCGCACGCGTCGACGCGACGACGACCCCGTCTCGTTCGTGCATCGGTACGAGCACCCAGCCGATCGCGAGGTGGTCGCGCTGATCGCCGCGCTCCTCGCGTTCGGGAACGTGAAGGCCATCCGCACCTCGATCGGGCGCGCGCTCGAGCGTCTCGGGGACGGACCGGCGCACGCGATCGACACGCTGGAGCCGTCGGAGATCGCGCGACGGCTCGAGGGCTTCGTGCACCGCGTCTACCGCGGCGAGGATCTGGCGCGCGTCCTCTCCGGCGCCGGTCGGCTCCGTCGGGAGCACGGCTCGATCGGCGAGGCGATCGTGCACTTCGCCGCCGACGACAGCATCGAGATCCCCGGCGCGCTGGCATCGCGCGCTCGGCTCGTTCGCGTGCTCGCGGGCCTGGGGGACGCGCTGCGCGGACCGCCGCCCCATCGCAGCGGGCTCGTGCACCTCGTGCCCGACGTCCGCCGAGGCAGCGCCTGCAAGCGCTTGCTGCTCTACCTGCGTTGGATGTGTCGCGCCGAGGACGGCATCGATCTCGGCCTCTCGCGCTTCCCCGCCTCCGAGCTGGTGATCCCGCTCGACACCCACGTCCACCGCATCGCGCGAAACCTCGATCTCACGCGCCGTCCCGACGCGTCGATGAAGACGGCGGTCGAGATCACGGAGGCGCTCTCGCGCTTCGATGCGAACGATCCCGTGAAGTACGATTTCGCGATCTGCCACCTCGGCGTCTCGCGACAGTGCCCGAGCCGCAAGGACCCCGAGCGCTGCGGGTCCTGCGTGGTGCGCGCCGTGTGCCGACACTGGCGCGCGCGACGCTGATCAGCGGAGGTGAGCGCGGATCGTCTCGCGCCAGTGGGCGATCCCCTCGTGCGTCGTCTCGGTCTTCGTGAGCGTCGCGCCGTCCATGCGGACGATGCCCAGCTCGTGGAAGGCCGCGAGCGCGCTCTCGAGCTTGGGCTTGGAGAGCGTCTCGCGACGCTGGATCTCGCGTGCAGCGAGGGAACGACGGGCGCGCTCGACGACCTGCTTGTTCCAGTCCTTGCGCGCGATCGGCAGCGCCGCCGGATCGGCGAGGCTCTCGAGCGTGACCGAGTACGCCTCGAGGTAGGTGCGGATCATCTCGGCGTAGGTCTCGACGCGCGCGCCGTCTGGGCCCGCCGCGCGGCGCACCACGTCGCCCTCCCAGACCACCTCGCCCGCTTCGATCATCTGGCCCAGCGCATCGGAGAAGATGTCCTCGAAGGGCGCGTCCGCGCGGAACTGGAACTCGAGCTTGAAGAGGCGCGAGAGATCGCGGACACGATCGCGCAGGGACGTCATCGGCGCTTCGCCTCCGAGCGCGCCGAGCGAGCTCGCCACGAGCGCGCTCGGGACGAAGAAGTGGAGGACGTTGTTCTTGAAGTAGTCGAGCGCGAGCCGTCGGGTCTCGGGCACCGTGTACGTCGCGGCCTCGCCCTCGCCGATCCGCGCCATCAGCTTGGCGTCGAGGAAGAGGGCGATCGCCTGCTCCAGCGTGTCAGCGCGCAGCGCGCCGGAGCGATCCGTGATCGCGCGCGCCACAGGCGCGTCGAGCCGACGGAACACCTGGACGAGCTCCGCCGCGCCCGAGACGAGCTCGGCGTGCGTGAGGCGCGGACCGCGGTGCGCGAGGAGCGCGGTGGCGAGCAGGGCCGCCGGCGTGACCATCGTGACGCGATCGATCTCGTACGTGATCCGGTGCGCGATGCGCGAGACCAACCCACGCCGCTTCGCGGGCGAGAGATCGGGCGCAGGCTCGCTCGCGTCCGGCTCGAGCCCCGCGGCCTCTCGATGGAGCGAGGCGAGATCGAACACCTCGCCGAACTGCAGGTAGAGCCGCCCGTAGCGCGATCGGAGCACGCGCGGCGCGCGCAGCAGGCCGCCGATGTCCTCCTTCTTCTTCTCGCCGCCCTCGAGCTCGCGCACGTACGAGCCCTCTTCGATGATCCGCTCGTAGCCGATCGAGATGGGCACGAACTGGACGGGCTGCGACAGACCGAGGCCTGCGTCGACGATCATCGAGAGGATGCCGAGCTTCGGTGGCAGGAGCTTGCCGGTGCGCGAGCGGCCGCCCTCGACGAAGACCTCGATGTTGTGCCCCTCGCTCAGCACCTTGCGGATGTAGGCATCGACGACGTGCGGGTAGAGCTTCTGTCCCTTGAAGCTACGGCGGATGAAGAACGCGCCCGCGTGACGAAAGAGCGTGCCCAGGGGGAAGAACGCGAGGTTGTCGCCCGCAGCGATCAGCGGAGGCGCCAGGCCGTGTGAGTAGAACACGCTCGAGACGATCAGGTAGTCGACGTGGCTCTTGTGCGAGGGCACGAGCACGAGCGGTCCGCGTCGCGCAGCCTCGCGCACGCGCGCCATGCCCTCCTCGTCGACGACGAGACCGTCGTAGATGCGATCCCAGACCACGCGGAGCGCGCGATCCATCAGGCCCACGACGTTCTGATCCGGCGCGGCGGCCAGCAGATCGAGCTCTCGGCGCGTCTCGGCCTCGAGCTCGGCGTAGGGGCGCTGTCGCTCGCGCGCGGCCGCCTGCACGTGGCGACGCAGGCGCGGGCTCCGCAACAGCTCGTCCTTGAGACGCGCGCTCGACTTGTGCGCGGGCCCGAGGAGGATCGTGCGCTCGCGCTCCATGCGACGCAGCAACGCGTAGCGGACCGCGTCGGCCGCCTGCGCGTCGGTCATGTGGTCGTTCTCGCCCAGGAACGCGAGGAGATCGAAGGGCTCGCCGCCGCGGTGGATCGCGTTGCGGAAGTTGAGGAGGAACTGGAGCGAGGTACGCACGCGGCCCGGCCAGTCGCTGGGGCCGAAGAGGACATCGACGATCGTCGGATGCTTGTTCGCCGTGCGCTTGGTCCACACCAGCGTCTGCGGCAGCAGGATGATCGGCTTCTCGGTCTTGCGCTGGAGCTCCACGAGCGTGCGCACCAGATCGACCTCGAGGGCGACGCCCGCGCGACCCTCCTTGGCGCGCGTCATGGCGCGCGACACCGACGGTGGCCGGCGCAGGAAGAGGAGGGCGCTCGCGTTCGCGGCGAGCGTGTCGGCGAGCGCGTTCTCCTCGGGCATGGGGCTCGCGCCGCGCAGCCGTCGCGCCCCCCGACCGAACGGCTCGAGCACCGACATGCCGAGATCGTTGGTGAACCGGATGAGCGGCAGGCCGTTCCGCTTCACGAGGTAGTCGAGGCCGAGGAAGTCGAGGAACGACTGCGCGCGCCCGATGTAGACGACGTGCCCGCGCGCGCTCGCGGCCCGCACGGCATCCGCCCACCCCTCGTCCACGCGGATGTGTCGGAACACGCGATCGTAGACGGATCGCCAGAGCGGGCTCGGCTCGTACGCGACGGGTCGGTACGCACCCGAGACGCTCGCGGCCGGCAGACCTCGCTCCTCGACGGTCCGCGTCGTCGGCGGCGCTGGCTCGAGAGCCGGCTGGCCGCCTGGCGACGCGCGTCGCGTGGCCTCGCGCGCGCTGTCCGGCATCGGGCGACGCTATCACGCGCTTCCGGGTGCGGAAGCGCGTCGATCCTCGCGCATTCGCCGGGCGTAACCGCCCGGAATCGTAGTTGACCCCGAGATCGGCGCGCCCGTATCCTCGTCGCTGATTCGAGCCCTCTCCTCGGCTCGTGTGCGCCCCGTTCACGGGTCGGGCCACCCGAGCTTCTGGGCAGTGCGAGGATCTCACCGCGCGCCCCAGGAACCAGCCCTTTGGCGATCGATCGCACCAAAATTCTCGAAGCGGCCCAGAAGCATCTGAGCAAGGGCGCTTACGACAAGGCGATCGTCGAGCTCCAGAAGCTGGTGAAGGCGGACCCGAGCGACGTCCGTACGTGGCTCAAGATCGGTGACCTCTACGTCAAGCTGAACCAGCGGCCGCAGGCGATCGACACCTACGCGCGCGTCGCTGATCAGTACGCGGGGCAGGGCTTCTTCCACAAAGCCGTCGCCGTCTACAAGCAGATCCTCAACCTCGACGGCACGCGCCTCGACGTGAAGCTCCGGCTCGCCGAGATGCACGAGTCGATGCAGCTCACGAGCGACGCCATGGCGGCGTACGAGCAGATCGCGGCGGAGTACGGGCGGCTCGGGGACGCCGACAAGGCGCTCTCGACGTTCGGCAAGATGGTCGCCCTCGACGCGACCAACATCCCCACGCGCATCAAGTACGCGGAGGCGCTGTCGCGCGCGGGCCGCAACGAGGACGCCGCGGCGGCGTTCGAGGCGGGCGCGGAGCTGCTGAAGAAGCAGGGCCGCATGGACGACTACCTCAAGGTGGTCGAGCGGCTGCTCTTCCATCGCGAGGACGTCGAGCGCTCGCGCGAGCTGGCCGAGCTCTACCTCGAGCGCAACGACGGCAAGCGCGCGCTCGCCAAGCTGCAGGTCCTCTTCAAGGCGGACCCCAAGCACATCCCCACGCTCGAGCTGCTCGCGCGCGCCTTCGAGCAGGTGCAGCAGCTGCCCAAGACCATCTCGGTGCTGCGTGAGATCGCCCGCCTCTACGGCGACAAGGGGATGATCGAGGAGCGCGGGCGCTCCCTCAAGCGCATCCTCGCCCTCGACCCGGGCGATCCCGAGGCGCGACAAGCGCTCGCGCAGATGGCGGGGCCTGCGCGCAACGCCGCCCCGCTCAAGAAGGACTTCGCGCCACCTCCGGGAGCGGTCATCGAGCCGAGCCGCGCGCAGCGCGCGATGTCGGAGCCTCCCGAGGAGCTCGATCCGGAGGAAGACGAGGCGATCGAGGCCAGCGAGGGCGACGCGGAAGAGGTCATCGCCTACGTCGACGAAGACTCCGACGCGGACGTGATCGCGCCCGAGGACGACGACGTCGATGCGTCGGCCACGGGCGAGGACGCGGAGGCCGTGGACGCGGGGACACACGAGGCGCCCGCCGAGGACGAGAGCTCGGACGTCTTCATCGTCGAAGAAGATCCCGTGGAGGAGTCCGGCGGGGAGCCGCCCGCGATGCCGATGGCCGCGTCCGCGCGCGCCTCCGAGCCTCCGGCCCGCAGCTCGCTTCCGCCCGACGTCGCGCGCGAAGCGAACATCGCCAAGCTCATGACCGAGGTGGAGGTGTTCCTCCGCTACGGCCTGAAGCAGAAGGTCGCCGAGCAGCTCCGCACCGTGCTCTCGATCGATCCTCGACACGTCGAGGCGCGAGAGAAGCTGAAGGACCTGCTGGTCGAGCGAGGCGACACGGCGCAGGCCGCGCAGGAGCTCGTCGCGCTCGCGGATCTGTTCGTCAGCGACAAGCCGAGCGTGACGCTCCTCTATCTGCGTCAGGCGCGAGACCTCGATCCCCAC
>JAFLCL010000400.1 GCA_017303575.1 Deltaproteobacteria bacterium
GTAGGCCCCGCCGCAGACGATGTCGTGCTGCCAGTCACACACGCACTGCCAGCCCCGCGCGTCGGTGCACGCGCCACCTTCCGCGTCACACGTGCCACTGCAGGCGGGCGTGCTCGGGCCCGCGTCGCTCGACACGATCGACGTCGAGCCGCGGCGGTCCTCGTCGGGCGGGACACTCTCCCACGCGGGATCGTGCGCGAGGTCGCCGGACCGCGTGGGCTCGGACTGCCCATCGTCCGTCGCGACGCGCGTGGGCGCCATCCGCTCGTCGCGTCGTTGCGCGGCGGTGGATCCGCAGCTCGCGATCGCCAGTGCCCAGAGCGGCAGGAGCACGATGAAACGGTGGGCTCGGCAGGCCATGACCGCGTCACGACGCGAGAGGCACGATTCCATTCAGGTGCGCGACGTGATCGCTTCGGGACCGACGGTGGGCACGTGGGTGGTCGCCCGCCGAGGTGTCCGCGGCACGAAGCGCACGCGCACGCCGCCGTCGGCGGGCTGGAGCGTGATCGAGGGCGCGTGTCGTAGCGTCGAGAACGGGATCAGCTCGACCTCGAAGCGGCTCACGACGAGCGACAGCATGAGGATCGCTTCCATCATCGCGAAGTGATTGCCGATGCAGACGCGCGGACCGCCGCCGAACGGGAAGTACGCGAAGCGGGGTCGGGTCTTCGCGATCTCGGGGAGGAAACGATCGGGGTCGAACGCCTCGGGCCGAGGCCACCAGCGCGGGTCGCGGTGCGTGAGCCACTGACTGACCATGGCCTGTGTGCCCTTCTCGATCCTGCGCCCCGCGATCTCGATGTCCTTGGCGACCTCACGACCGACGATCCACGCGGGCGGGAAGAGGCGCATGCCCTCCTTGATCACACGCTCGACGAGCGAGAGCCTCGGCACGTCCTCCTCGGTGGGCAGGCGAGGCGCACCGGTACCGTCGCGCAGCACGTCGTCGACCTCGGCGTGGACGCGGCGAAGCACATCCGGGTGCTTGCCGAGGAGATAGAGCGCGTGGGTCAGCGCGAGTGAGGTCGTCTCGTGACCCGCGAGGAAGAGCGTGAGCGTCTCGTCGCGCAGCTGGGTGTCGCTCATGCGCGAGCCGTCCTCGTCGACGGCGTTCAAGAGGTGCGACAAGAGGTCGTCGCGCTGCACCGCGCTTCGTCGACGATCGTCGATGATGCGTCGCACGAGCCGGTCGACATCGGCGAGCGCGTTCGCGGCGCGTCGATGGTTGGGCGTCGGGATCCATGCCGGGAGGCGCACAGCGGCCTCGAGGCTGTTCGTGAGCAACGAGTTCAGCACACCGAGCGATCGCGAGACGGTCTGCACGTCTTCGTCGGTGATGCCGGCGCCGAAGAGCACCTCGGCGACGACCTCCATCGTGAGGCGCGACATCTCCTCGTGGAGCCGCGAGACCCGGCCTGCCTCGATGCGCGCGAGGCCTCGATCGGTGACCGCGGACATCGTGCCCGCGTAGCCGCGGATGCGCTTGGGCGTGAACGCAGTGGACGACAAACGACGCTGCCGCTTCCACAGATCGCCGTCCGACGTCAGCAAGCCCTGCCCGAGCACGCGGCGCAGGTAGACAGCGAATTCGTCACGCACGAGGCTCGGGTGGTGCGCCACGAGCAGAGACTCCACGTCCGCGGGATGGACGAGGAGCAGCCAGGTCTGCGAGAGCATCGGCATCTCGACGACGTCGCCGTGCGCCTCTTGCAGGTGCTGCAGGTGCTCGAGCGGTCGACGCAGCATCGCGTGCACGTTGCGCAGCCCGACGGGCGAGGTGAGCGTCCGGGCACCGTGAGGACCGACGTGTCGCGTCGTGGCCATGCGACGAATCGTACCTTCGTCCGTCACCGCGCGGGCGAGGTCGGGACGCGTGCGGTGATCACGATGTCGTCGGCGTCGAGGCGCACCAGGCCTTGCCGCGCGACGTCGGCATACGGCGACTCGTTGCCGCCCACCGCGAAGAACGCGCGCAGGGCTCGTCGCGCCCTCGCCCGCTCGGCCTGCGCCGCCTCCGCATCGCTGGCCCGCTGCGCCAGCGCTTCGTGCGCGAGCGCCTCGTACGCATGCCGCTCCCAGCGAGGCTCGAACGAGACGCCCGGATGGTGAAGCACCGCGACAGGTCCGTGGCGCGCGACGAGCGCCTGCAGCTCCGCGTCGAGCAGGTTCGGAGTCCACGTCGTCGACGCTTCGTGTGCCGACGCGATCGCCTCCAGATGAGCGCCTGCACGCTCTTCCGCGAGCGCCTGGCCGAACAGCGCCAGCGCTCGCCGAGCGGATCCGCGTTCGGAGGACTCGACGGCTTCTCGGTAGTGCCCTCGCGCACGCTCGAGCTCCCCGCCCAACATCTCGACCTCGGCTTGATTGAGCGCGATGTCGCCCGACTCCGGCGGAACGAAGAAGGCCTGAAGCGAGCGCTCCTGCGGCGTGGGAACGGCGATCGGGGCTCCGATCCGCGCCGGCGGGCCACGTCGCGCGCGGTCGTACTCTTCGGACGCGCGATCGAAACGATGGGCGCGCGTGTGGAGGAGCGCGAGCTGCCATGCGATCGTCGCGGGCTCGTAGGAGGGATCGAGGGCGCGGGCGCGCTCGAATTCGGCGATGGCCTCGTCAGTGCGACGCTCGAGACGTCCGCTCGCCTCTTCGTGCACGAACATCGAGAGCGCGATCCCTCGGTAGAACGCGAGCTCGACGTCGTCGCGTCGCGCGACGAGCGCACGATCGAGACGATCGAGCGCGCGCTCGACCTGTAGCTGGGACGAGGGCTCGAGGCCGTCGGGCTCGGCGTGGGTCGCCTCGATCAACAGCGCGACCGCTTGCCGCACGAGGATGCGCGCGTCGCGTCGCGCGGGATCGACCAGGTCCTCCCACGAACGCTCCCCGATGCGACCACGGCCGTCGGTGAGCGGATGCAGGTTGGCGCGCGCGGTCGGAGCCTCGCAGATCATCGCCGCCAGCAGCGCGAGCGTCGCGATTCGCAGCACGCGCTGCGCGCGCGCGGCCTCGGGAAGGGGCTGGGACGAGGGCGGACGCACGTCCCGATGGTACGAGAAGGTGTCGATTGCGCGAACCGGGTCGCCCGGGTGAGGGCGTCTCGCTACCCTTGGCCGATGACGTGGCCGTCTTCGCTTCGTGATCGTTCGTTCGGGATCGGTGCGGGCGTCGCCCTCGCAGTCGCGAGCGCGGGATGCCGACGCGAGCTGCCGCCAGCTCCCGCCGACGCGTTCGTGCCCACGTGGTCCGACACTGGCCCCGACGACGCCTACCTCGTGCGTCCCGACGCGCCGCTGCCCGACGCCAACCAGGACGCGAGCAGCGAGTGCGCTTCGCGATCCGTGGGCGCGCTGATCGAGCGCCTGCCCGTCGACATCATCTGGGTCGTCGACAACAGCTCGAGCATGGCGCCCGCGATCGCCGAGGTGCAGACCGGGATGGACGCGTTCGCGACACGGCTCGGGGAGAGCGAGCTCGACTATCGGCTGATCGTCCTCTCGCTGCGCGGCGTCGGGGAGACCACGATCGATGGCAGCCGCCGCTTCCGCGTGTGCATGCCGCCTCCCGTCGGTGGCGACGCCTGCGCGGACAACGCGCCGCGCTTCTATCAGATCGAGGTCGACATCAAGAGCACGCAGCCGCTCGAGCAGATCCTCGGCACGCTCGCGCAGACCGCTGGCTATACGGAGGGACAAGAGCGCGGAGGGCCCGCGTGGCTCGGGCTCCTCCGACCCGAGGCGACGAAGTCCTTCGTCGTCGTCACCGACGACAACGCGCGCCTCTGCGGCGGGCCGCGCGGCTGCGATCTGAGCGGCGCGCCGTGGACGTGTACGGTCGCGGGCTCGCGCCCGTTCGACGAAGCCATCGACTTCGAGACGTACCCCGGTGGCGTGAGCCCCTTCAGCGCGTCGGTGCAGATGGGGCCGGGCATCCTCGCGCCCGCGTACGACTTCCCCGACACCGGACCGCTCTTCGAGGGCTACGTGTTCAACGCGATCTACGGCTGGGGTGACGAGAGCGACGACTCGATCGCGTGTGGTGAGTGCGGGACGAGCGGTGCGCCCGTGTCGTCACCGGGACCGACGTACAGCGCCCTCGTTCGACGCACCGGCGGCGTCCGCGCGCAGCTCTGCGACGGACCCGCTGCGTGGGGACCGTTCTTCGAGCGCTTGGCCACCAACGTGGTCGAGACCTCGCGCATCGCGTGCGAGGTCGCGATCCCCGCGCCACCGGACGGCATGTTCTTCATCGCCGATCGAGTGAACGTGGACATCCGCGGCCGCGACGGCACGAGCCCCGTGGGTCGCGTGATCGGCGCCAGTGGCTGCAACGCCACGACGGGCGGCTGGTACTACGACGACGAGACCACGCCGACCTCGATCAACCTGTGCCCTGCGAGCTGTGATCTCGCGCGCGAGCAGGTGACGAGAGAAGAGGACGGCGTCGACGTGAAGTTCGGCTGCGACTCGCTGCCGGGCTGAGAAAGCGTCGCTCTCGAGCGACGGGGAGCTCGAGGGGCCGGAGGTCCCTCGACCCAGACCAATTCAGTCCTTGCCCATCAGCTCGTCGAAGGCCGCGTCCAGATCTTCGGTGGGGGCGACCTCGCCGTTCGTCGCGCGACCCGACTTCGTGAGGGCGTCGATGCGGTCCTGCACGTTGAGGAACGTACCGTCGCGCTTCTTGACCTTCTCGTAGTAGTAGAGCGCCTCCTGCGGATCGCGCATCGCCTCGTAGGCGCGGCCGAGCTCGTAGTAGAGGCCGAGCTCCTCGCGCTCGGTCTTGCGCTCCGCGTAGAGCCCCTTCTTGAAGGCGCCGATGGCCGAAGCCACGTCGTTCTTCTCCAGGTGGCAGAGGCCGATCATCGTGTGCGCCATGCACTCGCGCGCTTGGTTCGCGATGCAGAGCTCGAACTCGTGGATCGCGTCGGGGATGAGGCCCATCTCCTTGTAGGCGATGCCGAGATCGAAGTGCGTGTCGGTGTCGTCCACCGCGACCTGTTGCTCCACGCCCCGCTTGAACTGAGCGAACACCTCTTCGACGTCGAGGACGTCGCTGCCCTCGCGCGTGTTCTGGCCGAGCTCGTCGGCGAGCTTCTCCGCGAGCTGGAAGGAGTTGTCGATCGGAGGCGGCGGGTGGGACGCGTCCTTCATCGCCTCGCTCGCGCGGGCGGCCTGCTCCTCGATCTCCGAGATGCGGTCGGCGAGGAGGCGGTTCTTCGGGTGCGCGGCGAGCGCGTCGCGCAGCACACCGATGCCTTCTTCGAACAGGCCCTGTGCGACGAAGAACTCCGCTTCGTCGAGGATCTCCTCGACCTCGCCGGGCGGGAGCGAGTTACGCGGCGGCGCGATCTCGTCGACCGTGCTCGGACGCAGCGGGACGCTCTCGAATTCTTCGGGCGACATCGCCGCGAGCGGATCGCCTCCCGGCGGTGCGGTCGAGTGCGGCGCGGGCTCGACGTCTCCCGCGTCTTCCGGCGAAGGCGTCGAACGCATCGCGATCGAAGGCTCGTCCGGCACGAGCGGCGCGCGATCCTCGCCGACGGCGAACGGATCGTCGGACGCGGACTCCTCGGGCTCGGGTTGCTGCGCGAACATCGCGCCACCGAACACAGTGCGCTCGTCCTCGAAGAAGCCGCCTTCGTCCTCGTCGCGGCTCGCCTCGGAGGCGACAGGCGCAGGCGTCACTGCCCGCGGCAGGGGCGGCGGGGTCGGCGCGCGCGGGGAG
>JAFLCL010000401.1 GCA_017303575.1 Deltaproteobacteria bacterium
ACGAAGCGCCGCGCGATCGCGGAGCATCACCACGAGCTCGGGCAGCGGGCCCACGTGCACGAGGCCCGCACGCTCGAGCGCGCGCGCGAGCTCGGGGCCCTGATCGAAGAGGCCGTAGCCCGCGTGCACCGCCTGACAGCCGCTGTCCTTGGCGGCGCGCACGATCGCCGCGACATCGCGGTACGGATCGGGCGCGCTGGAGCTCAGCACCACGTGCGTGTCGCACGCCTGCACGTGCACTGTCGTCTCTTCGCCGGGCACGCACACGGCGACTGTGTCGGCGCCCAGCCTGCGCAGCGTGCGCGCGAGGCGCGCTGCGATCTCTCCACGGTTCGCGATCAGGATCCGCTCGAACATCGCGCGAGGATAGCCTACGCAGCGCCAGGAACCCGCAGAGAGACATGCCCGCCATCGTCCGACGACTCCGCCTCGCCTCACGTCACGCGCCGCTCGAGCGTCGCGTGCGCAGCTGGGCCGATCGCATGCTGCACGCGCTCGCGATGCCCGACGCAGAGCTGTCGATCGTGCTCTGCGACGATCGCGCGATCCACGCGCTCAACCGCGACTACCGCGACAAGGATCGACCGACGGACGTGCTCGCGTTCGCAGTGCGTGAAGCGATCGGTGCGCACGTGCCCGAGAGCGCGATGCCGAAGGGCGTGCTCGGCGACGTCGTGATCTCGGTGCCCACCGCGGCGCGACAAGCGAAGGCCGCGCAGCGCAGCACCGAGGACGAGATCGCGATGCTCCTCGCGCACGGGCTCTTGCACTTGCTCGGTCGTGACCACCGCGATCGCACCGAAGAGCGGCGCATGGTCGCGATGACCGACGCGCTTCGCTCCACGACCATCGTCGATCGACGAAGCGCACGATCGCCCGCAGATCGCCCCGTTTCGGCGGTTCGCGCACGCTGAGGCGCGAATTCGGGTCGATTTCGCGACGCCGTGAAGAAAAGGTCTTGCTATCGCGCGAATCCGATGGCATCGAGGGCACGTCTCGCACGGAACCCCCGAAAAAAAGGGCTCCGTGGTCGATGGAGACGGCGCGCACTGTGGGTTTTTCGGAGTGCGCGGCGGAGCCGTCGGATCGCTCGGTGGGCTCGCACCGAGTGAACGGAGGGGTCCGTCCCGGGCTGGTCCACGCCAGCCGAGGGTGGACCGTCGGTATGCGCGAAGGTTTGCGCTGGAAGAACGAGCGAACGATTGGCCAACCCCGGCGATGCACCACCCCGATGACGTGGCGGGCAGCGACGGGTCAATGAAGAAGACGGAGAGAACCATGGCGAAGGACGCAGCGGCGACGGCGAAGAAGAAGATGACGAAGGCGCAGACGGTCGCGGAGCTCGCGACGAAGACTGGCCTCAGCAAGAAGCAGATCGGCGACGTGTTCGACGCGCTCCGCGACACGCTGAAGCGCGAGCTCGGCAAGCGCGGCACGGGCCAGTTCGAGGTCCCCGGCATCGTCCGCCTCAAGATCCGTGAGCAGGAGGCCCGCAAGGGCGTGAAGTTCCGCAACCCGGCGACCGGCGAGGTCGTGGTTCGCGACGTGCCGAAGAGCCGCAAGCTCCGCTCGACGCCCGTCAAGGCGCTCAAGGACCTGGTGCTCTGATCGAGTCTGGAGGGTCCGTGGGGACCCTCCCCCGCGTCAAACGCGGGGCCCCCACCCCCTCCACTCGCTCCGCTCGTGCTGCGCGCGGGGCCCCAGCCCCACTTGCCTGTGCTCGTTCGGCTCGCCGGCGTGTTCGGCAAGCAGGCTGGTGAATGGGAAGAAGCGGTCGCGTGAAGCGGCCGCTTTTTCTTTTCTCGAGTCCGGAGGTCCGCCGCGCCGTCCCGCTCCCCTCGCTGCCGCTCGGGCTACGCGCGGGGCCCCAACCCCGCTTGCCGGGGCTCGCCTGGCTCGCCCCGTGCGGTGCTTGGGAAGCGTGAGGTGAACAGGAAGAAGCGGTCGCGTGAAGCGGCCGCTTTTTTCTTTTCTCGAGTCTGGAGGGTCGTGGGGACATTCATGATTCTGCACATCTCGCGATCGCCCAGAATCATGGTCTTTCGCAACGCCCGAGGGACGCGGAGGTGGGGGGTCCAGGGCGAGTTCCGCAGGCCGAAGGCCGAGGATGTCTGAGCATCGGACCCCCCACCTCTGCGGCCCGATTCGAAGCGCTTGAGATGTGATCCCTCCTCAGTGGGGCCCTCCCCGCGTCGAAGTCGGGGCCCCCACCCGCTCCCCTCGCTGCCGCTCGGGCTACGCGCGGGGCCCCAGCCCCACTTGCCTTTGCTCGCTCGGCTCGCCGGCGTGTTCTGCAAGCAGGCTGGTGAACAGGAAGAAGCGGTCGCGTGAAGCGGCGGCTTTTTCCTGCCCGTCGCGGCTATCATGGCCGGATGCGACGGACTTCCTTGGCGTGTGGTGCGGTCTCGGTCTCCCTCGCTGGCGCGCTCGCCGGATGCCCGGGGCCGATGGAGGATCTGGACGCGTCGGTCACGTGGGCCGACCAGTACCTGCCGGGCGACGAAGACGCGTTCGCGGAAGACGCGTTCGTGCCCGAGGGGGTCGACGCGAATTTCCCGGACTCGCCGGTGATCCCCGCGGACGCGGGGACGGACGCGTTCTTCGCCGGCGACGCGGGGATGATCCCCAGCGATCGATCCGATCCCGCGCCGCCGAGCACGGTCGAGCGCATGGGCACGAGCGGTCTCCTCTTGCGCGGGACCGTGCTGGCTCCGTCGGGCCCGATCACGCCGGGCGAGGTCTTGATCGTGGGCAACACCATCCAGTGCGTGGCCGCGAGCTGCGCGTCGCACCCGATGGCGGCGGACGCGACAGTGATCGCAACGAACGCGACGATCTCGCCGGGCCTCATCGACGGCCACAACCACGCGACCTACGACTTCCTCCCGCCGTGGGTCTCGGGCGAGCTCTTCGACAGCCGCTACGACTGGCGCGGTGATGCCGCGTACAGCATGCACATCAAGCCCGAGAGCGACGGTGGCTCGACGGCACAGCACGTCTGCCCCTCGACGAAGTGGGCCGAGCTGCGCTCGATCGTGCACGGCACCACGACCATCCAGGGTCAGTCGCCGCAGAGCTCGTGCGTCGATCGCCTCGCGCGCAACGCGGACCACTACCACGGGCTCCCCGCGCGCTCGAACACCTCGTTCGGCACCAGCATCGCGGGGCCGTGCGAGGGCGGCGGCACCGGATCGACGGCGATGAACGACACCTGGCGCCGCGCGCGGATCGCCGAGTGGGAAGACGGCGACGTGACGCGCTTGGCCGTCCACATGGGCGAGGGCGTGCGCGGCACCGGCGCGACGCGCACGAACGTGCTGCGCGAGTACGACTGCTACCGAGGCCGCGCGACGGGCGGCTCGAGCGGCGATCACACGGTCGATCTGCTCGAGGACGCGTCGGGCATGCCGTACGGCACGGCCTACTTCATCCACGGCACCGCGATGACAGCGGCGCAGATCGACGACGCCCACGCGGCGGGCGCGTTCTTCGTGTGGTCGCCCTCGAGCAACCTGATCCTCTACGGCGCGACGGCGGACATCGGGCACATGCTCGAGCTCGGTGCAGCGGTGGGCATCGGGCCCGACTGGACCGTGTCGGGCGCGCAGAACGTGCTCGGGGAGATGCGCTTCGGCTACGAGTACGGCCGCGCGGAGGGCATCGCAGCGCTCACCCCCGAGCGACTCTTCCTCATGGCCACGCGCGACGGAGCGCGCGTCGTGGACCTCGACGAGAACATCGGGACGATCGAGGTCGGCAAGCGCGCAGACCTCGTCGTGTTCGGACGCGTCTCGAGTGATCCGTACCGCGCCGTGCTCGACAGCGAGGCAGCCGACGTGCGGCTCGTGCTCATCGATGGCCTCGGCTACTACGGCGACGTCGCGCTCGAGACGGCCACGGCCGTCAACGGTATGTGCGACGACTTCGATGCCTGCGGCACCGCGAAGTTCCTGTGCGTGGCGAACACGCCGGGCTCCACCGTGCGCGCCGACGAGACGTACGAGGACATCCGCTCGCAGCTGATCGAGCACCTCGAGAGCGGCTACCCGGGCTGCATGACGGCCTCGGGCGACTGCACGGCGGAGGGGACCAGCGGCTGCGGCGCACGCCCCGCGTGCCGGACCCCCGCGTATGGACGCGGCTCGGAGCTCCAGGAGCTCGTGACCTGCCGTTGAGCCGACGAACGCTTGGAATTTCGAGGCGTTGACGGGCTCGGCTAGACTGAGCGCGTGAGCTCGACGCCCGTCCAACGCGCGATCACCGAGGCCATCGAGGCCGCGGCTTCGACGGAGGCGCGCGTCTCGATCCTGATCCGCGCGCTCGGTCGGTCGGGGCTCGCGCGCGTGCCCGAGCGCGGGCCCGAGGTGCTGCGCTTCCTCGAGGGTCCGCTGCTCGACGCGTTGATCGAGCGGCTCGGGCCGACGGTGGCGACGGAGATCGGCGATCAGCTGCGCCCCGTGCTGCGCATGGCGTCGCGCGGATCGAACGTCGCGCCGTCACGCACGAGCCGCCCGCCGCCATCCGACGCGGGCGTCGAGCCGCGGCCCACCCTGCGCGTGATCGATCCGGCGCGCTTCGATGCGCTCGACGGAGAGACGCCGAAGCTCTCGCCCATCGACTCGTCGGGTGTGCGTCCGACCCCCATGCGACCGCTGCCCGAGCGGGACCACGCGAGCCACACGGCAGCCACGCGGCGCATGGAGCAGCACAAGGACGAGGCGATCCCGCCCGCCGCGGTGTTCGTGCTCGCGACGCTCGACGACGCGCTCACAGCCGCCGTCGAGCAGCTGCCGAACGTGCGCGTGCGCCGCGTGCGCGGCCTCTTCGAGCTGGTCGATGCCTCGGACGAGGCGCGCGACCGCATCACCACGCTGGTGTTCGACTGCAGCCAGCCGCCGGTGCACGTCGCATCGCTGCTCGCGCTCGCGGCCGACATGCCCGAGCCGATGCAGGTCGCCGTGATCGGCGCGACGAAGCTGGACCTCTCGGCGATCTACGCCTCGCCCGAGCGAACGATCGGCTGGCACTACCTCGATCGCATGACCGCCGCCGAGCTCGCGGCGAAGATCGCCGTCGCCGCCCGCGCGTTCGGCGGGTGATCACCCTCGATCACTCGGGCGCGGGTGCGTCGAGCAGCTCGATCAGGCGCGCGTCGTCGATCGCCTCGAGCGCTTCGCTCCTCGGGTGATCGGCGCGAAGCCACGGCCAGATCGGCGCGACATCGCGGCAACCGAGGGCGAGCTCTCCGTGCGAGCAGAGCACGCGCACGTGGAAGTGATCGTCGTGCGGCGCGGCGTTGGCAGGCTGCGCGAGCACGTACGCGGCCCGCGAGAGGAGCCCGCGATCGCTCTCCCACGCGAGCGCGTGACGCAGGAGACGCGACTTCACGCCTCGACTGCAGAAGATCCACTGCACAGCGATGGAAGGGTCCGTGAGCAGCGTGCGGACCAGGTGCCAGTTGCGCGCGTCGTCGAACACGACCATCTCGCCGGTCTCGGGATCGGGCGCGACGCCGAAGCGTGAGAACGCCACGCGACCGCGCGGCTCGATGGGCGCGCCCGTGGGGCTCGCGAGGTAGTAGAGGATGTCGACGTCGCGCCCCGAGCGGTGGCTGCGATGGCGCGAGTGGCGACCGCCGAGCGGCGAGCTCACGTCGCCGATGCGGAGCGGCAGGCTGCCGGGGAACGCGCGGTCGACCTCCGCCGCCGCATGCTCGA
>JAFLCL010000402.1 GCA_017303575.1 Deltaproteobacteria bacterium
CCGCGCCTGCCCCGCTCGCGGAGCCCACCAGCGCCCACGACGCCGTGACGGTGCCCGGGACCGTCGTGGCGCCCGCCGAAGATCGCAGCGCGATCCCGCCCGCGCCGAGCCGCGGCATCGCGAACCGCTGGGCGCCCGCGCCCGAGCCCAGCCGAGAGGTCGCCGTCACCGCGACGGCGCCGAACCCCGACGACGAAGCGCGCGTGTCGTTCGTCGGCGATCCACGCCGCATCGACGATCTCCTCCACACCGCGCAGTTCGGCGAGGCCCGCGCGCGTCGCGTCGCCCAGCGCATCTTGGCGGCGTGCGAGCCCGAGACACACGAGGTCCTCCTGCCGCTGGACTCCGCGCGTCTGGTGACGACCTCGCTCGAGTTCTTCCGGCACCCCGGCCTGACCGACACGCTGACGGTGCTCCGTCGCGTGTGGGAGAACGCGCTGCCGCTGTTCAAGCGCTCCACCAAGGACCTCGGGATCCTCGGCACCGATCGCGTCGGCGCGCACGACACCTCGGCACTCGGCAAGGCCGTCCAGAGTGTGGGCAAGCTGCTTTCGCTCGGTGAGCCCACCGTCTATCAGAGCCGCGACCGCTCGCTCCGCAGCGCCGAAGTCTTGCGCACGGTGCCGCCCTCGGTGCGCGTCTCGGACGTGCTCGCGCGCTCGGCGACCACGCTCCACTTCGAGCTCGCGCGCGCGCTCGAGCTCGCGACACCCGAGCACGTGCTCGTGGCCTCGCTCACACCTGCCGAGGGTCGCAACCTCTTCGGCGCCGTGAAGGCGGCGTTCGGCCCTGCGGAGACGCCGGGGGCCGATGGCCGCAGCGCGAGCCGCAACCGCGACATCGCGATGCTGGCCGCCGACCTCTGGAGCACGCTGCCGCCGCTCGCGCAGAAGTCGGTGCGGGACCTCCTCCAGAACGCGGGCGAGAGCTTCGACTACGACCACGTCTCGGTCGCCGTGTACGCAGGCGCGACGCGCATCGGCCTCGTCGCCTGCGCCGATCCTCGCTGCGCCGTGCTCCGCGTGGTCGCCCACGATCCACAGCTCGCGGGGCTCGAGCTGCGTCACCGCGATCAGCTCGCCGACGCCCTCGAGCGCTCGGCACTGCTGCGTGACCTCGTGCGCTTCGCGCTGAGCGACGGCTTCGTCGACGCCGTCCGCTGACCGTCTCGGTCGCCGTGCGTTCCGGCGGGCGTCCGCTCGCGCGCGCGACGTGAGGACGGAACGCGACGAGAGGCCGATCGGGATCCGATCGACCTCTCGCATCTGCGCGGCAAGCTGAGGGACCGAGAGAGTGTTGCTCTCGGTCGCGGGATTGGGCGGGGCGCCATGCGGCGGGGTTTGCACAGCAAACCCCTGGAGCAGGAGCGAGGAGGAGTCTTCGACGATCGAGCGACGGGGTGTGCAGAGGGGCCAGCGGCCCCTTTGCCCGGCCAGCTCAGAGCACGTCGCGCGCGCAGTGACCGAGCACGCAGAGCCCGCTCGCGCAGTCGTCCGACACCACGCACGCCGGCGTGCGCGCGTAGCCCGACGCACTGTAGTAGCCGTCCTGGCCGGGGGTGCAGCCGGGGCTCTCACCCACCATCAGCGGCGCGTTGTTGTACAGGCAGCCGTAGCAGAGCTGGATCGGCAGCACGAAGGGGCTCGTGCGCAGCTCCGTTCCACCCTGGGTGACGCCGATGACGACCACGCGCGCCGTCACGAGCCCGTCCCCCTCGAGGCGTCCCGCGAACTCGTTCGCGAGCACCTCGGCCACCGTGCCCGGGATCACGTCCACACGCACGAGACCGCGACCGGGCTGATCACCGAGCGCCGAGCTCACCGTGCCGCTAGCGCGCGTGCGGTAGAACCCCGACGGCATCCGCCGTCCTTCGTTGTTGAGCAGCTCGATCTCCGCGCCGGTGATGGTCACGAAGTTCGGGTCGGCCATCACCGGGTAGCCGGTGTTGAACCGGTTGATGAGGTTGTTCAGAACGAGGAGCTGCGCGATGTAGGCCGGACGCACCTCGCCGGCGCCGATCTGCGAGAGGATCGCGGGCGTCAGCGGATCCAGATCGAACGTGGGCTCGCCGACGAACAAGGTCGCCGACGGATCCCACACGCAGTCGTCGGTGGGCGCCACGGCGTTGACCACCACGAGGCCCGGATTGCCGGGCGCACAACCCACCGCGCTGGCGCCCAGCGTTGCCGCTGCGAGCGCCACTGCGCCGATCGTCGAGAGGCCGCGCGCGAGATCGCGGACCGAGGAGAACGCACCGAGTCGGACTGACCGAGCCATGAAGCCTCCATGCCCGGAACTACGGGCTTCATCAGCGTAGAAGGAGCGTGGGTGGACCACAAAAAAACGGATCACGCGCTCGAGAGCTCGTCCACGAACGCTAGCACCCGATCGCCTTCGATCGCGAGGGTGCCCACCTGGCCGGGGGATCCGGCGGTCACGAAGCGGAGCTGACCCTGCTCGGACTTCTTGTCCACGGAGAGAAACGACGCGAGCGCCGCGCGGTCGAGGCCCGCGGGCCATCGGACATCGAGACCGAAGGACCCGAGCAAGCTCCGCATGCGCGCCACGTCGGCGGCGCTCGCGCGGCCGGACCGCTCGCTCAGCCGCATCGCGGCGACCAGACCCACGGCGATGGCCTCGCCGTGGACGAGCGCGTAGCCCGACGCCGCCTCGATCGCGTGGCCGTAGGTGTGGCCGAGGTTCAGCCAGCGCCTCGGCCCTCGCTCGTTCTCGTCCATCGCGACGATGCGGGCCTTGGTTCGCACCGCACGCCGGATCGCCGCCTCGATCGCGCCGCGTCCCTCGGGCGCGTTCGCGCGGAGCGTCTCGACCGCCGCCTCGAGCGCTGCGACGTCGCCCTCCCCCTCGATCCACGCGGTCTTCACCACCTCCGCCCATCCCGCGCGCAGCTCCCGCACGGGCAGCGTCTCGAGCGCGGAGACGTCGCAGAGCACCAGGCTGGGTTGGTGGAACGCGCCGACGAGGTTCTTGCCCTGCGCGCGATCGATGCCGGTCTTGCCACCGACGGAGCTGTCGACCATCGCGAGCAGCGTGGTCGGCACCTGAACGACGCGAAGGCCACGGAGCAGCGTCGCGGCTGCGAAGCCAGCCATGTCGCCGACCACGCCGCCGCCGATCGCCACCACCACGGCCCCTCGGTCGATGCGCGCCGCGAGCGCGACGTCCCAGATGCGCTCGATGGAGTGGATCGTCTTGGCGGCCTCGCCCGCTGGCAGCTCGACCCAGGTGACGCTGCGCTGGATCGGCGCTGCCCACCGCTCCGCGAGCTCGCGCACGTTCGCGTCGGTGACGACGACCACGCTGCTCGCATCGAGAACCTCGAGCTCGTTCGCGAGCGAGGAGGCGGCCCCGTCTGCGATCACCACGCGATGACTTCGAGCGCCCAGGCGCACGACGACCGACCGAGCGTCGTGATCGAGGCTCGACGCGATCGTGCGCGCGATCTCGTCGGGCGTGGCGCTCGCGGTGTCGATCACACGGTGCGCCTCGGCGTACGCGGGCGCGCGCCGCTCGAGGATGCGCGCCAGCGCCTCCCTCGCCTGCGGATCCCCCGGGTGCGCGCCGAGCAAGGGACGCGAGACCGGTGAGCTCGGATCTCGGGCCGCGCGATCGAGCAACGTGTCGAGCGGCGCCGACAGCGTGATCAGCACGCCGCGATCGAGGAGCCGCGCGCGGGTGTCGGCGTCCTCGACGGTGCCACCCCCGAGCGCGAACACGCTGGGCACGTCGTGCCCGATCAGCCGACGCGCGACGTCCGCCTCCAGCCTGCGGAACGTGGCCTCGCCCTTCGAGCGGAAGATCTCGGCCACGTGGAGGCCCGTCTCGGTCGCGATCGCGGCGTCGAGATCGACGAACGATCGACCGAGGAGCGCGGCGAGCCGGGGCCCGACGGTGCTCTTTCCCGCGCCCATCGGGCCCGAGAGGAACACGTGCCGCGAGGTCGCCGACGTGCTCATCGTCCTCGCGCGCGACACACGCTCATCGGACGCCATGCTTCTTCGCCAGCCGAGCGAGGTGGTTGCGATCGATCCCCGCCTCGTCGGCCGCCCGCGAGACGTTGCCTCCGGCGCGATCGAGCAGCTGCGCCACGTAGCTCTTCTCGAACGCGTCGAGCAGCCGCTCCTTCGCTTCCTTGAACGGCAGGCGCGACATGTCCTCGGTCACCGTCGGCTCGTCTTCGGTGCGCAAGCTCGGGCGACGCACCGTGCGCAAGAGCGTCTCCTCGATCAACCGACGCAGCTCGCGCACGTTGCCTTCGAGCGGCTGCGCGCGGAGCTGCCCGAGCTCGGCCGGAGTGAGGCGCACCTCGGGGTAGCCGAGGTCGGTCACGATCGCGTCGACGAGGCGCGGCAGATCCTCCAAGCGCTCGCGCAGCGGCGGCATCTCGATGCGCACGCCCGCGAGGTGGAAGAAGAGATCGCGACGGAGCAGCCCTGCCTCGACGAGGCCGCGCGGATCGCGACGCGACGCGGTGATCCAACGAACGTCGAGGCGCTCGCGCTCCGCGCGTCCGACCGCCGCGCCGACCGACTCCTGCGTGGCGAGCGAGGCCTCGTCGAGACCGTCGAGCACGATGGTGCCGCCGCGCGCGACCTCGACGACGTGCGGCGCCACGACGTCACCCTGATGGATGTCGATCTCGATCAGCGGCCCGGTGCGCGCGACGACCTCGGGGTGCGTGGGGCGTGCGCCCATCTCGTGGAGCGCGCTCGCCGCAAGCGACTTGCCCGTGCCGGGCTCGCCGTAGAGCCACACCGGCGCAGCGCCCGCCGCCGCGCGCTCGAGCTGTCCGAACACGCGTCGCATCTCCGGGCTCGCGCCCACCATGCGCCCGAAGCGGGTGGCCTCCGACGGCGCCTCGGGCACTGGCGCGTCGGCCGCGAGGATCTCGATGCGCGTGCGACCGAAACGAACCTCGGAGCCCGGCGGCAGCACCACGGACTCGATGCGCGAGTCGCCCACGAACGTGCCGTTGGTGGACTTGAGATCCTTCACACGCACGCCGCCCGCGAGCAGCGCGAGCTCGGCGTGGTAGCGCGAGACGGTCGTGTCGGTGAGGACCACATCGGCCTCCGGGCTCGACCCCACCGAGAGCGTGCCGCCCTCGAACAGTCGCTCGAGACCGCGATCAGGCCCAGTCGTCACGCGCAGGAGCACGCGCGTGACCACCGCGACGCGAGAGCCTCCGTCGGTGCCCAGGATGCCCGTCTCGGGGCCCATGCGGCTCGTCTCGCTCATGTGCTCGCTCGCTCACTCACTCGGAGGATCGAGGATACCAGGCGGCCTATAGTGCGTGGCATGGAGATTCACGCGGAGCACGCCGCGCACGTCGATCCGAAGGCCCACCGCGAGCGACGCGCGAAGCTCGCGGCTTCGTTGTCTCGCCACGGCGCGCGCGGGCCCGCGCTCCTGTTCGCGGGCGTGCCGCAGCCTCGCAATTACGCTGCGAACACGTTCGCGTTCCGGGCGGGCAGTCACTTCCTCTACCTCGTGGGCCGGCCCGTCGAGGGTGGTGTGATCGCCGTGTTCCCCGACGGCCGCAGCGTGCTGCTCCGACCACGACCGCCCGCCGACGACGCGCTCTGGCACGGCCCGCGGCCCGACGACGCGACGCTCTCCGCGCGCCTGGGCTGCGAGATCCGGGACCTCGAGGATCTCGCGAGCGTGCTCGACGTGCGCGCGGCCTCGACGCTG
>JAFLCL010000403.1 GCA_017303575.1 Deltaproteobacteria bacterium
CGGCGGAAACAGCGTTACCTTCGAATACAGTCCCGCGCAGGGTGGTACGGTCGCCTTCGGGCAGGCCAACCCGTCCAACCCCGGCGAACTCTTTCTGTGGCACAACGGCGCGGCGCAGCAGATCTCGCCATCGCCACCGCACGTCTCGCAGCGACCACCCGCGCACACCGAGCCCGCGCGGCACTCGTCGCCGGGGCAGCACTCGCCGCCGTCGCGACCGCAGTCCTCCACCGGCAGCGTGCAGGTGCCCGACTCGCAGAGGAGATCGCTGCAGCACTCCGCGCTCGTCCGACACGCGGTGCCCTGGAGCGAGCAGCACGTGCCACCCACGCAGTCCGCACCACCGCAGCAGTCTTCCGGATCCTCGCACGCGACCCCGGCGCCCGGGACGGCGCAGCAGGTGTCGGTCTCGCAACGACGACCCGCCGAGCAGGTGCCGGGATCACCACAGCACTCCTCGCCCACGTCACCGCACATCGTCGTGGATCGCACGTCGGGACCACCGAACGCGTCGTCGCGCGAGAACGCGTCGACTGTCTCGTCGACGGCGGCATCGAGGCCACGAGGGGCGTCGGGGCGCTCTCCCGAGCCGCCATCAGGACAGCCAGCGGTGAGCACGAGGAAGGAAGCGAGCACGAGGCGCCAGGAAGCGAATGAGCGAGTCATGAGCGCGACGATACCCGAGCGCGGCGCGGCTTGACGAAACGAGAAGACGAAGCATCCTGAGCGACAACTAAACACGTTCAGCAAACTGAGACAGTGCTCGCGTTGTGGTCGTCGTTCACGTGTCGATGCGTCGTGAACGTGTTCGTCCGGAGGGTGATGTGGAAGTCCTCGTCTGCTTGGTCGCGGCTGTCGTCGCCGCCTTCGTCATCCCGTTCTCCCAGGCCGTGTTGGCGTCCTCGCGATGGCGTCCCGTGCTCGAGCGCGGCGCGCCGCGCGGGGCCGGCGCCTACCGAGAGGCGACGGTCCCGACCACCCGCCTTCGCTGGCGCGGCGTGCACCCGAGCGTGATGGCGGCGTGCGTGCTCGGCGTGCTCTGGGCGTTCGCCACGTTCTGCTTCTCGCTCGCCGGCGCGTTCCTTCCCCCGGCGTGGCCCGTCGCGATCTCGGGCTTGGTGCTCTCGATCGTGCTCCTCCGCGTCACCTCGCACCTCGCATGCAAGCACGAGGACGCGGCCTCGTTCGTGCGCACGGCGACCACCTACAGCTTCATCCACCACGGCGCAGTGGCGCTGACCTTCGCGGCGCTCTCGACGTGGGGCTCGATGGCGGAGGTGCTGCTCTTCACGCTCGTGGCCTGTGCGATCGGCGTGGCGATCACGGCGTACTTGCGCGTGTCGATCCGCACCGAGATCGAGCCTCGACGAGAGCACGCCTCGAGCGACGCGCACGGGTGAGGATCGCGAGACCCATCGTGAGCGCGAGCACGCCGCTCGGCCGCGACGCGCTCGCACGACATCCGCAGCCTCCGCTGGGCTCCACGGTGCCGCCCGCGTCCGGCGTCGCCCCACGTGCGTCGGGAAGCGCGGCGTCCGCGGTCGCATCGAGCGCCCGTGCGTCGGCCATCGTGGTCGCTGCGTCATCGCCCCCTGCGTCGAGCGGCACGCTCGAGGCATCGAGCGAGCCCGCGTCCATCGAGGCGATCGCCGCGTCGTCGTCGAACGTCGGGCCTGCGTCGGGCTCGGGGCCCGCGTCGGCGATCGCGAACGTGCATGCGCTGGTGCACCCCGCGCTGCCATCACACGACTCGTCCGGTGGGCTGAGCACGCCATCGCCGCAGTACGGGCCGTGCCCGCGACAGTCGATCGCGCACGCGCTCCAGCCGTAGCGCAGCGTCGCACCGTCGTCGCAGCGCTCTCCCGGATCGATCACGCCATCGCCGCACACGCCGCGACCGAGCTCGAACGCACCGAGGTCCGCGATCGCGCCGCCCGCGCCATCGCCGTCGACGGGACGTGACACGCGATCGACGTCGAGCGTGACCGACGATCCCACCGCGGCGTCGAGGCATGGCGAGCCCGACGTCGGGAGCCCCGTCGACGCGAGCGCCGGATCGGCTGTGATGACGGTGGCGGGCAGCGTGAGGCCCATCGCGTCGATCGTGTTCGCGCCCACGATCGCGTGCTCGATCGTGAACGACACGCCCGAGCCCGTGAGTCCCACGCCGCACCCGGTCACCACCGATCGCGCGAGGGAGACGCGGCCCGTTCCGGACGCGCCCACGCGCACGCCCGTCGTGCCGCTGGTGCCGCGACAGCGCACCGTCGCGTGGTCGATGGAGGACAGTGCGCTCGACGGCGCGAGGTCGAGGCCCGTGGTCCGTGCCACGACGTAGAGGTTCGTGGCCGTGACAGCGCCGTCGAGGCGCATCGCGCCGTCGGAGCGCACGCGATCGAGCGTCACGCGCGACGCTGCGCCCGCAGCGAGCGTGGTGTCGAGCGCCGCGAGCGAGGTGTCTTCGACGATCGTGGTGCCCGCGTCGAGCTCGAACGTCACGTCGGACGTGACCACGTTCCGCAGTGTGATCGCGGCCGTCGCGCCCGACGCGATCACGCGCCACGCCCCATCGCGCGTGGTCGTTCCCTCGACGCGCACCGGCGGTCCGTCGGCGGCGCCCCACGTCATCGTCCCTTCGACGCGCAGCTCGTATCCGAGCTCGTCGGCGCCGAACGGGAACGCGAAGCTCACCCCCGGCTCGACGATCCACGCGTGACCCTCGGGCACCGTGAGATCACCCGCGACGTCTTCGACGTTCTCGCGCGTGGTGTGCACATCGTCCCAGAGCCAACCCCGGAGGCCGATGGTCTCCTCGCCCGCGTACGTGCGCGCGCCGAGATCCGCTCCGGCGCTGTCGCGGAAGCGCGCGGGCGATCGCGACGTGGGACGGAGCTCGGCGCCGAGCAGCGCATCCTCCATCACGAGGGGGTTGCGGATCTCGTCCACCGACACCGACGTTCCGCCGCGGCTGCGCGGAGCGACGAGCACACGATCGAGCACGCACGCGCAGTCGAGATCGCGAGGCTGGACGACGATCGAGTCGAAGATGTCCGCGCCGCCGGTGCCCGCGACGTCACCCACGAACGTCGCGTGATCGACGAACGCGCGCGCGCCGCGAAAGAGCACCGCGCCGCGGAAGATCGATCGAAAGCTCGACGTCGTGCCCGTGCCCGAGAAGTCCGCGGACGCGAGCTCGGAGTCTCGGATGGAGAGGTTGCCGCCGCGCACCTGCGTGGGCGCGCCAGGCGGCACGGTGACGAAGCGGAGCTCACCGCCGTTCTGCGTGTCGATCGCCACGACCGCGTCGACGAAGGCGACGTGCGCCAGATCGATCAGGCCCACGCTGTTCACGATCACGCCTTGCCAGCGATCGCCCGCCACGCTCGCGCGAAGGGTGATGGGTCGCGCCTCGGTGCCGAGCGCGCGCAGCACACCGCCCGCGACCGTCACGCGACGAGACGACGGCATCTCGACGACCACGCCGTCCTCGATGCGGAGCGTGACGCCATCGGGGATCGTGAGATCGCCGCCGACGCGGTAGGGGCTACCTGCGCTGGTCCACGTCGCGTCGGCGGACAGCGCTCCGGCCGGCACGATCGTCTGCGCGTCCGCATCGATGCACACGAGCCACGAGAGGACCACGGCGAGGCACGCGAGCGAGCGCGAGATCAGGGGCATGCTCGAACGGTCGCACCTCACGCCAGCGGCGGAAAGGCCGGCGCCGGAGTACCCGCGGAGCTCGAGGGGCCAGAGGTCTCGCGATCCACATCTCGCAGTCGCCCAGAATCTTTGGCTTTCGCGACGGCCGAGGGACGCGGAGGTGGGGGGTCCAGGGCGAGTTCCGCAGGCCGAAGGCCGAGGATGTCTGAGCTTCGGACCCCCCACCTCTGCGGCCCGATTCGAAGCGCTCGAGAGGTGATCAGTCGTCAGGCCAGAGGTCCCTCGACCCAGGCCAACTCACCCGAGCTCGGCGGTGTACTGGTGCGTGGTGACCCGACCATCGGTGTGGTGGGCGAAGAGACGGAACACCGTGACCTGGGAGGCGAGCGCGACGCGGGCGGCACAAGGCACCCACACGCAGTCTTCGGCGCGATCGACCTCGACGTCGTTCACCCGCGGGAAGCGGCCCGGCCCATCCGGATCGGCGATCTCGAGATCGACACGACGCACGTCGGCGAGCGGCAGCGGAAGTCGACCCACCACGAGCTGCGTGTCGGGCGCGATCGGCTGTCGCAGCGTGCCGCCATCCACGAGCGTCCACGCCTCCATGCGACCACCGCGCGCACGGAACGCGTCGAGATCCGCGCGCACGCAGGTCATCGAGATCGAGGCTTCGTGATCACGGAGCACACGGATCGCGTCGGAGAGCCAGAGCACGTTCTGCACCTCGCGAGCGACGCTCGGGTCGGCGGACGCGAAGAGCGCATCCTCGAAGCCGTCGGCGTCCTCGTCGCTCATCGCGCCGTGCAGGTAGTCCTCGATGTCGGCGCGCGAGCTCATGCCCTCAGCTCTCCATCCTGAAGGCATCGGCGCACCTCGGCCAGCGCCCGATGACGGATGACGCGCACGTTGGTGGGCGTGATCCCGAGCGCTTCGGCGATCTCGGGCCCCGTCTCTTCCTCGACGATCGCGCGCACGAGCACCGCGCGCGCCGTGCTGGTGAGGCGCGAGATGCAGACGCGTAGGTGCTGGTCGAGCTCGACGTGCGGCGCGTGGGCCACGTCCTCGAACGGCGCGAGCTGCACGTCGAGCGCGCGACGTCGCCGGTCGGCGCGGATCCCCTCGCGCACGAGGTTGCGCGCGATCCCCAGCACGTAGGCTCCGAGCGGCGTGTCGGTCCCGATGCGGTGCGCGTGGAGCGCTTCGAGCGCGAGGAACAGAGACTCCTGCGCGAGCTCCTCGGCAGCGGCCGTGTCGCGGAGGTGACGCCGTCCGAACGCGCGGAGGAGCGGCAGGAACGTCTCGCAGAGCTGGGTCTCGGTCACGGGGTCGTGAGGATAACGTGTAACGGTCGGACGCCCTCGATCACTTCTAGAGGTGAACAAGAACCACCTCCGTCGTCTGGGCATCGGAGCCGGCATCGTCGGACTCCTCGTCTTCCTCCTCACCGGCTTCGTCTGTGCACGATCGAGCTCGCTCCTCGACGCGCGCCTCGAGACCGACGTCGTCACCCCGTTGCCCGCGGCCGATCTCGCGCGCGGCGAGCACCTCGTGCGCGACGTGCTCGCGTGCACGAGCTGTCACGGCGACGATCTCGGCGGCGGCATCGTGAGCGAGGACGGCGCGATGGGCCGTGTCGTGGCGAGCAACCTCACGCGCGGCAGCGGTGGAGGCGCGCTCACCGCAGCCCAATGGGAGCACGCGATCCGCTTCGGTCTCGGACGCGACGGTCGTCCCCTCGTGATCATGCCGTCCGATCAGTACACCGCGATGTCGGCCGAAGATCTCGCGTCGGTGATCGCCTACCTCGACACGGTGCCGCCGGTCGATCGCGAGCTCGCGCCGACCGCGCTCGGCCCGGTGGGTCGCGCGCTGGTCGCCAAAGATCGGCAGCATTTTCTCTGGCGCACCTTTGCGACTGGCGTAAACAATCGCTGGATTTCCCTCAACAATGATGTGACAAGGAACTGGCATAGGAAAG
>JAFLCL010000404.1 GCA_017303575.1 Deltaproteobacteria bacterium
ATGCGCGGGATCGATCGCGAGCTCGGGGGCGGCGGTGGCGGCGGACGGTCGGCCATCGGCCGATGGTGCCCCGCGTCCCCCCCCTCACGTCGAGAAAAAGAGGCTCGCGCCGGGCGAGCGCGCCAGGGCGAGGCCCGCGCCGTTCCGCGTTGCCTTCTTGGCTCGCTCCCCCACGCTGGCGGCGTGGACGATGACGAGGCGCGCCGCAGGCGCATGAGCACGCGGACGTTCCGCTGGAACGATCCCGACGAGACCGTCGGCTACCGCGCGGCGGAGGTCGACGGAGACGTCGTCCGCTGGTGGTCGTGGTCGCACGTGCACGGCGAAGGGCGCCGCGACCTCGGTGCGCAGCGCCGAGAGGAGGTCGTGCGTGACGGACCACCGCTCGAGGTGCCCTCGATCGTGCTCGCGCAGATCCTCGAAGCGCTCGCGGCGTCGTCGGACCGTTGAATCGCGCGCGACCGATCGAGTACCGTCGAGGCTCGTGAGCGGTGGAAGACCCACGATGCTCGAGTGGGCGAGCGTGCTCGGACTGGTGAAGGAGCCAGTCGCTGCGTCCGCGATCGATGCGCGCTTGCAGGCCTTGGGTCTGGGAGACGACGAGGCGGGTCGCCTGATCGACGCCGCGCTCGAGACCGGCCACGCGCCCTGCCCTGCGCGCGGATCGCGTGGTGGCTTCGTCCTCTTCCACACGCCCGAGGATCTGTTCGTCCTCCTCCATGCGACCGATCCGTCGAGCCCGCAGACGATGGCGCTCCACGAGCTCGCGAACGCCATGACGCTCGTGGTCGGCCTGGCCGAGCGAGCGCTCCAGAGCTCGGGCGCGAGCAACGACGACCCGCGCAACGAGATGATCGATCGCATCGCGCGCACGGCGCGTGACGGTCTGCACGTCGCGAGGCTCGTCGAGCGCAGCGAGGGCGATGCGAGCGTGAGCGAGCGTCGGCGGAGCACGCGAGGCGAGGTCGTCGCCGTGCTCGCGCGTGTCATCGAGGGCCTCGGTCGCCTGGGAGCCTCGAGGGACGTGCGCCTGCGAGGCGATCTGGAGCCCGCGGGCACGATCGCGAACGAGCACGCGCTCGCCGCGATCTCGTGGAACCTCGTGAAGAACGCGATCGAGGCCTCTCCGCCGGGCAACGAGGTGCTGGTGGTGGCGCGCGTGCTCGACGAGACGCTCACGCTCGAGGTGCTCGACGATGGCATCGGCCTCGAGGCCCGTCCGCGCAAGCGGCGGGGGCGTGGTGTGGGCCTGGCCGTGGCGCGTGCGCTGGTGGACTCGCTCGGGGGATCGATCGTGCTCGCGCCTCGCGAGCCGCGCGGTACGCGCGCGAAGGTCGAGCTGCCGATCCGGACGCCGCGCGCGCTCCACGAGAGCGCGCCCGATCGCCACGCCCGAGAGCGCGGTCGCATCCTGATCGTCGAGGACGACCAGACGCTGCGCACGTTGGTGAGCGATCACCTCACGAGCCTCGGATGGCGCGTGCTCGCGACCGAGGACCCTTGGTCGGCGATCGAGGGGCCGCCGTTCGATCTCGCGCTCCTCGACATGAACCTCGGCGGAGAGCTGATCTCGGCCGATCAGATCGGGCGGATCCGTGAGCGCATCCCTCTGCTCGTGGCCGTCACGGGCGATCCGCTCGCGGGGCGGTCCGTCGATCGCGTGTTGCGCAAGCCGTTCGAGCTCGACGAGCTCGTCGACCTCGTCGAAGAGCTGACCGGTCCGGCCGAGCGCGCTCGCCTCGCTCGGTGATATACCGACCGGGCTGATGACCACGACCGGTGAGGGCTGGACGACTGCCTCGCTCGAGGCCATCCCGCGCATCGACGGCATCGAAGGCGCCGCGGGCCTCGTGCTCGTCTACTCGCGCTTGCACCGCGAGCTGCCGTCGGTGGTGTGCCTCACGCAGGCCGTGCATCGCCTCGGCCGCGAGGTCGATGGGCCCGGCGACCTGCGGATCCCCGAGAACGCCGTGTCGCGCCTCCACGCCCTCGTCGAGCTGCGAGGAGACGGCGTGTGGGTGGTCGACGCGGGCTCGACCAACGGCACGCTCGTGAACGGCACGCGGGTGCCGGCCGCGCGCCTCGCAGAGCACGACGTGGTGCGCATCGGTGACACAGTGTTCCGCTTCGCGGCCCATGGCGCGCAGGACTACGCGGCCTACCGCCTGGAGGGCGGCGTCGAGGAGAGCCAGCGCAAGCACCGTCCCTCGGTGCGCACCGAGCTCGTGGGCGGTCACCAGATCGACGCGCTCCTCGCGCGGGTCGAGAAGGTGGCGCGCACACAGCTCGCGTGCATCGTCACGGGCGAGAGCGGCACCGGCAAGGAGCTGCTGGCGCGCACGATCCACGACACCAGCGAGCGTCGCGGCGCCTACCAAGCCGTCAACTGCGCGGCGCTGCCTGCGAACCTCCTCGAGAGCGAGCTCTTCGGCTACCGACGCGGCGCCTTCACCGGAGCGACGCAGGACAAGCCCGGCCTGGTGCGCGCGGCCCACGGCGGCACCCTGTTCCTCGACGAGATCGGCGACATGCCCATCGAGGCGCAGGCCAAGCTGCTGCGTGTGCTCCAGGAGCGCGAGGTGGTTCCCCTCGGCTCGACGACGCCGGAGCGCGTCGACGTGCGCGTGATCTGCGCGACCCACCGCGATCTCGAGACCGAGGTGGCGATGGGCCGGTTTCGCGGCGATCTGCTCGCGCGCCTGCGCGAGTTCCACGTGCGGCTTCCCCCGCTGCGCGAGCGCCGCGAGGATCTCTTCCGGCTGACCCGCGCGTTCCTTCGTCGCGCGGGCAAGGCGGACGCGAACGTGACGCTGCCCTTCATGTTGGCGCTCGCCCACTACCACTGGCCCTACAACGTGCGTGAGCTCGAGAGCGCCGTGCGCCTCGCGGTGGCGCTCGCGGAGACCGACGAGCTGCGTGCGGAGCACCTGCCGGAGAGCGTCCGCTCCGCGGTCCGCGACCACGGGCGCACCTCGCCGGTCGTCGCCGTGCCAGCACCGGCCCCAGTTCACGCCGCGCCCGTCACCGCCTCGGCCGCGCCGTCCGAGGCCGAGCTCCGCGCGATCTGCGCGCGACACTCGGGCAACGTGACAGCGATCGCCAAAGAGCTGGGCAAGGAGCGGATGCAGATCCACCGCTGGCTCAAGCGCTACGGGATCGACATCGACGAGTTCCGCTCCCGCGGATGATCCGCCAGGCCCTCGCCGTCAGGATCCGCACGGGGCGGGAGGGCAGGACGCGGTTCGAAGGGAATCGAAGAGGCACGCCGGTTGCTGTGGGCACGGCCCATGGTCAGTCCGCGTCATCTGCGTCTGCTCGACGGCCAGGGTTTCGCCCCGTACCCTGCGGCTTCGTCGGCAGGAGCACCCATGACGCATGCCCGGCTCGAGCTCTCGCGCGTGGAGGAGTCACAGGACCGCAGGCCGGTCGCTGCTGCGCCGCCGCCAGCCTCGCTGGCCATGGGGCCCCAGAGCAACTGCCCCGGTCGCGAGAGCGAGCTCGGACAGCTGGAGCTGGCGGCGAAGAACATCACGCGCGAGCAGCTGATCGTCGTCGAGGGCCCGACGGGCATGGGCAAGTCCCGCCTCCTCTCGGAGCTGCGCACCCGCGTGCGCCTCGATGGCGGCGTCGTGCTCGAGGGTCGCTGCGAGCCTGGTCGCGCCTTCGGTCCGTTCGCAGAGATCGTGGATCGTGCGCTTCGCTTCCTCGACGAGGTGAGCGCCACCCGACGCGTCTCACCGTCGCGCTCGCTCGAGGGCCTCGGCTGCGGCCACGGCTGCCATCGCCTCTGGCACCAGCACTCGGGCCATCAGCACGCGGATGTCGTCGCCCGCACGCTCGCGGCCGACGACCCCTCCGGCGCCACCCCCGAGACGCTCGCGTTCGAGCGCAAGATGCGCTTCTTCGACGCGGTGGCCGCGCTGCTCCGCGAAGTGAGCGCGGTGCGTCCTCCGCTCGTCCTCCTCCACCAGCTGGAGCGCGCGGACGAGGGCACGCTCGAGCTCCTGGCGTTCCTCGTGGACGGCGGCGCGCTGGTGGCGGGCAGCGGCCCGGACACCTCGCAGGGCCTCCGCGCCTTGTTCGTGTCGACAATGCGGAGCGATGCGGGGGCGGTGAGCCAGGGCGCGCGCATCGCGTCGCTGCTGGGCCTGGCGAGCTGCCACCGCATGACGCTCGGCCCGCTCGACGTCGCCGGCCTGCGCGCATACCTCACCTCCGACGAGACGATCGCGCGCTTGCTCGCGCGGACGGGCGGCAACCCCGACGTGCTCGATCTGCTCCTCGAAGCCGAGCCCCTGACGCAGCGCTCGCGCGTGCAGCGTCGCCTCGATCGTCTCGATCGCCCGAGCCGCGCGATGGTGGACGCGCTCGCCGTCCTGGGCCGACCTGCCACGCTCGAGACCCTCGCGCGGGTGGCCTCGGTGCCCGCCGATCTGCGGCTCGACCTGACCACGTCCGAGCTCGTCTCGCGCACGCTGCTCGATGGCGAGGTCCGCTTCGTGTTCGAGCGCGAGGCGCAGCGCGCCGAGGTCTACGAGCTCATCGACGTGGACGCGCGACGCGACATGCACGCGCGGGCCGTCGAGGTGTGTGCGGCCGAGTTCGCGCGCGAGGACGCCGTACGGCACGCGATCTCCACCGGGGATCTCGAGCGCGCTGCAGCACTGGCGCTCGCCGCGGCCGCGGTGCTCTCGGCGCGTCACGCGCACACGGAGGCCGCTGCGCTCCTCGAGTCGCTCGTCGAGGTCGCGGTGAACGCTCCCCGCGAGATCCGCATCGAGCTCGTCGATCTCCACCGCGTCGCGGGCAACTACCGCGCAGCGCTGGTGCACGCGCGCACGCTCGCCGAGACGGCGCCGCGCGAGGCCGAGAGCGCCGCGCGTGTCGGTCACCTGCTCCTCGTGTCGGGTGAGCTCGCGCCCGCACAGACGGAGCTCTCGCGCGCGCTCGCGCTCGCGGAGAGCGACGAGACCACGCCCGCCGCGCTCGTCATCGAGGTGCAGGCGCAGCTCGCCGAGCTGCTCTACCGTCGTGGTCGCTACGTGGAGGCCGGCGTGTGGGCCGATCGTGCACTGGCCGCGGCCAAGCAGGCGGGCAGCGCGCGCCTCGAGGTGCAGGCGCGCAACATCCTCGGCAAGCTCGCGCTCGCGCAGAAGGAGCCGGAGCACGCCGCGCGCCTCTTCGAGGAGAACCGAGCGCACGCGCACCACGCGGGCCTCGCGCACCTCGAGGCACAGGCCCTCACGAACCTCGCGATCGCGCACCTCCTCCGCAACGACCTCGGCGCCGCCGAGGAGCAGTGCCTGCGCGCGATCGATCTCGCGACGCTCGCGTCCGACACCCGTGACCGCGCGATCGCGACGGAGAACCTGGCGGTCCTCGCCCACCTCCGCCGCGAGTACGACCGCGCGCTCGACCACTACCTGACCGCGGTGAAGCTGCTCAAGCGCCTGGGCAACCGGGCGATGCTCGTGCGCCTCGCACGCAACCTGGGCGAGCTCTACCTCTCGCTCGGCGATCGTGAGCGCGCGCGCTCCTTCTGCGATCACGCGGCCCACCTCGCGGGCCCCGGGACGCCGCCGCCGGTGACGGCCGAGCGGCTCGTGCTGCGCGGCCGCATCGAGGCGGCCGAGGGCAAC
>JAFLCL010000405.1 GCA_017303575.1 Deltaproteobacteria bacterium
TCGGCCGCGCGCGTCGCACGAGCAGCCGCGCGAGCGCCAGCCGTGGCTCGGGCCGCAGCGGGTTGATCGAGAGCGCGCGCTCGTACGCGGCCTCTGCTTGCTCGAGCTGGCCTCGTCGCTCGAGCACGACGCCGAGATCGCTCCACGCCTCCACGAAGTCCTCGCGTGCGTGGATCGCGCCACGCAGCGAGGACTCGGCGCCCTCGAGATCGCCACGCGCGAGGCGCACGAGGCCGAGGTTGGCGTGCGCGGGCGCAGAGCCCGGCTCCACCTCGAGCGCGAGGCGGAGGCTGGCCTCCGCCTCGTCGAGGCGACCATCCGCGAGCTGCTGTGCGCCCTGATCGCTGAGCATCTGCGCAGCAGGGCTGCCCGTCGTGGCGCCGCACGCCGGCGCGAGGGGCACCACGGTGAGGAGGAAGAGGAGCGAGATCGCACGGGGAACGTGCGGTCGCGACGCAGTGCTGGGGACGAGATCGCTGGACATGCGCCCTCATCGGCGCGAGCGCGCCTGCGTTTCTCTTGCTCGCGTCGAAGGCGCGCGGATACCCTCGTTGCCCGCGCGCATGGTGCAGAACCCCTTCCAGAGTCCGGCCTTCTACGCAGGTGTCATCGCGATCCTCGTGTCGGCCGCGATCGGGGCGTTCATCCCGAGCGACACGCACTGGGTTGCGGCGTTGCTCCCTGCGGCGGTCGGGGTGTTCGCGGTGCTCGCCGTGTTCATGACCATGCCCAAGCCGCGCGGCTCGAGCATCGGCGCAGGCGCGCTGCGTGACGTGAACGACGGCAAGAAGCCGCGACGTCCGCCCGATCTCACCCCGCAAGAGGCCGAGACGTTCGACGCGCTCGACGAGATCGCCGAGACCATCAGCGACAACGAGGGCGAAGAGGACGAGCTGCGCGAGGACGCCGAGCGCGCGAACCGCGAGCTCGAGACGGCGCGTCGCGACCTCGAGGCGCTCAAGCGTGATCTCGAGGCGGTGCGCACCCGCGCAGAGACGGACGTGAAGAGCGCGGAGGCCAAGGCCCGCGAGCTCGAGGAGAAGCTGCGCCAGGCCGAGGAGAAGGTGCGCGCGGCGGAAGACCGCGAGCGCATTCGCGCGGCGGAGGGCACGCAGCACGGGGCACGCGCGCGCGAGCTCGAAGAAGACATCAAGCGCATCGAGCGCCGGATGGAGGACTCGGCGCAGGCCGTGGCGCACCAGCTCGAGCAGCTCTCGAGCGGCTTCACCGAGCAGGTCGCCGCGGTCGAGCAGACGATGCGCTCCATGCAGGAGATGGGCGGCCAGATCGGGCAGATCAGCCAGCACGTCGAGACGCTCGCGTCGAACGCCGAGGAGAGCTCGAGCTCGATCCTCGAGATGACGGCGACCAACGACGAGGTCGTCGAGAACACGGGCAACCTCGCGAGCTCGGTGCGCGAGACGGTCAGCTCGATCGAGGAGATGACCTACTCGATCAAGGAAGTCGCGCGAAACGTCGACGCGCTCTCGCTCACGGCCGAGGAGACCTCGAGCTCGATGAACGAGATGGACGTCTCGATCGATCAGGTCCAGTCGAACGCCAACGAGACGGCGCGCCTCTCCGAGCAGGTCGCGCGCGACGCCGAGATCGGCGCCGAGGCCATCCTCAAGACGATCCAGGAGATCAACCGCATCAAGGAGACCTCGAGCGAGGCCGTCTCGGTGATCTCGAACCTCGGCACGCGCATCGAGGCGATCGGCGACATCCTCGACGTCATCGACGACGTCGCCGAGCAGACGAACCTGCTCGCGCTCAACGCGGCGATCATCGCCGCGCAGGCGGGCGAGCACGGCAAGGGCTTCGCCGTCGTCGCCGACGAGATCAAGGATCTCGCGGAGCGCGCGGGCACCAGCACGCGCGAGATCGCCGAGCTGATCAAGACCATCCAGAACGAGTCGAAGAAGGGCATCACCGCCGTCGAGCGCGGCGCGGCCACCGTCGATCGCGGCGTGGAGGTCTCGGCGGACGCGGAGACGGCCCTCAAGAAGATCCTCGAGAGCTCGCAGAAGAGCACCGCGATGGTGCGCGCGATCGCCCGCGCCACGGTCGAGCAGGCCAAGGGCAGCAAGCAGGTCACCGACTCGATCGGCCGCATCGCCGAGACCGTGCAGCAGATCGCCGCGGCCACCGCAGAGCAGGCGCGAGGCAGCGAGCTCATCATGAAGAGCGCCGAGAAGATGCGCCTCATCACGCAGCACGTGGAGCGCTCGAGCCAGGAGCAGTCGCGCGGTGGGCGTCAGATCGGTCAGGCGATCGAGAACATCTCGACGATGGTGAACCAGCTCCACCAGGCGCAGCGCAACCAGTCGCGCCACAGCGAGCAGACGCTGCAGGCCGCCAAGCGCATCCTCGAGCTCACGCGTAGCTACGAGACCGCCCTGCGCGAGCTCGAGCGCGTGGCCATGCGTCTCAAGGCTGCATGATCAGGGCACGGGGACTTTGCTGATCACTTCGGTGAGGAAGCCGTGTGCGACGTCGGAGCCGCTCACGACGAGGCGGTGGGCCAGGACATCGAGCGCGACGGCCTGCACGTCCTGCGGCGTGACGTAGTCGCGGCCCTCGCTCATCGCGTGCGCCTGCGCGGTGCGCGCGAGCATGAGGATCGATCGTGGTGACGGCGGGGCGAGCGCGCGCGCATCGGAGCGGATCGCGTTCGCGAGGGTCACGAGGTAGCGCTTGCCCTGCTCGCCGATGTAGATGCGCGGCACGAGCGACTGCCACCCGACGAAGTCGTCGCGCGTGACCACCGACTGGAGGTGCTCCACGGGCGGCTTCTCCGCGAGGTGCACGTCGAGCATCTCGACCTCGGCCTCGGGCGGCGGAAAGCCCATCGAGAGCTGCATCGTGAAGCGATCCATCTGCGCGGCGGGCAGCGCGTAGGTGCCGTCGTGATCGAGCGGGTTCATCGTCGCGATCACGAGGAAGGGCGGCTGCATCTTGTGCGTCGTGCCCTCCACCGTGACGGTGCCCTCGGCCATGACCTCGAGCAGCGCGGACTGCGTCTTGGGCGTCGCGCGGTTGAGCTCGTCGGCCAGCAGCAGGTTCGTGAAGACCGGCCCCGCCTGGAACTCGAAGCTCTTGCTGCGGAGGTTGAAGACGTTCGTGCCGGTGATGTCCATCGGCAGGAGATCCGGCGTGAACTGGATGCGCTTGAAGTCGCACGCGATGGAGGCCGCGAGCGAGCGCGCGAGCATCGTCTTGCCCGTGCCGGGCACGTCCTTGAGCAGCACGTGACCCTTGGCCGTCATCGCGAGGAGGACCTTCTTGATGATCTCGTCCTTGCCCTTGATGACCTTCGAGGCGTTCACGATCGCTTGATCGAACTGCCCCTTGAACTGCTTCACGCGCGCGGCGCGCTCGGCATCGGGCGCGTACACGTCGGACGAACCCGGGGACATCGGTGCGGTCTGCATGGAGGACGGCGAGGGTACCTCAATCGGTCGCGCGTACGTTCGGCGTCGCAGAAACGAGAACACCCTCGCGATCGCTCGCGAGGGTGTCGGGATGGCCGTCTGCGAACGACGGCGAGCTAGGAGCGAACGGCGGTCCGAGCAAAGCGGCGAGCTAGGCGAGCCGCCTCTGCACCGAGCAAATCGGGAGCGGGAGGGGCCCCACTCCGGGGGGGAGGGGTCGCACGACCCCTCAGGCCATCAGTGGGCGGAGACGCCGCCGGCAGCGGCCTGCACTTCGTCGTCCGTCGCGGGGCGGTTGAGCTCCATCAGCATGTTGCGCGCTTCCTCTGCGCCGGGGCCGTTCGAGTCGCGCGCGGCCATGAGGAGACCGAGGTCGCCCGTCGCCGCGAAGATGCGGACGATGATCGGACGCAGCGATGCATCCGAGCCCGTGAGGTCTGCGTAGAGCCGCTGACGGATCTGGTTCGTGCTCATGCCGTCGTGGCCGCCCCAGCCCGCCTGGAGCCGCGCGACGAACGTCGTCCACGCGTAGCCGTGGCGGTTGTCGCCCTCGCCGTGGTGGAGGATCTCGGCGACGCGCAGGCGTCGGTAGACCTGGCCCGAGTCCCAGAGCGGCGTGGTCACGAGGTTGAACCAGTCGTTCGTCTGGTTCATCAGCATCTCCTGGATGGACATGCGGAGGTCGTTGTCGGCGCCCAGGCGCGTGAGCAGCGCGCGGGCCGCCTCTTCACTTCCGCCGAGGCAGATCGCGATCGCGGCCGCGTCGTCGGTGTCCGGGCTCTCGAGCATCTGGATGAGGCGCGCGTCGTTCGCGGGATCGGCCGCGTAGCCGACCGCGACGGCCGCGGGGATGCGGATGTCGCCCGTGAGCGTGGTGTTCGCCATCACCTCGAGGAGACGCGTTGCGACAGCGCGGCTCGGGTGCTGCCAGAGCGCGCCGAGGTAGTAACGGCGCGCGGCGTCGTCGAGATCGGTGGACTGGATCTTCTCGATGATCTGGCCGAGCACCTCGTCGTTCGCGACGGCGCCGAGCGCGAGGCCCGCGTCGTTGCGGAGGCGCGGATCGTCCTCTGCGTCCTCGACGATCGTCATGAGCGCCTCGGCGGCCTCGGGACGACCGTAGCGGCCGAGCGCGCGCACGGCGGCGGTGCGGTTCTGGTACGCGGTCTCGAGCGCCACGCCGGCCATGCCTGCGTGCTGGTTGAACGGCGTGTTCGCAGGACGCGGCGCCATGCGGAGGAGCTGATCGAACGCGGGGTCGTAGTCGAGCTCCGCGAGCGCCATCGCTGCGGTCGCGATGTCGTCACCCTCGAGCTCGCGCACGAGGATGCGGCCGGCCTCGGGCGAGCCCGAGCGACCGAGCGCCTTGAGCATGCCTGCGCGACGCGCGAGGTAGGTCTCGTCGGTGACCATCGGCCCGAGCACGCCCGGCACCTCCGGCGACTGCACGAGCGCGAGCATGTCGAGCGCGTCGCGGGCGCGACCGAGGTCGGTGCCGCGGGCTGTCTCGAGGAGGAAGGGCACGCCGCGCGCATCGCCGAGCTCTGCGAGGCCCTTGGCCGCCTCGAGCTTCGCGATGTCGTCGGTGGAGGTGAGCAGCGTCGCGAGCGCGTCCGCGCCGGCGGGATCGTGCGTGCCGCGGATCATGATCGCGAGGTCGCGTCGGGTCGCGTCGTCCGTGGCGCTCGCGAGGAGCACCGCGAGGCCGCGTGCGCCCGTCGAGCGACGCAGCGCCTCGAGCACCTGCACGCGCATGTTCGGGTTCGACTGCATCGCCGCGAAGAGCGGGCCCGCGGCGCGCGGATCACCGATGCGTCCGAGGCCGGACGCGGCCTGACGACGCACCTGATCGTCGGAGTCCTGGAGCAGCGTCGTCAGCGGATCGATGACGTCCGGCGTTCCCGCCTCGGAGAGCGCCTGCGCGACGAGCGTGCGCACGCCGACCTGCTCGTGGCCCGTCATGCCCGCCAGGCGCTGCACGCCGAGCACCGTCACGATGATGCGCGGATCGAAGCCGTGCTGGGCCTGGAGGTGACCTGCGGCGAACTCCTCGACGATCGCGTCGGCCGCCGCGGGCTCGTTGAGCACCGCGAGCGCCCACGTGACCGCGGCGCGGCTCGGCGGGTCCTCGCTCGTCGGCAGCACACGCATGAGGTCCGGCTTGGCCGAGTCCGCGGCCGGCGAGCCGATGCGCGCGAGCGAGC
>JAFLCL010000406.1 GCA_017303575.1 Deltaproteobacteria bacterium
GCTGTCGATCTTCCCGCTCGCGCCGCCGCTCTCTCGCGGTCCGGTCCCCAAGCACTTCACCCCCGAGGCCGCCGTGCGTCGCGCCGCCGACGATCTCGGCTGGATCGTCCGCGCGCCCGCGGCGCGACGAACGCAACGAGGGCGCGTAGGGCCTCCGTCGGTCAATCCTCGTCATGAATCCACCCCATGTTCACTACCGTACCGCCGGGTCGCACAGCGCTCGCCCGCGGCCGCAACGGAGGGCGCCGGCGCATCGTTGTGCATCGAAAAACGCCGAGTCGCAAGGCTGCCGTCGAGACTTGACGGCGCGAAATCGTCATCGCCCGATGCCCGTGGAGCGGACTCGCCGCGCGGCGGCGGGCGCGTGCGACGTCGCGGAGCGCTGCGACGGCGTGAGCGCGAGCTGCCCGCCCGATGCCTTCGCCGCCTCGAGCGTCACGTGCAGGGCGGCCTCGGGCGTCTGCGACGCAGCCGAGAGGTGCACGGGGACCAGCGCCTCGTGCCCGATGGATCTCGCGGGGCCGGCGGGCATGCCTTGCTCGGGAGCCGACAGCTACTGCGACGGGAGCGGCGCGTGCTGCGTCCTCACGTGTGAGGGCCTCGGCGGCAGCTGTCCTCCGATCTGCGGGTCGTGTGGAGGAGACTTCAACTGCACGTGCACGTGCTGCGGCGGATCGGTCCAGGTCGACTGCACCTGATGCGCCAGCGAGCGCCGCTCACTCGACGTGCGGCGCCTCGGCCGGCGGATCGGTCGTAGGCGTCCGCGCAGAGGGCGGGTAGAGCGTGAGGACCGTGCGTGGCGTCGCGCCGCCGACGCTGGCCCACGACGGGCCCGCGATCTCGATCTGCTCGGGGTGGTGGATGACGGGCCGGATGCCCGCGAAGCGAGGGATGGGGATCGGGTCCATCGTCTCGTCGCGGGCGCCGACCGTCCGCCGCGTCATCGGATCGCCCTCGAACGTGGGCACCGGACGCATCTGCGCGCGCTCCATCGACGAGCCCGCGACACTGTGCTCGATGGCCTCGTCGAGGAGGACCAGTGCGATCTCGGCCTCGAGCGCGACCTGCGCCATCTGCGCGAGCTCGCGCGGGATCTCGTCGCAGTCCGCCTCGTAGCGACGACGAGCGCGGGCTGGCATCAGCGGCGCCCACGCCGGCGCGTTCTCGCGGCTCGACTCGAGGCTCGCGATCTCGTCGACCACGGCCTCGAAGCACGCGCGTGTGGACAGGCGCTCGCAGTGGAGGGCCGCGAGGCGCTGTGCGACCTGGATACGCCTTTCGGTGCACACCCACGAGAGCGCCGTCGTTCGATCGTCGAGGACACCCGTCGGGCGCTCGAGCTCCTCTGGGGGGATCGCGAAGCGCTCGGGATGATCCCAGCGTCGCGGGTGCGAGGCCCGCACCCGCTCGAGCATGGGACGGAGGCGCGCGGCCTCTTCCTCGGTGAGCGCGCGCGCGTTGTTGAGGTTCGTGATCGTCGCGGCGCGGAATGCGAGGAGCCCCAGCGCCGCGCGATCGAGGCGGCCGCTCCGCACGATCGCGTCCGTGGCCCAGACGCCGCGCAGCACCCATTCGAGGGACTCCGCGGGCTCGTCCCCCGGTCCGATCGCGCACTGGTCGGCGAGATCCTGCGCCCCCGACGCGATCGCGTTCGCGTCGGCGTCTGCTGGCGCGAGCGCATGATCCCATGCTGCGGTGAGATCGTCGCGACACACGCGACTCGCGACGTCGATCTCCGTCTGTTCGGCAGACGTGAGGGAGCGTCCGAAGTGGGTCGGCTGCGAGAAGCGGTGTTGGAGGGCGTTCATCTGCGCGCAGCGCACGGTCGGTCCGACGCTCCCACCCGGTTCGGGCGCGCCTGCCAGCAACGCACGACCCGAGGCGCGGATCTCGTCGACCTCCGCGTCGCTCATGATCGGCCGCGTGTAGACCCACGCCAACGCCGCCACCCCGAGGGTCAGCGCGACACAGGCGGCCAGCGCGATCCGCATCGCGGTGCTCTTCATGTCGACAGAGTAGTCCCCATGCGCGGAGGCTCGATACCGGTGCTCTGCGTGGCCGTGCGAGCGTCAGCGCGTGGCGCGGATCCATGCGCTCGCCGCCCGGCCCGTGAGCTCGGGACGCCACGCACCTCCGGACTGCGCACGCGCGGCGGCGAGGAACGACTCCGTGCTCGCGCCCGCGCCGATCGACGCCGCGTAGCCCGCGACGTCGCGCGTGGGCGGCGGCGCCGCGACCTCGATCGACGGCGCGCCCAGCGCCGTGAGCCACGCGGGCAGCGCACGCTCGTCGCGCCCGATCTGGACCCGCGCGTTCGCCAGGGACACAGGCCCGCGGTTCGCGAGGAACGCGAGCGGGACCTCGGCGTCGAGGCTGAGGAACGGCGTGGGGCCCGCGACGAGCGCGACCGTGTTGTGCTCGATGCGCACACCGTCGAGAACGGTGCCGGACACGCGCAGGAACGTGGGCATGTCGACGATCACGTTGTCGGTGATCGACACGTCGTGGACGCCGACGTTGCCCTCGTTCGTCTCGGCCATCAGCGCGATCGCCCAGCTGCCCCAGGGGCTCGCAGCGCGTGAGCGCGCGATGAGGTTCTCGCGCACGACGCCGCTCCGCGTGTTGCCGACGTAGAGACCGTTGCCGCGGCCGAGCTCGGGGCCGAGATCCCCGAGATCGATCATCACGTTGCGCTCCACGCGAAACGTGACGCCGCCCGGCGTCGGCACCGCGCCGCCGAACACGTAGCCCTCGAGCGCACCGATCGCGACGTCGACGATCAGGTTGTCCTCGAGCACACCACCGGCGCGCTGCATCACACCATCGGGCGCGCGCGCGAAGATCGATCCACGCACCGTCACGTCGTCGCAGTCGGTCTGCACGTAGACCGAGTGATCGAACACGGTGCGCGCACGCCCCTCGCGCTGCACGCCGTCGACCAGCACCTCGTCGAGGACCAAACCGTGTACGCGCGTGAACAGCATCCCGATCGCGTTGTGCGCGTGAGCGATGTCGGTGACCAGCACGTGGTGGAGCGTGAGGTCGCTGATGCCAGCCGCGGTGTTGGTGCCGAGGGCGTTCACGCCCACGCCGAAGCCGTCGATCGACACGTCCTCGAGCGTCACGTCGGTGGCCGTCACCGCCGATCCATCGGGCGCGACGAGGTGCACGCCCTCGCTCGGGCCCTCCCCGATCGTGTCGATCGATCGCGCCTCTTCGAGCGCGATCGACTCGATGCGCAGGTGCGAGAGGCCGCGCGCTGGATCACGGGGCACGAGCGCGAGCGCGTGCTCGGCGTGAGCCCGCAGCGTCGCCCGTGCGTCGCCCTCGCCATAGGCGCCGAGCACGAACGGCGCGTCCTCGCTCGCGCCCGACACGTCGATCACGAGCGGTCGCTCGAGCTCGATCACGTCACCTCGCCGCACGAGCACACGATCCCCACGACCGTCGACGACGAGCGTCAGCGCGTGCGCGACCGACGCCACTGCGTGCTGGGGCGTGAGCCCGTCGTTCGCGTCGTCACCGCTCGTCGCGACGTGGATGGTGTGGATCGAGCGCGTCGAGGGCGGCGGCTCGCGCGGGCCTCGCGGCTCGGTCACGACGGCCGAGGGAGTCGCGCCGCACGAAGCGCAGCCCCCGGTCACGAGGGCAAAGAGAAGAGGAGCGAGCGCGCGTACGCCACGGAAAGAGATCACGCCGGCAACGTGGCCCGGAACGCGGGCGTTCGCGAGGCTCGCCCCTTGCCCCTTCGAGGCTCGAGCCGACGAGGGTACGCTCTCGCCCCGTGACGCCGAGATCCACGCCCCCTGGGGGGCCGCGGAGTGAGCCGCCGCCCGACGTGGACGAAGTGGCTCTCACCCACCGCGAGCTGGCGATCGCAGCGCTCGTCTGGACGTTCTTCGGCGTGCTCAACGGGATCGGGGGCCACGGTCGGTTCGCGGTGGGGCTGCACGCGGCCGCGGCGCTCGCGACGCTCGGCGCTGCGGCCGTCTCGCGCGCGGGTCGTCCGGTGCTGGGCTTCCATCTCTCGGCGGGCGTGTGGGTCGCGGCGCTCGCCGCCTACTCGATGGTCACCGGCACGCTGAGCGACGGCACGCTCACCCTGGTCCTCCTGCCCGTGCTCGCGACCTACACCGCCTCGGCGATGGCGGGCCTCGCGTGGCTCGGCGTCGTCGCGTGCGCGCTCATCGTGGTGTGGTGGTCCAACGACAGGCACTGGATCGAGCCGCTCTTCACGCCGACGCCCGCGCTGCGCGAGGTGGTCGTCCTCGCGCTCGGCGCGGTGATGTGGCTCTTCTCCGAGCGCTCGCGACGTCGCTCCGACGTGGCGCTCGATCGCTTGCGTCGCACGGCGTCCGAGGCGCGAACGCGCGCCGAAGAGCTGGGCCTCCTCAAGAAAGAGCTCGAGGAGAAGAACCAAGAGCTCGACGAGGTGGCGGAGCGACTGTCCGAGGCGGCGAAGGAGGTCTTCGAGTCCAACGTCGCGCTCGAGGAGGCGCGCGATGCGGCGCTCGTGCGCGCCAAGGAGGCGAGCGACTTCCTCACCCGCATGAGCCACGAGATCCGCACGCCGCTCAACGGCGTCCTGGGCATCACCGACGTGCTCCTCGGCGGCAAGCTCGATCGCGAGGCGCGCGAGCTCGTGACGATCATCGAGTCCTCGGGGCGCGTGCTTCGTCGACTCGTCGACGAGGTGCTCGATCTCGCCCGCCTCGACGCAGGCAAGCTGCAGCTCGTCGAGGAGCCGTTCGATCCGCTCACGGTCGCCGAGGACGTCGCCGATCTCTTCGCGGCGCAGGCGGCGGCGAAGGGCGTGGTGCTGGTGACGATCGCGCCAGAAGAGCTGCCCGCACGTCTGCTCGGCGATCCGATGCGCGTGCGTCAGGTGCTCCAGAACCTCGTCGGCAATGCCGTGAAATTCACCACGCACGGGCACGTGCGCATCGGTGTGGAGGTCGGGATCGGGACGCTGGTCTACCGCGTGGAGGACACCGGCACGGGCCTCTCGCCCGACGCGCTCGGTGAGCTGTTCTCGGAGTACGCGCAGGCGCGTGAAGGTGCACGCCGCGGAGGCTCGGGCCTGGGCCTCGTCATCGCGCAGCGGCTCGCGCGAGCGATGGGCGGCGACGTCGAGGCTCAGAGCTCGCTCGGCAAGGGCTCCGTGTTCGTGGCGCGCTTCGCGCTGCCGCGGGCGAGCACCGGACGCGCGGTGCACAGCCTCGACGGTGAGCTCTCCGGCACGATCACCACCGCCGGCGTCGTGGTTCGCGACCCGCTCGTGATGCTCGCGATGATGCGCACGGCGATGCACGTGAACATCCAGCTCGTGCCGCTGACGATCTCGGGCAGCGAGCCGGAGTCCGAGCGCTCGCTCGCGCTCGTGTTCACCGAGGGGCCGATGTCGCGGAAGCACGCGGGCACACCGCACGTGCTCTTGCGCGCTCCGAACGAGAAGCCGACGTCGGACGACGGAACGCTCGCGCTGCTGCTTCCGCCACGGCGCACGCGCCTCGTGCGCGCCGCCCGCCAAGGCACGGGCCGCGTGCGCGAGCCCACGCTGACGGGGGCGCTCGCGCCG
>JAFLCL010000407.1 GCA_017303575.1 Deltaproteobacteria bacterium
CCTCGGACGTCGCGGGACGCGCGCCCGCACGGGGCGGCACGAACGGCGTCGGACCACGGCCAGCGTGCGGAGCCTTCCCGCGGCCGTGCGAGGGCTTCGCGGGACTCTGCGAAGCCTTCCCGGGGCCGTGCGAGGCGTTCGCGGGGCCCTTGGAAGGAGGACCCCCACGAGACGGCCCGCGCGTGGGAGGACCGCCACGAGGCGGACCACCCTGGGAAGGACCACGTCCTCCGCGGCTCGGACCACCGCGCTTCACGACGACACCGGCTTCACGACGCGAGGACTGTCACGCGCGCCCTCTCGGCGCGAGCCGTCAGGAGGCGAGGAAGAGCGACGCGAGCGCGACGGTCATCAACAGGTAGAGCGGCGAGACCACGATGAGCTCCGCCATGAGCTCCGCGTTCTTGTTCTTCTCGTTGGGCGGACCGCCCGTGGCGCGGCCGAAGACCCAGCGCAGGACGAAGTTCTTCGCGCCGTCGAAGAAGAGGAAGAACACGGGCACCACGACGAGCGTGAGCAGCGTGGAGCTGATGACGCCGCCGATGACGCCCATCGCCATCGGCCCGCGGAACTCGGAGCCGGGGCCGTTCGAGAGCGCGGTCGGCAGCATGCCGAGCACCATCGCGGCGCTGGTCATGAGGATGGGGCGCAGGCGCGCGGGGCCCGCGTCGAGGATCGCTTGGTGGGGCGAGACGCCCTCTTCTCGGATCTTCGCGACGGCGTGATCGACGAGGAGGATGCCGTTCTTCGTCACGAGCCCCATGAGCAGGATGATGCCGATCATCGCGCCCATCGACATCGAGCTCCCTTGCAGGAAGAGCGCGATGATCGCGCCGACGACCGCGAGCGGCAGCGCCATCATGATGGTCGCCGGGTGCATGAAGCTCTCGAACTGCGAGGCGAGCACGAGGTAGATGAAGACGAAGCCGAGCAGCATGGCGAGCGCCATGTTCGAGTTCGACTCGTTCATCATCTCGACCTGTCCGCGCCACACGTAGCGGATGCCGGGGGGCAGCGGCTCGTCGGCGATCGCGGCCTCGAACTCGGTCACGATGTCCGAGAGCGGTCGGCCGTTCGGCGACGCCGTCACCAGCACCACGCGCTGGCGCTGGTAGTGCTGGATCTCCGACGGTCCCTCGGTGCGATCGACGTCCGCGAGATCCGAGAGCGGCACGAAGCCGCCCGGCGTGGGGATGCGGAGGTTCGAGACGAGGTAGGCGTTGTTGCGGTCCTCCTCCTGGAGCCGCACCCGGATGTCGACCTCGTCGCCGTTGTCGCGGTCACGGTAGAGGCCGGCGACCTCGCCCTCGATGGACGCGCGCGCGGTCATGGCCACCATCGCGAGCGGGATGCCGAGCTGCGAGGCGCGATCCCGGTCGACCGAGATCGCGAGCTCGGGGCTGCCCGGCTGGTACTGCACGTCCACGTCCTGCGTGCCGGGGATGCCGCGCAGGGTCTCGCCGAAGTGCTCGGCCACGGCCGCGATCTGATCGAGATCGTCGCCCACGACGTTGATCTGGATCGGGTAGTCGCGGCCGCCCTCCACGATGCCGGGATCGGAGATCGAGATCTCGGCGAACGGCATGTGCTCGAGGACGACGGCGCGAACCGCCGCCTTGAGCTGGTCTTGGTTGCGGGTGCGCTCGGTCTTGGGCACCGCGACGACGCGCCACGTCAGCGTGTTGCCGCGGCCCGAGCCGCCGATGCGCGCGTAGAGCGTGACGAAGTCGTGATCCTCGAGAAGCGCGTGCTCGGCAGCGAGCGACAGGCGCGCGCTCTCCTCGAGCCGCATGCCGGCCGGGAGCTCGATGTCGACGTTGAACTGACCGCGATCCTCGGGCGCGGTGAAGTTGTTGCCCATGAGCGGGGTGAGCGCGCAGGAGCCGAAGAGGACGCCGAACGCGAGCACGCCCGCCACGGCCATGCGCCAGCGCCGCGCGAGCACCATGCGGAGGAACGCGTAGTAGAGGCCGTCGAGCAGCGTGTAGAAGCGCGTCATCGGGCGGACGATGAAGCCGAACATCCCGTGCTCGTCCTCGCCGTGCTTCTTCTGCACCGCGAGGCGCGCGGAGAGCATCGGGTCGAGCGTGAACGCGACCCACGCCGAGAAGATGGTCGCGCCCGCGACGGTCAGACCGAACTCGCGGAAGAACTGGCCCACGATGCCGCCCGTGAACGCCACGGGCACGAACACGGCGCACAGCGTGGCGGTCGTCGCGAGCACCGCGAGCGTGATCTCGCGCGTGCCCTTGCTCGCGGCGGTCACCGGATCCTCGCCGCGCTCGAGGTGCTTCATGATGTTCTCGCGGACCACGATCGAGTCGTCGATCAAGAGGCCGATCGCGAGCGAGAGACCCAGGAGGGTCATCATGTTCAGCGTGAAGCCGAGCACGAACATGAGGAAGAACGCGCCGAGGACCGAGGTGGGCAGCGCGAGGCTCGAGATGAACGTGCTGCGGAAGTCGAGGAGGAAGACGAGGATGATGAGGATCGCCATCCCGCCGCCGAAGAAGAGCGCGACCTCCACTTCGTGCGTGTTCTCGAGGATGAACTCGGCCTGATCGAGGATGAGATCCGCCTGGATGCCGTCCGGCATCTCGAGCTCGGCGAGGCGCTCGCGCACCGACTCGGACACCGCGACGGTGTTCGCGCCCGAGGCCTTGAGGATCTCGAACACCACGGCGGGCTCGCCGTTGGCGCGCACGATCGTGTCGAGGTCGACGTAGCCGTCCTCCACCTCGGCCACGTCGCGCAGACGCACGATCGATCCATCGGGCCCGTTGCCGAGCGGCAGCTCGCGGAGCTCGTCCACCGACTGGAGCTCGCCGAGCGTGCGCACCGAGATGCGGCGCGTTCCCTCGTCGAAGCCGCCGGCGGGCACGCTCAGGTTCGAGCTGCGGATGCGCTCGACGACGGCGAGCGGCGTGAGGCCGATGCCCTGGATGCGATCGAGATCGAGCAGGACGTTGATCTGTCGCTCGCGACCGCCGAGGACGTTCACGGAGGCGACGCCGTCGATCTGCTCGAGGTAGCTGCGGAGATCGTCGGTGGCGTAGCGACGCACCGCCTGCACGTCCGTGGTGCCCGAGAGCGTGTACGTCATGATCGGCGCGGCGCCGACGTCGATGCGCGCGACCGTGGGCTCTTCGATGTCGCGGGGCAGGAGCACACGCGTCTGGGCGACGCGCTCGCGCGCGAGCGTCGCGGCCTCCATCACGTCGACGTCCAGGTTGAACTCGATGACGAGGATGGAGACAGAGTCGCGCGAGAAGCTCTGGATCGCCTTCACGCCGGGGAGCGAGACGATCGCGTCCTCGAGCTTCTCGGTGACCTGCGTCTCGACCTCCGACGGGCTCGCGCCCGGGTACACCGTGGTGACGGTGACGACGGGGAACTGCACGTCGGGGAAGAGGTTCACGCCGAGGCGTGAGAGGCCCATCAGGCCGAGCACGACGATGCCGAGCGACAGCATCGTGGTGAAGACGGGCCGCTTGATCGCGACGTCGGAGAGCGTCATCGGGTCCTCACTCGCGGGAGAACGAAGGGTTGGAGATCGTCAGCCGCCCTGCTGCTCGCCCGTCGTCGCGGGCGCGCCGCCCTCGACCACGGCGGGCGCGGCGCCATCGGTCAGGTGCGCACGGACGGTCGCGCCCGCCCGGACCATCGCGGCACGGACGACGACCTGATCCTCGACCGTGAGGCCGACGGGCACGAGCCACGTGCCATCGAGATCCGACTGCGCCTCGACGGTGCGTGCCTCGATCACGCCGGACGCCGTGACGACGAGCACGCTTCCATCGCTGCGTCGCGCGCTGGGCGGGATGCGCACGGCGGGGATCGGCGCGCCCGTGGCCACGCGCGCACGAACCAGCGCGTGCGCCACGAGGCGGCCATCGGCGTTGGGGATCACGACCTCGGCGGGCGCGCGACGGCTGGAGGCATCGAGGCTGCGAACGAGCGAGGTGATGGTGCCGGACGCGTTCGAGCCCTCGAGCACCGCGGGCATGCCCTGACGGAGCGCCTCGAGCTCGGTCTGGCTGACGGTGGTGCGCAGCGTGAGCGAGGAGAGATCCTCCACGTGGAAGACGGCGAGACCGGGAGCCACGACCTGACCGACACCGTCGGGCACACGCGTTACGACGCCGTTGAAGGGCGCGTGCAGCGTGTGATCCGCGACGCTCGTCGAGACCGCGCGCGAGCCGGCCTGCGCCTGCCGCACCTGCGCCTCGGCGATCGCGAGCTGCTGGGTGGCGGACGTGAGATCACGCTCCGGCGCCGCGCCGGACGAGGCCAACGTGCGGAGCAGCTCGACGCGCTCGCGGAGCATCGCGACGTTCGCCTCGGCGACGCCGATCGCGGCCTGGCTCGCGCTCGCCTGCGCACCGATCGAGGCGCGATCGAGCGTGCCGAGCACGGTGCCTGCGCGCACGGTCTGGCCGAGCTGCACGTCGACGCGCGCGATGCGGCCGGGCACTTCGAAGCCGAGGTCGGCGGACTGCGCGGGCTCGAGCGCGCCGCTGAGGACGACGAGCGGCGTGAGCTGCCCAGGAACGGGATGGACGACGTCGACCTCGGGCGCCTCGTTGGCGGCGGCCGCGGCGGCACCACGGTCCGCCTCGATCTGGGCCTGGTCGGCCATCGCGCCCTGCATGCGCACGACGACGGCGCCACCGAGCACGAGCACGACGAGGAGCGCGACGAGCGCCGCGATGCGCTTCGCAAAGGTCGGCGGCTCGTGGATCACGTGCCCGCCGTGCGTAGACGAGGAGGGCTCGCGGAGGGGCTCCTCACTGGGCGTGGCGGCGCGTACCTCGGCGTCGGACGCACCATTGCTCTGCGTGGGCTCCATGGGATGTCTCTCCGGACCGCTGCCTTCCGCGCGGTCGTGAGCGCGCGCCGAGTGGCGCGCTGCCGCTGCGTTTCGAGAGGGACGCTTGCGCCCGCACGAAACGCGGGCTGTTGTGACCCCCGACCGAGCGATAGGCAAGGAGGTTCACGCTTCTTCAGTCGCCGGCTTGGACAGCGCGGGACGGAAGCGGTTCGCTACCTCGCGACAGCACGATGCGCTGACGAGACACGAGGGTCTCTCTCGGTCGCACCAGGACCGAGAGAGGAACCGACAGGCGTGTCTTTCTCGTCAGAGACCGATCAGGAGGGCCTGCCGCAGGTGCCGTCCATGCGGCACACGTCGGAGCCGCCGCACTCGAAGGTCGAGAAGCAGCGCTCGCCCGTGCGACGCGCCACGCAGCGACCGCCCGTGCACGCCATGTCGCCGCAGCAGTCGCTCGCCGTACGGCAGACGCCCGCGGCCGCCACGCAGCAGCTCAGGGCGGCGCCCGATCCCTGACGCGCGCACTGGAGGCCGCCGCAGCAGCGGTTGGCCGCGGTGGATCCCGTGGAGCACGTCTCGTCCCACTCGACGCAGGTGTCGATGTCGTCGCAGCGGCCTGCGATGCACTGGATCGACATGTCCGTCGTGGAGTTGCAGCACACCGCGGTCGGACCGCAGCCCGTGCGGAGCGGCTGGCAGTAGTTCGCGTCGTTGCCCGGCGCGT
>JAFLCL010000408.1 GCA_017303575.1 Deltaproteobacteria bacterium
GCCGCGATCGCGCGGGGGCGCGCCTCGGTCGCGAGCGCCGCGCGTGCCTCGAGCGTCGCCACGTGCGCGCTGTCGTGACCGTGCGCGAGCAGATCGTCGATGTGCCCGAGCGCCCCCGCGGCGTCGTTCGTTCCGAGCGCGATCTCGGCCAGGAGGAGGCGCGCGGTGGCCTCGTGCGCGTCGAGCCGCAGCGCATCCCGGAGCGCCGCCTGAGACTCTTGCACGCGACCTGCTGCGAAGAGCGCCATGCCCAGCCGTGCCTGCGCCACCGGATCGGTCGGCCGCGCTGCTGCCTCGGCCTGCACCACGGAGGCCTCGGGAAGGCTGGCGAAGTCCACGTCGAACTGGCCCACGTAGCGCCCGAGGCGCACGCGCTCGGCTGCGCGCCAGTCTCGATCGAGGTCGTCGATCGACACGCGGAGCACGCTCTGGATCACCTCCGCGCTCGTGCGCCCCTGGCCCCACGCGCGGAGCATGCGGGGAAAGACGGCGAACCCGAATCGATCCGCGAGGTAGGCCACCAGCCGTGAGCTCGCGTAGTAGGCGGTCATCACGCCCTCGGCGCTCCTCGCGTGCGTGAAGGCCTCGTTCATGCGTGAGAGCGGCGGGAGCCCACCTCGCTCCACCGACGGCGCGTCGAGCGCACGCAGCAGCTGCGGATCGTTCTCGCGACGCCACTCGGTGCGCGCCATCACCGTCTCGTGCTCCGCGAGGCCTTCGGTGAACCACCGCGGCACGCGGTTCTGCGACAGCTGGATATGGAAGACGTGCGCGAGCTCGTGCGTGGTGATCTGCGCCCAGTCGAACTCACCCGCGCGCGGTGAGAGCGCTGTGAGCACCTGCCCGAAGCACACGCCCTGCACGCCCAGGTTCGGCAGGCCCTCGGTGCGCACCGAGAAGTGCTGGTTGCTCGCGAACATCTCGATGTGTACCGGGCCGCGCGGCGTGAAGCCGTAGCGGCGTCGCATGTCGGAGAACGCGTCCGTCAGGTGGGGGACGACGATCGGCTCGAGCACCGGCCGCTCGTCGTGGTGGAAGCGGAAGCGGAGGCTGCGTCCCTCGACCCACTCGTAGTGGGGCGTGATCACGTCGTCCCAGAGGTTCAGCGTGTTGAACACGCGCACGTTGAACCGATCGCGGCGGAACGCGGCGCGCAGCTGCGTGATGCCTTCGTCCTCCTGACCGAGGCGGAGCAGGTTCATGCCGCGCGTCGCCATCGCGCGCGCGTCTCGGGGATCGATGCGCAGCGCCTCGTCCGCGAGCCGCACGATGTCGGGGTAGCGGTGCTCCCAGTCCGCGTGCTCCGCCACGACGGTGTAGAGCTCCGAGTACGTGGGATCGATCGCGAGCGCCGCGCGCACCGCGCGCTCGAAGCCCCGCGTGTCCTCGGCGAGGAAGCGGATCGTCGCGCGCATCGCGAGCGCCTCGAGATCCGCCGGGTCGGTGGCGAGCGCGAGATCGACGTGGGCGTCGGCCTCGGGGACGCTCAGCGAGCGCAGCGCGATGCTCGCCCGCAGCGCGTGGATCGCTGGCATCGCGGGATCGACGGCGAAGGCGGCGTCGAGCTCGGTGCGGGCGCGATCGAAGTCGAAGCCTTGCGCCAGCGCGATGCGCGCCGCGAGCACGTGGACGCGCGCGCTGTGTGGAGTGACTGCGATCGCGTCCCGCAGGCACTCCTCGGCGTGGCCGGCGTCGTAGTGCGAGAGGTAGAGATCGGCCCACTCGAGCTGCGTCTCGGGCCGACGCGCGTCCGCGCGGCTGGCCTGCTGGAAGGCGTCGTTCGCGTCGTGCGCGGCACCGAGCATCGCGGCGGCCATGCCCACGTACGCGAGCCCCTCGGCGTCGCGCTCCGTGATCACCTCGTCGTTGTAGGCGCGCACGAGCTGCATGAGCACGGTGCGCGCTTCGGTCGCGCGTCCTCGGCGCAAGAGCGCACGGCCGAGGAAGACGCGCGCTCGGTGGGCCGTGGGATCGGTGGCGATCGACTGGAGCGTCTGCGTCGCCTCGTCGAGGCGTCCCCGACGCAGGTGTGCCTCGCCCTCGAGCGTGATCGCTGCCACCCGCTCTGCGTCACGCGCGCGCGCCGCGACCTCGTGCGCGAGCCGGCCGGCCTCGTCGTAGCGACCCGTCTCGAGCAGGGTGCGCGCGAGACCGAGCCGCGCACGCGCACCCTCGCCCGACGCGCGAAAGCCCGCCTCGGCGGGGGCGTAGTCACTGCGCGCGAGCGCGGCCTCGGCCTGGGCGAGCGGGTCCGTCTGGGCCTGGGCGAGGGTGCTCGACCCCACGAGCCACGCGAGGCACGCGGCGATCACGAGGTGCGAGACGTGCGAGACGGCGGCGGGCATCGGCACGGAAGACGCGTGAGACGGGCGGCGCATTCGCTCGCGATCATCGCACGCGAGGCGAGGGCGTCCGGGACGTTTTGGGCGTCCACGCGGCGTTTCCGGTAGGTTGGCCCCATGACGACGGCGCGCTCCCAGCCCGAGGGCGTGGTCGCGGCGCATGCGTCGCGCTCCCGCGTCACGATCCCCACGCGGATCCTCGCGGCCACGCTGTCGCTGATCTTCGCGTTCTTCGTGGGATCGGTGACGAGCGTCGTCACCCATCAGCGGAGCGCGCAGACGCTCCGCCTGCTGCACGAAGGCTACCTGCCGCTCGCGCTGACCTTGGCCCGCGCGCGCAGCGATCAGGCGGCGTACGGCTCGATGCTCGCGCGCATGCTCAACGAGCCCGACTCCTCGGCCTCGCGGGAGTGGGTCAACCGCGCGGTGCGCGTGGTGATGCCGGCGTCGATCGACGCCGCGCTCGGTCACGTCGCGCGCGCGCAGCGGCTCGAGCCCTCGGGCGAAGACGCGATCCTCCTCGGCGAGCTGGCGGAGCTGCTCGGTGAGGTGCAGCGAGGCTACGCCAACACCCAGCACCTCGATGCCTACTTCCGCGCGCTCGAGCGAGGTGACCGCAGCGAGGCGCAGGACGCGCTCGATGCGCTCCGACAGCAGGATCGCACCCTGACGCACAACCTCCGCCGATCGTTCGATCACATCCAGCGACGCGTCGCGGCCATCAGCTCGGTGGCCGCCGAGGAGCAGTCGCGCTCGGTGTGGATCACGGCGGTGATGACGGTGCTCGGTCTCTTGTTCGGGCTCGTCGTGTCGCTGTGGGCGCGTCGCCTGTTGGCGCCGCTCCCTCGCCTCGAGGCGCGCGTGCTCGAGGTGGCTGCTGGCAACCTCGCGGCCGGGCCGCCGGTCGTCGACCCCGGCCGCACCGACGAGATCGGTCGGCTCGCGATCGAGCTCGACGCGATGGTGGAGGCCCTCCGCGCGCGTGATCAGCAGCTGCGAGAGGCCGCCGATCGCGTCATCCGCTCCGAGCGACTGGCGGCGATGGGGCGCATGGCCGCGCACGTCACGCACGAGGTGCGCAACCCGCTGACCTCGATCCACCTCAACACCGAGATGCTCGAGGAGGAGATCACGCTCGCGCTCGGCGAGGGCGCGCGCAACGACGAGGTGCGCAAGCTGCTCGTGTCCATCCGTCGTGAGGTCGATCGGCTCGGCTCGATCACCGAGGAGTACCTACGCCTCGCGCGCCTTCCGTCACCCAAGCTCGAGCCCGAGGATCTCGGTGCGCTCAGCCGCGAGGTGGTCACGTTCGTGCGGCGCGAGATGGCGGGCTCGGGCATCGACGTGGCGGTCGAGGTCACGCCCGCGCTGCCGCTCGTGTCGGCGGACGAGGCGCAGATCCGTCAGGCACTGCTCAACCTGCTGCGGAACGCGCGCGATGCGATGGCCAGCGGTGGCGACATCCGGGTGAGCGTCGCGCACGAGGGTGAGCAGGTGGTGGTGCGGGTGGCCGATCGCGGGGAGGGCGTGCCCGAGGAAGTGCGCGCCAAGATGTTCGACGCCTTCTACTCGACCAAGGAGCGCGGAACCGGCCTCGGCCTGCCGCTCACACAGCAGATCGTGCTCGCGCACCGCGGCACGATTCACTGCGAGGATCGTGAGGGTGGCGGTGCGGTGTTCGTGCTCTCGTTCCCCGCGATCGAGTCGTCGGCCCTCTTGCCCGCTCGTCGCGACGAGGCAGTGATCGCGAGCGACGAGCCCGACGCGGCGTGAGCGAGCGAGCACCCACCGCGGCTCCGAGCGAAGAACGCATCACACGCGTCGCGGCGATCGTGGCCGTGATCGGTCCCGTGCTCGCGATCGTCGGCCTCGCGGCGGCGAGCGGCCGCGGCCTCCCGATGCCGCTGACGCTCGCCGCGCTTGCGTCGATCGCCATCCTCGCGTCGTCGATCGCACGCGCGCGCCGCGCAGCGCCGGTCGCTGCGGGCCTGGGTGTCGTCGGGCTCGTCGGCCTCGCTCTGTTCCGCGCGAGCTTTGCGTCCGCGCCGATCGAGCGCGCGAGCCCCGAGTCGATCGTGCTGCCCATCGTCGAGGCGCCGGACGGTGTCGGGGCCTACCGCATCGAGACCGGGGTCATCCACCGCACGGCCTCGTTCGCGCACCGTGGTGGGAGCTTCGACGTGCCCCGCGTGTTCGCGATGAACGCGGTGCTCGTGACCCATCCCGCGGGCGACGTCTTGATCGACAGCGGGCTCGCGACCGAAGTGGACGCGCACCTCGAGGCGATGCCCGCGCCGTTCCGCCTGCTCACCGACCTCGAGCGCGGCGTGAGCGTGGACGTGCAGCTCGATCGCCTCGGCTACGATCGCACGCACCTCCTCGGCATCGTGCTCACTCACGCGCACTGGGATCACGTGAGCGGCGCTGCAGATCTCGACGACGTCCCGCTGCTCGTGCCCGAGGCCGAGCGCGCGTTCCTCGACGAAGGCTGGATCACCGCCGTCGCTCGCAGCCTCTCGCGCGATCGGTTTCACACCTACGACTTCGACGACGGACCGGCGCTCGATGCGCCGCGCTCGCACGACGTGCACGGCGACGGATCGATCGTGATCGTGCCTGCACCGGGGCACACGCCCGGGTCGGTGATGGTGCTCGTCACCGACAGCCGCGCCCGTCGCTTCCTGTTCGTCGGTGACGTCGTCTGGCAGCGTGAAGGGATCACGCAGCGCGAGGAGCGACCGTGGCTGACGCGCCTCGGCGATCACGATGCAGACGCGGTGCGCGCGCGCATCGCGAGCCTCGCGGCGATCGCCGAGGCGCACCCGGAGATCACGATCGTCCCCTCGCACGACGCGCGCGCCTACGAGGCGCTCGAGCCGCTGTCCGCGGTGCGCTGATCGTCAGGGGCAGCATCGCCACGCTGGCGATCCCACGTCTGTGGCGGCTTGCCACGCTCGGGTCGTCGAAGGCCGAAAAAGACGAGGAAACACGCGGCCGCCGCGCGCGGCACCGCGGTTGCGGAGCGGCCACGTCGAAAGGAGTCGTCATGCTCAAGAGCCTCTCGAAGCTCTGTCTCGGTCTCGCCCTCTCCATGCTCGCCCTCGCTCCTGCGACTGTCGATGCGCAGCGAGGGCGCGGGCGAGGACGTGGCCGCGCCCGCGTCGTCGTCACAGCGCCCGCGCCGCGCGTCGAAGTCCGTGCG
>JAFLCL010000409.1 GCA_017303575.1 Deltaproteobacteria bacterium
TGCGCCGTCGCGTCGATCGCCGTCTCGAGCGTCAGGCGCGCGTCGTCCGTCGAGCAGTCGAAGTACAGCGGCGCACCCTTGAGGTTCGTCTGCGAGAGGCCGGGCGCTGCCTCGGCGGCCTGCGCGGGGGTGAGCGAGCGTGCGGGCTTGGGCGAGCGGAAGAGCGAGAGCCCTTCGTAGATCAGGATGCCCGCGCGGATCATCGCGAGGCCGGGCTTGCGGCCCTTGTAGATGGGAACGAGGAAGCCGAGCGGCGTGACGAGGTGCGGCGCGAGCTTCATCAGCGTGCCGCGCTCGCTCACCGACTCGAACACGAGCCCGAGCTCGCCCTGCTCGAGGTAGCGCAGACCTCCGTGCACGAGCTTGCTCGAGCGCGAGCTGGTGCCGTACGCGAGATCGTTCTGCTCGCAGACCAGCACCGAGAGGCCACGCGCTGCGGCGTCGCGCGCGATGCCTGCGCCGTTGATGCCGCCGCCGATGACGAGGAGGTCCACGTCACGACCGACCTCGGACCACATCTTGGCTCGCGTCAGCGAGGCCTCGTCGCGCTGCTTCACAGGGCGGAGGTATGACGCGTCGCGTCGCCCTCGGCTACGCGCGCTACCTCAGCCAGCGGAAGAGGCCGCGGCGGAAGGCATCGCGACGTCCGTCCGCGCTGCCGACCGCGCGCGCCGCCGCCCACGCCGCGAGCAGCACGCCCTCGAGGCCGAGGCCCGGCAGCACCTGCTCGTTCGCGAGGAGCAGGTTCGGGATCGGCGTGCGCGTGGGGAGCGCGGCGAGGCCGTGCGTGCTCGTCATCGGGTAGCCGAGCACCGTCTCCATCGTGCGACGACCGCGCGCCCACTTCTCCGAGGGCTCGAGGTCACGACCGTTGCGCACGTCGCGCGCAGGGCGACCGTCGTGCGGCGAGTCCACGTAGAGCAGGTGATCGCCGAGGAAGGGAACGAGATCCGCGACCGACGCGATCAGGCTCTCGCGCAGCGTCTCCACGAAGTCATCCGCTTCCTCGACCGCGCGACGCGGCAGGAGCGCCTCGACGCAGATCAGGCGTCGCCCTTGCGCATCGGCGCGGTGCGTCTCGAGGTGGAGGCAGTTGGCGCCCGAGAGGGGGCGCTCGGGGTCGCGCACGAGGAACACGTCGCGCGCCATGCCTGCAGGCACGGCCTCGCGGTTCACGACGAGGTTGAGCGTGTAGCGGTAGTAGCGGACCACCGGCTCGCCGGTGCGCTCGAACAGCTCCTCGAACGGGCGTCGATCCGGCAGCATGCCGAGGTAGCTCGCGATGTCGTGCCCCAGCACGACGTGATCGCCGCCGATGTCGTCGCCCGAAGCGGCGAGCCGCACGCCCTCTGCGAGCCCGCGGGATCCCACGTGGATGCGATCGATCTTGTCGCGATCGAGCACCTCGCCTTTGTGCGCGCGGATGGAGGCGACGAGCAGCTCGCGGAGGGTCTCGCTGCCGCCGTCGAGCGAGGCACCGCCCGAGCACCAGCTGGCGAACGCACGTCGCGCGCGCAGGCCATGGGCGTGATCGGGATCCATCGCGTCCGAGAAGCGCAGCGGGGCGTGCAGCACGAGGCGGAACGGATGATCTTCGGGGATCTCGCGCAGCGGATCGGTCTCTTCTCGATCGGTGGGCACCAGCTCGTCGAACGCGCGCGACACGGCGCGGCGCTCGAGGAAGCTCGTCGGCGGCAGCGCGAGATCGCGATCGAGCACTCCGTCGAGCGCGGTCCGCAGGCGCCCCTCGCGCGCGAAGAACGCCTCGAGCGCGCGGGCCACGGTGGGGAACTCGCGCTCGAGCTCACGCACGAGGTCGGCCTGGTCTGCTGCGAGCTCGAAGCGATGCCCCGGCACCACGACCTGGAACGCAGGGTCGTGAACGCTCGCGCGCTGCTTGAAGCTCTGGTGGAGCGCGAGCTCCGCGAAGAGGCGCCGCGCGATCGGAGTGTCGGCGGCGGTGAAGTGAAACGGCGCGCGCGGCAGGCGCATGTCCTCGAGGGCGTAGTGACCCGGGAGCGTGTCGTGACGGATGACGAGCACGCGGAAGCCGCGCTTGGCGAGCAGCGCCGCGGCGAACAACGCCCCGAGGCGCGAGCCGACCGCGACGACGTCGTACGAGCTGCGCATCGCCGATCGATCGTTCAGACGAAGCGCACGCGCGCTTCGAAGTCCGTCTCGGGCGACACGGCCTCCACGGCGCCGATCGCGAACGCCTTCTCGCCCGCGGCCTCGAGCGCCGCGATCGTCGAGCCCGCCTGATCCGCAGGCACGACCACGACGAGACCGAGGCCCATGTTGAAGGTCCGACGCATCTCGCCGAGCGCGATCGAGCCGAGCTCCTGGATGAGGGCGAAGATGGGCGGCAGCGGCCATGTCGTCGCGTCGATCGCGACGCCGACTCCTTCGGGCAGCACGCGCGGCACGTTGCCGGGCAGACCTCCGCCCGTGATGTGCGAGATGGCGCGCACGTCGAGGCCCGCCTCGAGCATCGTGCGCACGGCCCGCGCGTAGATGCGGGTGGGGCGGATCATCGCGGCGCCGACGGTCTCGCCCAGCGCGTCGTGGTGTGCGCTCGTCTCGAGCTTCGCGTGATCGAGCAGCGTCTTGCGCGCGAGCGAGTAGCCGTTCGAGTGGAGGCCGCTCGAGGACACGCCGATGACCGCGTCGCCTGCGCGCACGCGCGTTCCGTCGATGATCTTCTTCTTGTCGACGACGCCCACCGCGAAGCCCGCGAGGTCGTACTCGCCAGGCGCGTACATGCCCGGCAGCTCCGCCGTCTCCCCGCCGAGCAGCGCACAGCCAGCGTCCTCGCAGCCCTTGGCGATGCCGGAGATGACGGCGTGCGCGACCTCGACGTCGAGCTTGGCGGTCGCGAAGTAGTCGAGGAAGAAGAGGGGGCGTGCGCCGCAGGTCACGATGTCGTTCACGCACATCGCCACGAGATCGATGCCGACCGAATCGTGCACGTTCGTGACGAACGCGACCTTGAGCTTGGTGCCCACACCGTCGGTGCCCGACACGAGGATGGGCTCCTCGAGCCCCTTCGGCAGGCCGCACAGACCTGCGAAACCGCCCACGCCGCCGAGCATCTCGGGGATCCTCGTGCGCGCCGCGAGGGGCTTGATGCGCTCGACGAGATCGTCTCCAGCGTCGACGTCGACGCCAGCACCGCGGTAGGTCAGGCCTGTCATGGGGCGCGACCCTAGCACCGCCGCAACGGTCGGGAGAGGCCGCGCGATCGCCGCGCCCGCGAGGCTCGGTCATGCTCGATCGCGATGACCCGCGTGCGATGGAGCGAGCTCACGGAGACCGACCCGCACGCGGACTGGCTCGGCGGCGTGGAGTGGAACGGCGCGCCGTTCACTGGCGTCGCGTACGAGATCCATCCCGACGGGACGCTCGCGAGCGAGACGCCGTACCTCGAGGGCTGCATGCACGGCCACGTCGTCGCGTTCCACCCGAACGGTCGTCTCGCCCGCGACTCGACGATGGAGGACGCACGCTTCCTCGGTGACGACCTCGCGTGGTGGCCCGACGGCACGCTCCGGTTCCATCGCCTGTGTGGGCCGCACCCCGCGTACCGCGAGTGGCGCTGGAGCCGCAGCGGTGTGCTGATCGCGCAGCGCGACGACGAGGCCGGGGAGAGTCGGCTCTGGTACGAGGACGGTACGCTGCGGAACGAGCGAGTCGAGGGTGTCACGCGCATGTTCGCGAACGACGGCGGGCTGCTCTCGACGTCGTGCACACCCGCGAAGGGCGAGCTCGCGACGATCACCTACGACGACGACGCGATGGAGCGTCACCTCGACTCACTGCTCGTCGATCCCGACGCTTGGCACGCGGCGTACGGCTACGTGCTCGATCTGCTCCGGCGCGATCGTCGACGCGCGGTCGCGCTGATCCGACGGGTGCTGGCGGGGCACGTCGATCTCGCGAAGGTCGATCTCATGCGGTACGCGGCCGAGCGCGGGATCGACGAGCTGGTGCCCGACCTCGAGGCCTTCGTCGGCGACACGACCGTCCCAGCGCCCCAGCGATCCGGCAACGGCAGCCGGAGCTCGACGCGCTCGATCGGTGAGGCCGCGCGTCGCGCGCTCGCGACGCTCCGCGCCCCACGCAGGTAGAGGCGGAGACGCGCGCGCTCCCGCGTGAGATCAGAGAGCGTCGGCGATGGCGGTCGCGAGCACCTTCGCTGCGTCGCCTTCGAGCTTGCCTGCGCGCCACGACAGGCCGAGGCCCGAGTCGCCGAGCTTCGGGATGATGTGGAAGTGCACGTGGAACACGGCCTGGTGCGCCTCGGGCCCGTTGTTCTGCAGCACGTTGTAGGCGGTCGCGCCCGTCGCCTTCATCACAGCGCGCGCGATGCGCGGCAGGACGCGTCCGATCGCCGCGGACTGCGCGTCCGAGAGCTCGTGGAGGTGGGCCTTGCGCTCCTTGGGGATGACGAGCGTGTGGCCTTTCGAGAGCGGGAAGATGTCGAGGAACGCGAGCACGTGCTCGTCCTCGTACACGCGGTGGCAGGGGATCTCGCCGTCGAGGATCTTGTCGAAGATGGTGCGCTCGCTCATCGCGTCTCTCCCTCCGTCCCTCAGCCCGCGCAGCGCGCGACGACACGCCCGACGAAGAACGGTCCCATCTGCGAGATGAACTCCGAGGTCTGCTTGGTGTGCCGCATCGACTGAACGACGTGGCTCAGCGGGTGGAGATCCTTGCCGATCAGGCCGACCACGAACTCGTTGTCGCGCGCGTCCATGCCGTGACAAGCGAGGCGCACGTCGTGCGCGAGATCCTGTCGTCCGTAGGCCATCCCGATCTGCGCGTGCTCCTTCAGGATCATCGCCTGCTCGTGCTTCTCGAGCCTCTCGAACGCGCCGCTGCGACGGAGCGGGTACCACACGTGCCAGCCCCACGCGTCGTTCAGGCAGTACTCGACGGGACGACGCAGGAGCGCGTGCTCGAGATCGGGCTCGTGACCGAGCGAGTACGTGCGCCCGAGCATGGTGTACTCGCGGCGCTGGACGAGCTCGGGCCGATCCACGATCGGCAGCACACGATCGACGAAGTGCACCGGATCCTGGGCCCAGGTGAGGAGCGCGATGCCGGTGGGCGCGCTCGCCTCTTGGTAGAGCACCGAGGCGATCTTCTGCTCGGCGAGGTGGTTCGCGACGGCGTCGAGCGTCGCGCGCGTGGTGCCGTGCACGACGTCGAACGCGAGCAGCTGGAAGAAGGTCCGACGGTCGAGCACCTGACGCTCGCCTTCCTTCTTCCCGCCCCACTCACGCACGTCGATGTCGGGCAGGCCCGCTGCCTGCGGAGGTCCCTGCGGATGCGTCGGTTCCGTCATGCGCGCGAGCGTCCCCGCAACGCTGCTCGATCGCAAGCAGGAGAGCGCGTGATCGCGTCAGTACGGGTTGTCGCTGACGAAGCCGGCGCCTCGACCGCCGCTCGCCATGCTCGTGGTCGAGGTCGTGGTGCGACGGATGGTGGTCGCGGGGCGCGGGCGCTCGGCCTGCGTCG
>JAFLCL010000041.1 GCA_017303575.1 Deltaproteobacteria bacterium
GCGTGCGACGGCGCGGGCGCATGCGTCGTCGGTCCGTCGGTGGCCTGTCCCAGCCGCGACTGCGCGGGCCCGATGTGCGCCTCGCCTTGCACGTCCGATGCGGACTGCGCGCGCCCCACGTGGTGCGACACGGCGACGGGCGCGTGCACGCCTGATCTGCCGAACGGCGATCCCTGCGGTCGCGCAGGGATGTGCCTCTCGGACCTCTGCATCGATGGTGTGTGCTGCGGCGAGCTCTGCACCGGGACCTGCCGTTCGTGCACGGTGCCTGGCTCCGAGGGCGAGTGCGCGTTCATTCCCGTCGGCACCGATCCGGACGACGAGTGCCCCGGCGTGCTCGCGTGCGACGTGGACGGCAAGTGCGAGAGCTTCGACGCAGGGCGCGTGTCGCTCGACGCGTCGGTGCCCGCGCGCGATGCCGCGTACGTCGAGCCCGCGGATGCGTCCCGCCCCGATGCCGGCCCCGTCGACTCGACGCGCGACGCGGGGCGCTTCGATCCCGACGCGCTGTTCCTCCAGTTCGATGCGTCCGGACCGCCTCCCGACTCCGGGCCGATCGATGCGAGCCTCATGCCTCCTGCGCGCACTGCGGGCGCGTGCGTCTGTCGCGCGGGAGGTGCCTCGAGGCGACCCATGGCAGCCCTCACGCTGCTCGCGCTCGGGTTGCTCCTCCTCTACCGCCGCCGTTGATCTGGCTGGCCGTCAGTCCGCGGCCTTGCTACGCGTCCTCGCCTCGATGCTCACGTGTCTCCGCGTCCGCAATTTCGCGATCATCGACGCGCTCGAGGTCGAGCTCGGACCGGGCCTCAACGTGCTGACGGGCGAGACCGGCGCGGGCAAGTCCATCCTCATCGACGCGCTCGGTCTGGTCCTCGGTGAGAAGGCCCGCAACGACCTCGTGCGGACTGGCGCGTCGCAGGCCGAGGTCGAGGCCCTGTTCGAGCTCGAGAGCCCCGCGGCGGTCCGTGAGCGGCTCGCGCGCGCTGGCATCGAGGACGAGCGGATCGACGAGGATCGTGTCGGCGGATCGGTCCTCGAGGTCGAGCCGCGCGGGAGCGAGCTCGTCGTGCGTCGTGTGGTGAGCGGGCAAGGGCGCTCGCGCGCGTACGTGAACGGCCGCTTGGTCACGCTCGCCCAGCTCGCCGAGCTCGCCGCTGGGCTCGCAGACATCTCATCGCAGCACGAGCACCACACGCTCGTCGATCCCCGCAGTCACCTCGGCTACCTCGACGCGTTCGGAGATCTGGGGGATCGCGTGGACGCCGTCGGCGTCGCGTATGCGGAGCTCCACGCCGCCAGCCGCGCGCTCGAGGACGCACGCGCGCGCTTGCGAGGTCGCGCCGACCGCGCGGACTTCCTCGCGTTCCAGATCTCGGAGATCGACGCCGTCGCGCCCAAGGCGGGTGAGCTGAAGACGCTCGCGGCCGATCGCGAGCGCCTGCGTCACGCCGAGAAGCTCCTTCGTGCCGCGGGAGGCGCAGAGGAAGCGCTCTATGGTCGCGACGGATCGATCAGCGAGGAGCTGGGCAAGATCGTGAGCTCCTTGCGCGACGCCGCGCAGCTCGATGCGAGCCTCGCAGCGGCCCTCAGCAGCCTCGAGCAAGCCGACACGCAGATCGTCGAGGCCGCGCGCGAGCTGGGTCACTACGCGCGCAACGTGGCGATGGATCCGGAGCGCCTCGCCGAGGTGGACGAGCGTCTGCACGCGCTCACGCGCCTCGTGCGCAAGTACGCGCCGGGTGAAGACGCGCCCGAGGAGGCGATCAACGCCCACCGCGCGCGCGCGGCGGCCGAGCGAGCGTCGCTCGAGCGTGCCGAGGACGAGATCCTGGCCCTCGAGTCCAAGCGCGACGGCGCGCTGAGGACGGCAGCGGCGGCCGCGAGGGTGCTCTCCAAGGCGCGGGCAGAGATCGCGCGCAGCCTGTCGGAGCGGGTCACGAGCGAGCTGCGATCGCTCGGCATGGGCGCGGCCACGATCGTGATCGACGTGCGCCCGCTCGAGGCCGGCAAGGCGGGCGCAGAGCTCGCGGTCGACGGCGCGAGACTCTCGGCGACGGGCATCGATCACGTGGAGATGCTGATCGCGCCCAACCCGGGCGAAGAGCCGCGTCCGCTGCGTCGCATCGCGAGCGGAGGCGAGCTGTCGCGCGCGCTCCTCGCGATCAAACGAACGCTCGCCGGCGCCCGCCGCGAGACGAAGGACGCGTCGCGATCACGGAGCTTGTACGTGTTCGACGAGGTGGACTCGGGCGTCGGCGGCGCGGTCGCCGAGACGATCGGTCAGAAGCTCCGCGACGTGGCGCGCCACGATCAGGTGCTGTGCATCACGCACCTCGCGCCCATCGCGATCTACGGCGAGCAGCACTTCCTCGTGAAGAAAGAGATCGTGGACGGTCGCACGCGAAGCGACATCGTCCCGCTCGAGGGCGCGCAGCGCGTGGAAGAGATCGCGCGGATGCTCGGCGGGATCACCGTCACGAAGAAGACGAGAGACGTCGCGGCGGAGCTGCTGCGATCGGCGCGCGCGTAGGCCCCCTCCGTCTACGGATCTTCGTCGCTCCACTCCCAGGTGCGGAGGCCACCGGACGACGTGCCTCGTGCTGGCTCTCGCGCTCGTCCGCCGCCCGTACGGTCCGCGCGCTCGTCGCGGAGCCGCGGTGCCTCGCGTTCATCGACCGGGCGTTCGTCGACCTGGCGTTCATCGACCTGGCGTTCACCGTCCTGCCGATCGGCGCGCGGGGGTTCCGGGCGCTCGTGGGCTGCGCGCCCTTCGTCTGCGCCCCTCGCGCCGTCCGCCGCGGGACGCTCGGCCTGCGTCTCCTCTCGATCGGAGTTCGGCGCAACAGCGCCTGCCGCTTGGTCCGGCGCCTCGATCGCATCGGCTTCGCGTGCCGCCTCGGTTCGCGCTGCCGGGGGCGCGGCAGGCAGCGTCTCGCTTGGAGAGATCGCCGTCGCCTCGGGGTCGGGAGCATCGCCCTCGTCCCGCGCGGCGTGATCGAGCGCGAGCCCGCCCATCACGAGCGCGAGGACCGTCGCGATCGCAGCGGCTGCGATCCAGGAGCGTCGGCGTGTCCCTTCGGACGCATGGGCTGAGGCCGCGCGCGTCGCAGCGTCGTGCTCCGGGCTTGGCCGTGAGGCGGCCGCTGGCTCGACGAGGGGCGTCGGCGCGCTCTGCGCCGTGCGGACCTCGAGCTCTCGCTGCGCACGCTCGGCCTCGAAGCTCGCGCGCATGTGGGCGCGAACGACGTTCGTCGTCGCCGCGACCCCCAGGTCTGCGAGCACCTCCTCGAGCGCATGCTCGACGGCGTGCGCGTCGCTGGGTCTGTCGGCAGGATCCTTCGCGAGGAGCGCGAACAAGAGCCCGACGAGCGCAGGCGGTGCATCGTCGCGCGCGTCGGCGAGATCGGGCGGGGGCTCTTCGAGGATGCGCAGCGCGGCCGACTCGCCCTCGCTGCCACGGTACAGACGTCGACCCGCGAGCAGCTCGTACAGCACGACGCCGAGCGAGAAGAGATCGCTGCGTCGATCGGGCGCATGAAAGCGCAGCTGCTCGGGCGACATGTAGCCGAGCTTGCCCTTGAGGATGCCCGTCGAGGTCTGCGCGCTCTGCCGTCCGAGCACCTTCGCGATGCCGAAGTCCGTCACGCGGGCGATGCCGTCGAAGCCCACGAGCACGTTGTGCGGCGAGACGTCGCGGTGCACGAGGTGGAGCGGTGCGCCGTCCGAGTCGCAGAGATCGTGTGCGGCCGCGAGCCCGCGCGCGACGTCGATGGCGATGCGCAGCGCGACCTCGATCGGGAGCTGCGTCTCGGTCTCGAGCGAGCGCTTCACGAGGCTCGTGAGCGGCACGCCCTCCACGTAGTCCATGACGAGAAACGGGCCCTCGTCGTCTTCGCCCACGTCGACGACGCTGACCACGTTGGGATGGCGGAGAAGGCCCGCGATGCGCGCCTCGTCGAGGAACATCGCGCGCATCTCGGCGTCCTCGCGCACGTGCGCGTGGAGGTGCTTGACCGCGTAGAGACGCTCGAAGGTCCCCTCGCGGCGCGAGGAGAGATCGACGCGCCCCATGCCACCGGAGGCGATGGTCAGGAGGCGCCGGTAGGGGGCGCGCGTCCGGGTCGGAGGCTCCGCCTGCACACGGCGAGTGTACCCTCGGCCTCGATGGCTCGCGCTCTCGTTTCCTCGAGCTACGCCGCAGCCGAGCGTGGCGAGCTCGATGTCGCTCGCTCGCGTTTGCGTGGCGCGGCGCCCGAGTCGAGGATGGATCGCGCGTGGTCGTGCGCGGCGCACGCGCTGTCAGCCGAGTCGTCGGCAGAGCTCGAGACGGTGATCGCGACGCTCGGAACGATCGCCTCGCAGGCCGAGGGAGGAGCGGTCGCGCTCCCGACGGCGCTCGCGTGCGCCCACGCCGCGACCATCGCCGCGGTCACGTTCGACGCGTCGCTCGCGCGCGTCGTCCAAACCCAGCTCGCCTCGATGACGAACGCCGACGATCTCACAGCGTGCGCGCTCGTCGGCGCGCGCGGGTGGCTCGCGTGGATGGCGGGCGAGCGCATCGAAGACACGACGCTCGCGGCCGCGGAGAAGTGCGCGCGGAGCGCGGAGCTCGCGACGTTGCTCGTGCAGCTGGGCGTGCTCCGCGCGCTCGTGGCCGAGGCGTGCGGCGACGGTGCCGCCATGATGTCGATCGCCCGCCGCGTCTCGCGGATGGCGTCGTCCGATGGCGTGCCTCGCGCCGAATGCCTGGCGCACCTGGTGCTCGCACGCGCGCGCCGCACAGCGCACCACCCACACCTCGCGATTCGGATCCTCGCCGCGCTCGCGAGCGTCGCGCCGTGGGAGCTCGCGGGCTGGATCGCGCTCGAAGCGAGGCTCGCGGGAGACCTGACCCTCACCGCGGAAGGTGCGGGGCTCACGCCCTCGGAGGCGATCGCGGAGGACGTCTCGGCGGCGATCGATGCGGCCCGGCGCGGCGCGCGCATGGACTTCGAGCGACACACCGAGGCGGCGGTGTCGCGCGCATCGTCGGTGCACGTCGTCGCGCGGGAGCTCGCGCTGCTCGCCGCTGCGATCGACGTCACGCGTCCGGTCCCGGAGGCGCTCGCTGCCTGGAGCGAGGGCGACGCGGTGCTCGCGCCGCCTGCGGTGCACGGGCTCGGCGTGCGCGTCATCGACGAGAGCGACGACGTGGGGGAGGCTGCGGTGCTCGGAGCACCGAACGCGCGCGGGCGTCGCCTCCTCGGCCTCGGCGCGCTGCTCGCGCTCGGCCCCGACGTCCTCTTCCATCGGCGCTCGCGCATGCGCCAGGGACGCGTCGAGACGCTCCTAGCGGTGCTCGCGTCGGCGGGCCCCGAAGGCCTCGAGGACGCGCGCGTGTTCGAGAAGACCTACGAGCTCGTCTACCAGCCCACGGTGCACCGCGGCGTGTTCGACGTGCTCCTCACCCGCACGCGCGCGGCGGCGGAGGGGTTCGGCGACGTCGTGCGTCGTCAGGGTCGGATCGTGCTGACGCTCTCGCGCCCCGTTCTGCTGCCGGATCCGCGGGCGAGCGCGCGCGCGCACGATCGGTTGCTGCGGGCGCTCGCGCGGAGCGGTCGCGCGAGCGCAGACGAAGTGGCGAAGCAGACCGGCCTCAGCGTCCGCGCCGCGCAGGAAGCGTTGAAGTCGCTGTCGGAGGGCGGCGCCTGTGTGGCCGACCGACGCGGTCGACAGCTCGTTTACGCCGTCGAGGACACCACGTTCAGCGAGGCGACGGAGCTGCTCGCGCGCCGCCGTCGTGCCGGGGCCTGAGCCGCGCGTCGAGGACAGGCGCTGCGCGACGGTGATACACACGCGAGACTCAGGAGGTCTGGGCTTGCGTTGGCTGTCGATCCTCTTGGCGCTCTTCGCCTCGTCGTGCGCGATCCCCACGACGCAGGTGATCTTCGTCGTGAGCGCCCGTGGCGCCGCGCTGCGTGGCGCGACCGAGCTCGTGATCCGCATCCACGGGCCCGACGGTCCGATCGAAGATCTGCCGCGCGTGCCGATCCGCGCGCCCTTCGTCGATGACGCCGTGCTTGCGCGTGTGCCGGTCGTTCCGATCGACGGCGACGCCGAACGCCTGCTCGACTTCGACGCGCAGCTCCTCGACGCGCGCGGCGCGGTGCTCGCGGAGGTCACCCAGTACAACGTCGCGTTCGTGCGCGATCAGGTGCGCGAGGTTCCGGTGCTCGTCGTGAGCGAGTGCGAGGGCCAGCGCGACGGCAGCGCCTGCGCGCTCGAGTGCCACGAGTGTCGCGCCGAGCTGTGCGTGCCGAGCGACGACGGAACGCCGTGCGGCTGTCCGGGCGACACGTGCGCGACGGGCGTGTGCAACCCGCGCGTCACCGTGCGGGACGTCCAGGCGGGCTCGGTCTTCGTGGGCGACAGCTCGTTCAGCGATCACACGTGCGCGCTCGCGTACGGCGGCACCGTCTCGTGCTGGGGCAGCTCGATGCGCGGCGCGCTGGGCGCCTCGGGCGGCGAGGGCGGCGTGCCCACCGTCGTCGTGTCCTCGCCCTCGATCACGGGCCTCGCGGGCAGCGCGGCGTCGCACTGCACGCTCTCGAACACCGCGCCGACGTGCTGGGGCGACAACCAGTCGCACGTCGTCGCGCCGAGCGGCGGCAACGTGCTGCCGCCCACACCCCGCACGGTCCCACCCGCGACGGTGATCGCGATGTCGGGCTCGACCGCGATGTTCGCGCTCGACGACGAACAACACCTCTGGGGCTGGGGACGCAACGGCCAGGCGGAGCTCGGGATCGTCACGAGCGGCGAGGACGATGTCACCGTGCCCACGCGCGCCGCGCCACCGCGAGACGACTGGCGCTTCCTCGCGATCGACGGCCGCAGCATCCACGCGTGCGCGATCCGCGCGACCGATGTCTCGGAGCAGGGCGAGCTGTGGTGCTGGGGCTGGAACGAGAGCCACGAGGTGAGCGCTGGTGATGCGCGCTTCGTGCGAGAGCCCGTCTGCGTCGATGCGCCGGGCGAGCCTCCGTGTCCCTCCGACTGGATCGCAGTCAGCGTCGGCAACTTCCACACGTGCGGCATCCGCGCCGATCAGTCGCTCTGGTGTTGGGGTGGCACGAGCTCGGGACAGCTCGGCATCGGGCCCGAGGCGCTGGGCGTGCCGAACCTCGCGGGCCCACGACGACTGCCCGGCCGCTGGCGCGCGGTCTCGGCGGGACAACGCACCACGTGCGGCATCGACCTCGAGGGACAGCTCCGCTGCTGGGGCGCGGCGCAGGTGCGCACGCGCGATGAAGGCCCGATCGTGAGCGGGCTCCTCGGCGACGGTCGCCTCTCGCTCACGTCGTCGGTGCCGCTCGCGGTGCTGCCTCCGACGCGCGCCACCACGTGGCGCTCCGTGCACGTCGGCGCGCGCCACGCGTGCGCGGTGCGCGAGAGCGATCAGACGCTGTGGTGCTGGGGTGACAACCGAGAGCACGCCATCGACGCCTCGAGCGACCTCGCGGTCGGGAGCCCGCGGCGCGTCTGCCCCGCGTCCGGGAGCGCGATGTGAGCGCGCGAGCCCGTCACTCACTCTGCCTCCGCGGCGTGATGGTCCTCGCGCTGCTCTCGGTGACCTGGCTCTCGAGCGAGGGTGCGATCGCGCAGCCGCGCGAGGAGCCCAGCGCCGCTTCGACCGCACGCACGCTCTTCCAAGAGGCGCTTGGCGAGCTGCGGGCCGGTCACTTCCCCGAGGCGCGCGATCGCTTGCTCCGCGCGCGGGAGCTCGCGCCGAACGCTGCCATCGCGTTCAACCTCGCGGTGGCGTACCGCGGCACGGGCGAGCTCCTGCGCGCGGAGGGCGTCCTCACCGAGCTCCTCGCCGACGGCACCCGCCTCGCTGCGGCGCAGCGCGCCGAGGCCAGCACCTTCCTCGACGAGGTGCGTCGCGAGATCGGATCGATCCGCATCGAGGTCACGGGCGCGACAGAGGCCGAGCTGCGCCTCGACGGCGAGCGCATCGAGGCCGGCGAGCTCCGTGTCGATCCCGGCGATCACCTCGTGCTCGCCCTGGCCACCGATCGCGTGACCGTCGAGCGACGCGTGCACGTCGCCGCAGGCGAGCACCTCGAGGTGTCGATCACGCTCGAGCCCACGGCCGAGTCGCTCGTGGGGACGTTGGTCCTCGAGGCCCCGGATCCGTCGCTGATCGTCGAGATCGTCGGCGGTGAGCGTGGCGTCGGTCGGCTCGTCGCGCGTGTGGCACCGGGTGAGCACGTCGTGCGCGTGAGCAGCGGCGATCAGCGTTCCGAGGCGCACGTCACGGTGCGCGCACGCTCGGAGACCCGCTACACGTTCGCCGATCCGCGCGGCCGCTCGCTGGTGGAGGAGCCCGCGCTCTGGATCGTGGTCGGCGTCCTCGTGGTGGGCGCCGGTGTGGGCGTGGGCGTGGGCCTCGCGCTCCCGCCGCCGCGGAGCGCACCGCTCTCGGATCCCGTGTTCGGCGTGGTCATGGCGCTCGAAGGGCCGTGAGAGACAGACATGGAGACGGCGAGCGCGCGGCAGATGTAAGAGCCTCGAACGACGGGGCGGGCGTAGCGTCGGGCTCGGAGGTTGGCGATGTCTCTGCCTCACCGTCTCGTCCTGCTCGCTCCCGCGCTGGCAAGCGTGCTCACGCTCGGCTGCCCCGAGCCCACCGACCCGCCGCCCACCGACGACGCGGGTCGAACCGTCGACGATGCCGGCGGTGGGCAGTCGTGCGAGTCCACCGCGGGCGCGGTGCAGTTCTTCGCGAACAACTGCGCCTCGAACGGGGCCTGCCACGTGCCCGGCGCGCAGTTCCCCGATCTCACGTCGACAGCGCTTCCGTCGCTCGTGGGCGCCGCGAGCCGTCGCGCTCCCGCCGAGCGCCTGGTGGTGCCCGGCGATCCCATGGAGAGCTTCCTCTTCCTCAAGATCGCCGACATGCAGGGCCCCGAAGGCGGCGCGATGATGCCGATCGGATCGGCCGAGCCGCTCGACGACATCGGGACGATCGAGGCGTGGATCCTCGCGGGCGCACCGACGGACTGCGACACGCCACCGCCGGTCGAGGTCCCCTACGACCCGAACGGCCTCGATCAAGGCGAGCTCTTCACGTGCGTGACGCCGACCACGAGCTCGACCGCGCGCGTGCGGCGCCTCGAGCGTCGCCAGTGGACACACCAGGTCGGTGAGGGGCGCGGCTCGGACGCGGACCAGAATCCGTTCGACCAGCCCGCAGGTCGCTACACGACGTTCACCGACGACGTGACGATCGATCCCGAGACGCTCGACCTCTTCATCCTCGGCCTCCCGACGGGGATCGGCCCGTACACCTTGGAGCACGGAGGCGCGTACTACGGCGACCGCTCGACGAACTGCGCCTTCAACGACGCGAGGCCTTCGGACGCGTGCATCGACAACTTCATCGATCAGCTGCTCTTGCACGGCGTCTTGTTCCGGCACCCGACGCCCGACGAGCACGCGCGCCTGCGCGCCGTCTTCGTCGCCGCGCTCGATCGCGAGAGCGGCGGACCGGGAGATCGCGGACGCGGCGAGCGAGGCGTGACGCTCCGTGCGGTGAGCACCAGCGCGTGGCTGATGACGGGCGCGCTCTTCCACTCGGAGCTCGGAGAGCCAGTCGAGGGGGATCCCTTCGATCGGCGCCGCCTCACGAACGACGAGCTCGCACTCGCGCTCGCGGCGACGCTGGGCACGCATGCGCCCGGTCAGCTCGGCGGAGTGCTCGCCGACGTGCGCGCCGCGGCGGACGACGGAACGATCCAGGAGGAAGGCACGCTGAGGGCACTGCTCGCGGCACACCGAGGCGGCACCGATCCGACGCGCCCCGATCTCGCGGGCGACATCGACGGTCGCGACATCCCACGCCGCGGCGCGTACTGGATCGCGCCGCGCACCGCGGACTTCTTCCGCGAGTACCTCGGCTACGCGGCGTCCGAGACGATCTTCAAGGACACGCCCGCTGCGACGAGCCGCTGGGCCGACACGCCGCACATCGGACCGTCCTTCTCGAACCTCCAGCACGGCTTCTACGGCTACGAGACCACGCTCGCGAGCCAGCTCGACGACACGATCGCGCGCATCGTCGTCGAGAGCGAGGCGAGCGGCGCCGATGTCTTCCGCACGTTGTTCACGACGCGCACGTTCTTCCTCGCGTCGAACACCGGCTACCTCGACCTGACGAGCACCTGCACGACGAACGCCGACTGCCCCGGCGGCGAGTGCGTGGCATCGGTCGGCGGCCACTGCGGAACGCCCGGCTACAAGAGCACGATCCAGACGCACCGCCCGTACGGCCTCGAGGAGAACGTGACGCCCGAGGGACGGTGGGTGGAGATGCCCGAGGGCGAGCGCGCAGGTGTGCTCACGCATCCCGCGTGGCTCGGCGCGCACGGCGGCAACTTCGAGGACGATCCGAGCGCGATCTACCGAGGCCACTGGATCCGCGAGCACTTGTTCTGTCAGTCGGTGCCGCCGCTCGGTCTCGTGCGCGTGGACGCCGTGCTGCCCGAGCACGACGAGGCGCTCAGCGCGCGTGACCGCATTCGCATCGGCATCGAGGAGGGACCGGAGGCCCGCACCTGCATGGGCTGTCACTCGCAGATGAACTCGCTCGGCATGCCGTTCGAGATCTACAACCACGCGGGCTTTCTCCGTGAGACCGACCACGGCCGCGCGCCCGATGGCTCGAGCACGATCGACAACCTGCCCGACGTCTCGCTTCACGGCGACGTCACCGACGCCCTCGAGCTCACCCAGAGCATCGCGGGCTCGAGCTACGCGCGGCGCTGCTTTCTCCGCCACGTGTTCCGCTACTTCATGGGCCGAGACGAGACGATGGCGGATGCGTGCGTGCTCGCGTCGATGGAGGCCGCGTTCGAGGGCGGCTCGCTCGACGCGGCGATCGAGACGCTCGTGACGAGCGATGCGTTCCTGTACCGGACGATCGAGGGAGGTGCCCGATGAGCTCGATGCGACGTCGTTCGATCCTGAAGGGCCTCGGCGTGTGCGCCGGCGCGTCGTTCCTCGGCCCGCTGGTGAGCCGTCTCGTGAGCGCCGACACACCGCCCGTCTGCCGCTTCGTCTTCGTCGTCGATGGCAACGGCTTCGACGCCTCGACGCTGCTCACCGACTCGGCGCGCGCTGCGCTCGACGCGACGATGTCCGCGCCGCTCGGGGCCAGTCGCGCATGGTCGCGCAGCTACCGACACGCGAGCCCCCTCGTGGTGCCTGCGACCGATCTCGCCACAGCGTCCGCGCTCGGCTCGCTCGCCGCAGACGGCGCCGTCGCGGCGCAGACGAGCGTGATCTACGGCCTCTCGTCCAAGGTCGCCGGCGGCGGTCACTCGGGCATGCACGGCGTGCTCGCCTCGGCGCGCTCGGTCGGCGGCTCGCCTGGTGGTCCCACCATCGACGCGCACCTCGCGGGTCTGTCCGCTGTGCGCGCCACCACGCCCCGCGCGACGCTGCGCCTCGGCGCGGACACGTCGGGCGAGCCGCTCAACTTCGGTCTCTGCGCGACCCAGCGCGATCGTGCCGCGCCCGTGATGCTCCAGCCCGGGTCGGCGTTCGACTCGCTGTTCGGTGTGGTGGGCGACGATGCGTCGATGGCGGCCTTCGCGCGCCGTCGTGACCTGCTCTCGTTCGCGCGCGCCGACGCCAACGCAGCCCTCGCAACGTTCCCTGGCAACAGCCGCGAGCGCAGGAAGCTCGAGACCTACCTCGCGTCGATCGAGGAGCTCTCGCGTCGAGACGAGCGCCTGGTGGAGCTGGCGCCGAGCCTCGTGTCGGTGCGCCCGCCGGGACCGGGGGAAGACACCGACTACGCCTCGAACGATCCGCTGGTCCGCTTCGAGGTCCAGATGCGCCTGGCCACCGCGGCGCTGCTCGGCGAGCTCACGCACGTCGCCGTGGTGGGCCTCGGCACCGGCGGCGCGTTCGGCATCACCTGCCCGAGCGTGATCAACGTCGACCGCCACCAGCTCCAGCACGAAGGCGGGGAGGAGCCGACCTACGTCGATGCGCTCCACGAGATCACGCGACGTCAGGTCGCGGCGATCGGCGAGATGGCGAGCACGCTCGCGGCCACCCCCGAGGTGGGCGCCGACGGCTCGATGCTCGACCACACGGTGATCGTCTTCATCAGCGACAACGGCGAGCAGCACCACTCGAGGGCCGAGGAGTTCCCCACGTTGCTCGTCGGAGGCAGTGCCCTCGGCCTCGCCGGTGGTCAGACGGTCGCGTTCCCCGGCCGCGGCGCGGAGACGGCGCACCGACAGGTGTCGAACCTCTGGAACACGCTCGGCCACCTCGCGGGCGAGGACCTCAACGAGTTCGGCGAGGAGGGCATCACGCGCATCGCGGCCGGTCCGCTCGCGGAGCTCATGAGCTGACCGCTCGATCGAAGACCCGCTCGATCGAAGGGCCCAGACGCAATCGAGGCGCGAGAGGAGTCACCTCTCGCGCCTCGTCCGTTCTCGCCGTGCGTTCTCGCGGGCTCGATCAGAGCGTCGCGAAGAACTGGTTCACGGACGCGTGCGACCAGTAGCGATCGTTGAGGTACGTGTAGCGGAACTCGTCGAACACGAAGCCCGGGACCTTCACGGAGAAGATCGCCCAGAAGATCGTGCCGGCCGAGACGTCCTCGAGGCCCGGGATGGTGGAGAAGTCGGGCATCGCCGCCTCGTGCACGTCGCCCGGCACGAACATCTGCCACGCCGGGTTCCCATCGCCGCCGATCATGATGATGACGTGGAAGTCTGCCTCGTCGCCGCCCTCGGTGGAGTCCCAGCGGAGGATGCGGTCGGACGGGATGGGCCCGCCGTTCGCGGGCGACGTGGCGTCGGGGATGCCGATGAAGTCGGGCATCTGCACCACGTCGTCGACAGCCGTGACGCCGTTCATGATCGTCGTCGTGTACGGGTACTGGTCGAACTCGCTCGTGTACCAGCCCGCCGAGATCTGGTAGCGGCCATCGGTCAGCGTGCCGAGCAACGCGGGCTCCGCGACGAAGCGGAACGCGCGCGACGCATCGCGTCGACGGATCGTGTCGAAGTCGAAGGTGCTCCACTGGCGCACGACCACGCCCTCGCCGCCGAGGTCGAGGAAGCCCTGGAGGCGGTAGCGATCCGGGCCCGCCTCGAGCGCCTCGGGGTGCGCGCCCAGCTCTACCTCGACGTAGTGATCGAGGGGGATGTCCATCACGAGGTTCACGCCCGTGACCGTCTCACCGGGGCCTGCGAGCACGTTGCGCGCGACGCCCATCACGTACGGGATGAACTGACCCTCGGTGGGGTTCTCGAGGCCGGCGAGCGCGTACACCGCGAGGCCCGCGGGCCGCGCGAAGATGCGGTAGGGGTAGCCGACCTCCGACACGCCCTCGATCACGCGCTCGAGCACGCGGTTGGTGCCGCCGCCCGCAGACGGGTCGGGGTTGGGGTAGTTGGCCTGCGCCTGCGTGGTGAACACGTACGCCACGCGGTTCCAGCCCGCGCGAGGCTCGGGGATGTTGGACCACGGGTTGGGGCCGTACTCGTTCGGGCCGCGCCACACCAGCTCGCCCTCGATGAACGCGCCGTTGCGGCCACGGCCGCCGCCGCCGCCCGAGCCCATGCCGCACATCGGGTCCATCCACGGCGTGAGGAAGACCGTCACGTCCGCGGCGTCGAACGAGATGACCGACGTGCGCTGGTAGCAGTGCTTCGCCACGTGGATCGTGTGGGTGCCCGTGAGGTCGGGGCCCGAGAAGGTGACCTGGCCCATCACGTTGGTGAGGCCCTGGTGCTCCGTCGTCAGGTCCTCGCCGATGATCGCGAAGGCATCGGGCACCGGCAGGCCCGTCATCGCGTCGATCGCGGTGAGGTTGATGCTGCCGAGGATTGGTCCGCCGCCGAGGCCGCCACCGAACGGATCGGCCGTCTCGTAGTAGGTGTACGCGCTGACCGCGATCGTCTCGCTCGAGTCGGCGGCCCGCACGACCGTCACGTCGACGGTGCCCGCCGCCATCGGCGGGGTGCGGCACGTGATGCGCGTCGCCGACACCACGTCCACGTTGTTGCAGGGCATGCGACCGAAGAGCACCGTGTCGCCGTCGGCGAACGAGGTGCCGCTCCCGACGATGTTCACGAAGGTCCCGCCGCTCACCGAGCCCGACGTCGGATCGACCGAGATCGCGTCGTAGGTGTACGCGTCCTCGAGCGTGAACGTCTCGCCGTCGACCTCGACGGTGACGTCGACCGTGCCGACGTCGCCCGCGGGGACCACGACCTGGAGGCGTCGGCTGTCGACGAGCGTGTGATCGGCCGGCTGCACAGCGTGCGTGCCGAAGGTCACCTGGGAGAGCTCGCCGAAGCCCGTGCCTCGGAGCACCGCGGCCGTGCCGCCGGTGAAGGGACCGTGGTCCGGCACGACGCGGGTGATCCCCAGGTCGCCGATCGCGAACGAGCTGTCACCGAAGCCCATGCCGCCGTCCTCGACGGGTCGCCCGGAGTCGGGGGCGCCCGCATCGGGAATGTCGACGCTGGGCGGGTCGTCGCAGCCCCACATCGCGAGCGCGACGATCAAGGCCGACAGCGGGACCAAGCAGGAGCGCATCGTCATGGGGACCTCGTGCGGTCGTTCGCCCACCGCAAGCAGCCAGTTTTCGCGCCAGAGCTCGCGAATCGACCGAGTATCGAGTCAGGTCGGGGGTGGGTCAAGGCAGGCGGCAGCGCGGCGGGGACGGGCCGAAGGTGGCCCGAGCGCCGGGGCTCGTTCATGCGTCGGTGGCCATACGCCACCCGATCCGTCGAGCGACCTGTCCTGGCGGCCCGGCTCCCGCGACGATTTCCCGACCACGGGTCGCGAGCGCTCCTCGCGCGACGCCTCGATCGGGGGTGGTATCGTGGCCCGTCGCGATGAAGCTCCTGCGCATCGTCCTCAGCGATCTGCACCTGGGGACGGGCGTGCGCCCCGGCGAGCCGAACGCGTTCGAGGACTTCCGACACGACGAGGACTTCGCGGCGCTGCTCGAGCACTACGACGAGGTGGTGGGCCACGGCGAGCTCGAGGTCGTGCTCAACGGCGACATCTTCGATCTCCTCAAGGTGAAGATCGCGGGCAAGTGGCCGACGGAGATCACCGACGCGATCGCGTGCGAGAAGCTGCGGCAGTGCCTCGACGGGCACCCACGCTTCGTCTCGGCGCTCTCGCGCTTCATGAGCAAGCCGCGTCGACGCATCGTGTTCATCCCGGGCAACCACGACCTCGACATGTGGATGCCCGGACCGCAGGCGCTGTTTCGTCGCTACGTCGCGCCTGCGGCCGCGCCCGATCGCGTTCACTTCATCACGCAGGGCGACACCTACCACCTGCCCGACGGCATCCAGATCCGTCACGGCCACCAGCTCGAGCGCATCCACCGCGTCGACTACCGACGCATGACCAAGAGGAACCGCGACGGCGTGGAGGTGCTCGAGCTCCCCTGGGGGACGCTGTGGATCCTCGAGGTGATGAACCCCGCGAAGGAGCTGCGCAGCTTCGTCGATCGCATCCAGCCGCTCGGGCGCTTCCTCCTCGGCGCGGTGCTCTTCGACACGCGCTTTCTCTTTCAGTTCTTCTGGCGCTCGGCCCTCTACTTCTTGCGCTGGCGCGTGTTCAACCTCGGCGCGTGGCGTGATCGGCTCAAGCGTCTGCCGCAGCTGCCCGAGATGGTGCGCGAGGATCTGATCGCGCTAGGTGGCTTCGACGCCGCCGCGCTCCGCGAGGTGCGACGCCTGCGTGGCGTGAAGGTCCTGATCCTGGGGCACAGCCACGGCCCCCGCTTCCTCCAGTTTCCCGATGGAAAGCTGCTCGTGAACACGGGCACGTGGATGAAGATGATCAACCTCGACGTGCAGCACCTCGGCCAGGACTCGGGCCTCACCTACTGCACGATCGAGTACGGGCGTGGCGAGGACGGGGAATCCCTCACCGACGGAAAGCCGCGGGTGCAGCTGAAGCGGTGGTACGGTCGAACGCGTCCGTTCGAGGTCCTTCCGTATGCCGACTGAACGCCCTCTTCGTTGCTCGATCCGCCTCGCGTACCGCGTGTCGCTCGGCGTCGCGTGCGCCCTGACCGGCGCGTGGATCAGTGGCTGTCCCGACCCAGTGTCGACGCCCGATCCCCCCGACGCGTTCCGCATCCCGCGCGACATCGGGCCTGTCGACGTCTACACGGTGCCGCCCCCGGACGCCGTGTTCCCCGACACGGGCCCCGAGCCCGACGCGTTCGATCCGAACGACGCCGCGGTGCGTGATGCAGGCCGCGACGGCGGTACCTCGAGCGTGATCGTCGTCGACGGTCGTTTGACCGAGCGGCTCTGGGACGAGGCGACCACGTTCACGACCTCCGAAGCGCTCACGGGGCCGTTCGACGGAACGGTGATCTCGCGCTTCCAGTACGTGCGCACCGAGAGCGAGCTGGCGTTCGCGATCGCCGGCGCGTTCCCGGTCGAGAGCAGCGTGATCGCGATCTACCTCGACATCGACTACCCCGACGCGACCGAAGGGGTGGTGCTCACGTCCGCGGGCCTCGGTGATCGCACCGGTCAGGTCGACTCGGTGCTCTCCAACGTCCTCATGGCCACCGACGCGACGTTCCGACCCGAGCTCGGCTGGGGCGCGGCACGCCGTCCCGAGATGATCACCACGGGCACGGCGACGATCGGCTGGCGCATCCTCCAGCAGACGGAGCCGCACGTGCTCGTCGCGCTCCAGCGCTCGGCGTGCTCGGCCGACACGTGCGAGACGACGATCGATCTCGAAGCGCTCGCGATCGCGTCCACGACGCCGCTCGGCGTCATCGTGCGTGTGGGCGACTCTGCGATGCTCGACGCGTGGGCGCCGCTCCAGACGATCCCGTTCGATCCCGATCCGGAGTTCGTCTCCATCGTCGCGACCATCCCTGCGGTCGAGTGAGCGCGACGTGAGCGGCCCTTCGATCACGCTGGTCGTGAATCCGCACGCGGGCGCAGGCCGTGGGGAGGCGGTGTTGCCTGCGGTCGAGCGGGCGCTGCGTGATCTCGGGGCGCGCGTGACCGTCGCGCGGACCGCAGCGTCGGAGGACGCCACGCGCCTCGTGCGCGAGGCCATCGCCGCTGGGACCGAAGGCATCGCCGTGATCGGCGGAGACGGCACGCTGAGCGAGGCGACCAACGGCTTCTTCGTGAAGGGCGAGGCGATCCCGACGAACGTGTGGCTGGGGCCCGTGTCGGTCGGCACCGGCGGTGACTTCCGCAAGTCGCTCGGCGCCGGCAACGTCGGGACGGGAAGGGCGCGCGTGGACGAGGTCGTCGGTCGCATGTGGCGCGCCGCTGTGCGACCGATCGACGTCGGCCACCTCGCGTACGTCGCGAACGACGGCTCGCAGCGTGAGCGAACGTTCCTGAACATCACGAGCTTCGGCATCGGCGGCCTCGTCGATCGGCTCGTGAACGACTCGCCGAAGTGGATGGGCGGCGGCCCCGCGTTCTTCATCGGCAGCGCGCGCGCGCTCGCCCGGTACCGCCCTCAGCGTGTGCGCATGACCGTCGACGATCGTGCGCCGCGCGAGGCCACCATCACCAACATCGCCGTCTGCAACGGTCGCTTCTTCGGCGGCGGCATGCACATCGCGCCCGATGCGCGCCTCGACGACGGTCGTTTCGACGTCGTCACGATGCACGCCGTGAGCCTCGGCCGCGCTGCGCGCCTCACGCCGCGCCTCTACCGCGGCACGCACATCGGCGAGGACGGCGTCGGCTTCGAGCGCGGTCGTGTGGTCTCGGCCGAGCCGATCGATCCGAACGAGCACGTGCTGCTCGACGTCGATGGCGAGGCGCCCGGCCGCCTGCCTGCGCGCTTCGAGGTGAAGCCAGGCGCGCTCCGTCTCCGCGGCTGACGCGCGCGATGGATCGAAGGTTCTCCCGTCCGATCCTCCTCCGCGCCGTGCTCACGGCGGCGATCGGCGGCATCGCCATCGGCTTCGGCGGCGCGCCCTACGAGGCCTATGCGATCGCTTGGCTCGGCCCCGCAGCGATCGTGCTCGCCCTCCGCGGCCTCGCGGACGCGGGCGATCACCACGGCCTTCGCCGAGCGGCGCTCGTCGGGCTCGCGGCGGGGATCGGATCGAACGCGACCACCTGCGCGTGGGTCGTCGATCTGCTGACCACCTACGCCTATCTGCCTGCGCCGCTCGCGTGGCTCGTCGCGTCGCTGCTCTTCCTCGCGCAGAGCCTGCCGTTCGTGCTCGGCGCGATGCTCGCGTTCGGCGCGCACCGCATGGCGCGCGATCTCGTGGGCGCGCGCGCTCCGACGATCGAGATCGCGCATCCGATCGCGACGGTGATCGCTGCCTCCGCGGCGCCGATGATCTTTCCGTGGCGCATCGGCAACTCGCAGACGGGCCTGCTCGCGCTCGCGCAGATCGCCGAGATCGGAGGGCTCCCGCTGCTCGATCTGGTGCTCGGCGTCGCGAGCACGCTCGCGCTGTGTGCGGTGCTGCCCGGTCGATCGGTGCGCGCGCGCCTGAGTCTCGCGGTCGCTGCGTGCGCGTGCCTGGGCCTGCCAGCGCTCTGGGGCGCCCATCGTCTCGAGGAGGTGCGCGCCGAGCGAGACGCTGCGCCGTCGATCACCGTCGGCCTCGTGCAGCACGACTTCGACATCCCCGACCGCATGGACATGTCGCAGTGGGAGTCGCAGCTCGGCGTCACCTTCACGCTGAGCCACGCGCTCGAGCGCGAGGGTGTGGATGTCTTGCTGTGGCCCGAGTCGTCGTTCCCGTGGGGCCTCGACCGTGATCGCCTCGGCCTCGGGGCGGATCCGCGCGCGTACCCAGTCGAGATGGGCCTTCGAGAGCAGCGCTTCGGCGTCCCGATCGTGCTCGGCGCGATGACGCGCGACTCGACCGACGTCTACAACACGGTGCTCGCGATCGACGACACGCGCGTGCTCGGGGTCGTCGACAAGACGCGCCTCATGCCCTTCAGCGAGCGCATCCCCGCCTGGGAGTGGCTGCCGTTCCTCCATCCCTTCCTCCGGCCGGGCCTCTCGCTCGGACCGCGCGAGGGCGGCACGATCGACGTCGCGGGCCAGCGCCTGGGGATCCTCAACTGCTACGAGGATCTGATGGCCGATCACGTGTGGCGCGTGACCCAGCACGGGCCGACGGTGCTCTCGAACCACACCAACGACGCGTGGTTCGGGCGTACGCGCGCGCCCGGCCTCCATCACTTCCTCGCGCGCATGCGCGCCATCGAGACGCGCCGTGATCTCGTGCGGACGGTGAACACCGGCGTGAGTGGCGTGATCGCGTCGAGCGGCGAGACGATCGTGGAGACCGAGGTCTTCGAGCGCACGACGCTCCGCGTGCGTGTGCACGCGCTCGAGGGCCGCACGTGGTGGGTGCGCGTCGGCGACGTCACGAGCGCGGCGGCGTGGGGCATGTGCCTGGCGCTGCTCCTTCGCTGGGCGCGGCGCCGCATGTTTGGGGACCGAGACCCGAGGGCCTCGTGATACGGTCGCGGCCCATGTCGGAGAGCAGCGAGCCCACGCCGTCCGATCCTGCGAGCGAGCCTGTCGAGAAGGTCTCGACGAAGGACGCCGAGGCGAAGGACGCGTCGACCGAGGCACCGAAGAAGATCGCCGCGAAAGATGCCGCCAAGGCCGAGGAGCCCGCGCGGCTCACGGTGCCTCCCGAGCGGAACGCGAACCGCAACGGCCTCATCCGCATCGCGATGCTGATCGTGATCGCCATCGTGATGCTCGCGAACGCGGTGGGCTGGGTCGATCCCGATCTGTGGGTGCCGTTCGTCTGCATCATCGCCGTCATGGGCATCGGCACGCGCGGTGGTCCGCTCGAGTCGGTGGGCTTCGTCGGCATCGAGGCCGCCGTGGTGCTCGTGCTCGGTGTCGCGACCTTCTCGGGGTCGCGTGACTTCGTGTGGGCCGCGAGCGTGGGCGTGAGCCTCGTCGCGATCGGCAAGGTCGCGTTCATGGAAGTGCAGCGCCGCGAGCACGCGGCGGCCGAGAAGGCGATCCTCGACGCCGAGAAGGCCGCCAGGTCGAAGAAGGACTGATCGCATGTCACGCGACCTGACAGGGCGTTGCGGGACGTGCTCGTTCTACACGGCGTACCGCTTCGCCGATGGACGCAGCCTCGACGACGAAGAGGGCGATCAGGACGCGCCGCGCGAGGGCGACTGCATGCTCAAGTGCTGGCCGCCGCCCCTCAAGGACACGGCGACGTGCACGCATCACAAGGCCCGCGGCGCGGGCTGGGGCAACGCGCTCAAGCGCAAGCAGGCGGCCGGCACACCGCGCGCGCGACGCGAGGACGACGAGCATCTCGAGCAGGCCAAGGCGCGTCTGCTCCCGAAGGAGATCGACATCGACATGGACATCGACGACTTCAGGAACGTGCTGCGCGAGGTGCTGCGGGACGAGCTCGGTCTCGGCGAGACGCAGCTGGGCGATCGATGGAAGGGCGGTGAGATCATCCTCAAGCCGGGCAAGGACGGCACGCAGGAGAAGCGCATCCCGATCGACCAGTTCTTCCAGAAGGTCGTGATGGTCAGGGACAAGCTGCGCGTGCTCGAGCAGAAGGTGAACGCCGCGCCGCACCTCGGGACCGAAGAGAAGGTGCAGCTCCAGCAGTACATCACCGGCTGCTACGGCTCGCTCACCACCTTCAACGTGCTGTTCCGCGATCGCGAGGACTGGTTCGTCGGCCAGGGCAGCAAGGAGTGACACTCGCGCCGCCTCCCTGGGGCGCCTCGCGGCGGGGGAGCGAAGCTCCCCCTGGAGCGGGAGCCGAGGGAGGAGTCTTCGACGACCGAGCGACGCGGGGTCCGGGGGCGCCCGAGCCCCCGAGCCGCGCCGAAGGCGCGAAAGGCACAGAACGGTCGTTCACCTGCAACCTCTGCGAGTCGATGTGCGGCCTGCGCGTCACGGTCGAGGGCGCGAGGGTCACGAAGATCCGTGGTGATGCCGACGACGTGCTCTCCCACGGTCACGTGTGCCCGAAGGCGATCGCGCTCGGCGAGCTGCTGCACGATCCCGATCGCGTGCGCGCGCCGCTGATGCGCGGGCCCGTGGGCTGGGTGCCCGTCGCGTGGGATCGGGCGATGAGCGACATCGCCACCAAGCTCCGTCGCATCCGAGACGACCACGGGCCGGACGCCGTCGGCCTCTACATCGGCAACCCGTGCGTGCACTCGCACCGGTCGGGCCTCGCCTCTCAGGTGCTCGGCCTCGCCCTCGGCACCAAGAACCGCTTCGATCCGAACTCGCAGGACTCGAACCCGCGCCTCTTCGCGTGCATGCAGGTCCACGGCGACGCGCTCGCGATGGCGGTGCCGGATCTCGCGCGCACCAAGCACCTCTTGATGCTCGGCGCCAACCCCGCGGCCTCGTGTGGATCGCAGATGGCGCTGGGCGATCCGAAGGCGCGCTTCAGGGACGTGCGGGCGCGCGGCGGCAAGATCGTGCTCGTCGATCCGAGGCGCAGCGAGTCGGCCGCGTGGTGCGACGAGCATCACTTCATCCGACCCGGCGGCGACGCGGCGCTGCTCTTCGCGATCCTCCACGTGCTGTTCCGCGAGCGTGCGGTCGACGCGCTCGCGGTCGACGCGATCGCCACCGGCCGCGAGCAGCTCGCGCGTCTGTCGCGATCGTTCTCGCCGTCGCGCGTGGGCCCCGTGATCGGCATCGCGGCACACGAGATCGAGCGTATGGCGCGCGAGCTGGCGGCCGAGCCGATGGGCTCGGTGTATGCGCGCGTCGGCGTGTGTCAGAACGAGTTCGGGCCGGTGGCTGCGTGGCTCGTCGAGGTGATCAACGTCGTCCTCGGACGCTTCGATCGCGAGGGGGGCGTGATCCTTCCGACGCCGGCGGCGGATGTCGCGCCGCTCGGACGCCTCTTGATCGGCAACCACCACGGTCGGTGGCGCTCGCGCGTGCGGGGCCTGCCGGAGATGCTCGGCGCGATCCCTTCGGCGACGATGGCCGAGGAGATGGAGACGCCCGGAGACGGACAGATCAAGGCGCTCGTGGTGCTCGCGGGCAACCCGGTCGCCACCACGCCCAACGGTCCACGCCTCGCGAAGGCGATCGCGGGCCTCGAGCTCGTGGTGTGCATCGACTACTACGTGCAGGAGACCGCGCGCCTCGCGCACTACGTGCTGCCGAGCCAGCACGTGTTCGAGACCGGCAACTTCGATCTCGTGCTCTCGCGCTTCGCGGTCCGGAACGTGGCGAAGTACAGCCCGCCCATCCTCACGACCGAGGACGACACGCGCGACGACTTCGACATCGCGCAGGAGCTCGCCGCTCGGGTGCTGCTGGGGCGTGCGCTGCCGCGCGCGCTCTCGGAACGCCTACGGGCGATGCCCGAGCGCGTGATCGACTGGCTGCTGCAGCACGGCGCGCATCGCCTCTCGCTCGATCAGCTGGCCAAGGCCGAGCACGGCGTGGATCTCGGGCCGATCGAGCCGTCCGCCTCACGCCACGAGCGACGGCACGTGCTCGCGCCGGACGCGCTGGTGCGCGACGTGCCGCGGCTCGAGGCGTGGGTCGACGCGGGCCCGGGCGATGGTCTGGTGCTCATCGGGCGTCGGCACCTCCGCAGCAACAACTCGTGGATGCACAACCTCCCCGCGCTCGCGAAGGGACCCGACCGCGCGCGCCTGCTCGTGCACCCTGACGACGCGATCACGATCGGCGCGACGGGCACGATCGTGCGTGTCACGAGCCGCGCGGGCTCGGTCGAGGCCGTGCTCGAGACCAGCGACACGATGATGCGGGGCGTCGTCTCGCTGCCCCACGGCTTCGGTCAGAGCGAGGTGAACGGCACGCTGCGGGTGGCGGGCGCGCTGCCGGGACCGAGCGCCAACGCGCTCACGGACGAGCTCGTGGTCGAGCCCGTGCTCGGCACCTCGATCCTCAACGGCGTGCCGGTCGCGCTCGCGCCCGTGATCCGCGGTGCGTCGTCCGACGCGCTGTGATATCCCAGCGCTCCTCATGGCCTGGTTCTCGAAGAACCGCGTCTCCGTCGATGCCTCCGAGAAGAAGACGATCGGACAGGGCGTCTTCCGACGATGCGATCAGTGCGGCGTCACGCTGAAGGCCGAGGAGTTCACCGAGAACCACGAGGTCTGCCCGTCGTGCAACCACCACTACCCGCTCTCGGCGGAGTCGTGGACGGAGCTCATCCTCGATCCGGGGAGCTTCGAGGAGCTCGACACCGGCCTCATCTCCGCGGATCCGCTCCAGTTCAACGACGCGCGGCCATACCCCGAGCGCGCGAAGGCGACGCGCAAGAAGACGGGCGTGGACGACGCGATGCTCGTCGGCCGAGGCGCGCTGGGCGGGCGTCCTCTTCAGTTCGGCACCTTCATCTTCCGCTTCATGGGCGGCTCGATGGGCTCGGTCGTGGGCGAGAAGATCACGCGCCTCTTCGAGCGTGCGGCCGACGAGAAGCAGCCCGCCGTGCTGCTCTCGAGCTCGGGCGGCGCGCGCATGCAGGAAGGCGCGCTCTCGCTCATGCAGATGGCCAAGACGGTCGCTGCGCTCGGTCGCGTGCGGGCGGCGGGCGTGCCGTTCGTGAGCGTGCTGCTCCACCCGACGACGGGCGGCGTGGCCGCGAGCTTCGCGCTGCTCGGTGACGTGAACATCGCCGAGCCCCGTGCGCTGATCGGCTTCGCGGGGCCGCGCGTGATCGAGAACACGATCCGGCAGAAGCTGCCCGAGGGCTTCCAGCGCGCCGAGTTCCTCCTCGACCACGGCATGGTCGATCTGATCGCGCAGCGCCGCGAGATGCGCTCGACGATCGGGCGAATCCTCGCCCACTTTTCTGACTGAGGGTCCGTGCGGCCCCTCCCCCACGAAGTGGGGCCCCCTCCCGCTCCACTCGCTTCGCTCGTGCTGCGCGTGGGGCCCCAACCCCACTTGCCCTCGCTCGCCTAGGTCTTCTCTCCCGCTCCACTCGCTTCGCTCGTGCTGCGCGTGGGGCCCAACCCCACGTGCCCTCGCTCGCCTAGGTCTCCTCTCCCGCTCCACTCGCTTCGCTCGTGCTGCGCGTGGGGCCCAACCCCACGTGCCCTCGCTCGCCGGGTTCACTCGCGGTCCCATGAACGAAGAGCGGTACATCGAGGCGGTGCGGTGGCTCTACGGCCTTCAGCCGCGAGGCATTCGTCTCGAGCTCGATCGCATGCGTGCGGCGTGTGCGCTCGCGGGGGACCCGCAGAAGTCGCTCCGCGTCATCCACGTCGCGGGCACCAACGGCAAGGGCTCGACCTCCGCGACGGTCGAGCGCATCGCCCGCGAGGCGGGGCTTCGCACGGGCCTCTACACGTCGCCGCACCTCCACTCCTTCACCGAGCGCGTGCGCATCGACGGTGTGCCGATCGCGAAGGACGAGGTCGTGTCGCGCGTGGACGTGATCCGGGGGCTGCTCGCACTGCCGGGCGCGCCGGAGCTCACGTTCTTCGAGGTCACCACGCTTCTCGCGTTCATGGCGTTCGCGGAGCGCCCTCTCGATCTCGTGGTGCTCGAGGTCGGCCTCGGCGGACGTCTGGACGCGACGAACGTGATCGAGCGACCGCTCGCGTGCGTGATCACGCACGTGGCATTCGATCACCAGGCCTACCTCGGCAACACGCTGCTCGAGATCGCAGGCGAGAAGGCGGGCATCGTGAAGGCCGGCGTGCCGGTGATTCACGGCGCCACCGATCCCGAAGACTTCGGAGCGCAGCGGAGAGGGCTGAGCGGTCGTACGGGGGAGCGCGAGGGGGCACTCCCCGTGCAGGCCGGCGCAGACTTCGACGAGCCCCGCGCGGCGGACGTCGTCGATGCGCGCGCGGCCGCGCTCGGTGCACCGTCGGTCGCGCTCGGGCGCGAGCTCTCGATGACGGTCACGTCTGCGGAGCTCGGCATCCTCGACGTCGCGCTGGGTGAGTCCCGCGTGACGGACCTGATGCCGGGCCTCGTGGGCCGACATCAGCGGAACAACGCGGCCCTCGCCGTAGGCGCCTTTCTCGCGGTGCCCGACATGCTGCCCATCGACGGGAGCGCGATGCGTCGCGGTGTCTCGAGCGTCGAGTGGCCCGGCCGCCTCGAGACCGTGACGAAGGGCGAGCACACGTTCCTCTTCGACGCTGCGCACAACCTCGATGGCGCACGTTCGCTCGTGTCCCACCTGATCCGCATTCCGCACGACGCGGCGCGCGTGCTCGTGTTCGGCGCGATGGCGGACAAGGACTGGACGAGCATGCTCCTCGTGCTCCAGCCGCACGTCGACGCGATCGTCACGGTCGCGCCCCCGCTCGCGCGCGCGGAGAAGGCCGAGGTGATCGCGGAGGCCGTGGGCGGCAGCGCCGCGCCGAGCGTGATCGACGGCGTCGAAGAGGCGAAGCGGCGCGCAGGAGAGGGCGGCACCGTGATCGTGTGTGGATCGATCTTCGTGCTCGCCGAGGCGCGGGCGCACGTGCTCGGCCTCGCGCAGGAGCCATTGATCGCGATGTAATCGGGGGCGATGCTCGCGCCGTGCTCGGCATCGGCGTCGCGGAGTCGCTCGTCTTGGTCGTGATCACCCTCGCGTGCGCGCTCCCCGCGCTCGCGGGCGTCGCGATGTTCGTGATGACGATCGTCGACACCGCGCGTGGTCAGGGGCGCTGGGGCATCAACTTCAAGGGGGCGAGCTGCCCGCAGTGCAAGCAGGCTGCGCCCACGATCCGCGTACCGAAGACCGTCGGTCAGGCGCTGTGGGGCGGCTGGACCTGCGAGCGCTGCCAACTCGAGATCGACAAGTGGGGCAAGCCGATCCGCGATCGGTGAACGGCGCGCTCAGGCCGCGAGGATTCGCACGCTGGGAAAGCGTCGTCGCAGGCGCTCGAGGTCGCCCACGTCGCTGGTGTAGACGGCATCGCCGCGAGAGGCGGCCGAGGCCATGACGATTGCGTCCACCAGGGTGGCTCCGGGAGTCGTAGCGATCGCCTCACCGGCGATCTTCGCCAGGGCACGCATCCGCATGCGACGCTGCTCGAGCGCGATCAGCGCCCCCGTGTCGAAGGTCAGCCCGATCACGCGGCGCGCTTTCGAGACGGACGCTTCGGAGGAGCAGCGATCTGCTCGGCGCCGATGGCCGCCGTCGCGTCTGCATCGAGCGTCGGACCGCCGAGCATCGCCACGAGCGCTCGCCGCGCCTCTCGTTGTCGCACGAGCTTGGCGGCGTCCGCGAATGCCGCCGACAGATTGCCTCCGTGCATGGCCTTCGCGTGCCGTCGAAGCGCTGCGAGATCTCGCTTGTCGAGGGACACGCTGACCTTCACGGTGCTGCCCGGTCGTCGCTGCGTCATGGACTACCACGGTAGTCCACGGCCGTTCGCGCAGCAAAGCACGCGAGTCGGGCGATCAGCGATCGGTGACGAGGCCCAGAGAGGGCAGCCGCTCGAGCGCGGTCTCGAGGCGCGTGAGCTCGTCGTGGATGCGCTCGAGATCGCGACGCAGCTCGTGGGGCTTGCCCTCGGGCGGGATCGCGTCGAGCGCGGGCTTGAGCTTGTCGCGCACGAGCGAGCGCAGCCGATCGAGCTCGGCGCCCTGGAGCTTCTTCACTTCCTCGCTCGCGCTCGGCACGAAGTCCTCGAGCGAACGCACGAGGTGTCCGATGCGGAGCGCGGCGTTGAGGCGCATGCGACCGAGGCGCGCCGGATCGTCGGGATCGCCCGAATTCGCGGCCGCGCTCACGGCCGTCTCGTAGAGCGCCTGCGCCTCGTTGTGCGATCGACGCCACGCCGCGGCGTCGCGCGCTTCGTACGCCACGAGGCCGCGGCTCGAGAGCTCGTCGATGCGCTTCTCCCACGACTCGACGCTGAGGCCGAGCAGCGAGCCACCCGTCGCGCTGGTGAACACGAGGCGACGGATGCCATCGAGCAGGCCCTCGAAGCGATCGCGCGGCGGCGAGAGATCGTTCGCGTCGCTGCCTGCGAAGTGATCGATGAGCGAGCGCAGCTGCGAGGCGAGCGCCGACAGCTTGTCGGGATCGGTGGAGACCACCTCGCGCAGGCCCGTCGCGAGCGGCTCGAGCTCGCGACGGAAGGCGACTGCGTCGCGACCCCACAGCGCCTTGCTGGTGTTCTCGGCTTCGGCGAGCAGCCCGTCGACGGCGTCCTTCGTCGTGTCGGTGCGCGCGGGCTCGGGCTCGACCTTCGCCCACAGCTCCGAGCCCGCGACGTTCGCGCGCGCCTCGAGACGCATCGCCTCGTCGCAGCGGAGCGTGAGCGACACCGGCGTGCCCAGCGGGAGCTCGGGGGAGATCTCGAGCATCAACGTCTTGATCGGAAGCCGATTCTGGAGGAGTCGCAGCACGACGGCGCCCGAGCGATCGCCCGTCGCGAGCTCGTGGGTGACCTCGATCGGCAGGCTCGCGCCCCGCGGGATCAGCACCTTGCGCTCACGTCGACCCGCGCGCGTGATCTCCACAGCGATGTCCTTGGCCACCACCGTCGGCTGGCTCAGCGAGCTCGCCCGGGCGCGGACCGCGCCGCGGTACACCACGAGCGGGAGGCTCGTGAGCACGTTGCCGTCGAGATCGACGAGGGTGAGCGTGGTCATCGTCTCGGGGCCGTCGGCGAGCGGCACCACGAGGCGCATCGGGCCCGAGACGACCTCACTCTCCGCGAGCGGAGCGCCCGACGCGTCTCGGATCTCGAGGCGACGCGCGGCCTCGGGTGCACGCGTGATCTCCAGCGCCAGCTTGAGCTCCGCGCTGCGCGACACGAGCGGGCTCGTGATCGACACGTCGGTCGCGTCGTCACCGATCCGCAGCCCTCCGCGCTGCGCCGAGAAGATGGCGGCGCCCAGCGCCACGATGGTGTCGACCTCGGTCTGGAGCGGCGCGAGCTTGCCGCGTGTCTTCTTCGCGAGCCGCTCGGTCACCGCGCGGACGACGGCGGGCACGCGTGTCGATCCGCCGACGAGCACGACAGCGTCGAGGTCCGCGAGGCCGACGTTCGCGACCTCTTGGCTCCGCGCCAGCGCTCGCTCCGCGCAGACGATCGTGGTCTCGACGAGATCCGCGATCGACGACTCGTACTGTGCGCGGCCGATCTCGGTCTCGATCGAGACGGGCTCGCCCTTCTGGTCCTGGAACAGATCCGCGCGCGAGAAGCTCAGCACCTCGTTGGTGGAGAGGCCTTCCTTGATCTCTTGCGCCACGTGCACGAGGCGCTGGAATTTCGCGGCGTCCTCGGCGTCCCCACGCACGTCGAGCTCGAGCGCGTAGCCCTTCTGGACGAGGTCCTTCCGCAGCGTCTCCGCGAATCGCCGATCGAAGTCGTCGCCGCCGAGGTAGTTGTCGCCGTCGATCGCGAGCACTTGGTACTCGCCGCCCACGCTGCGCAGCACCGAGACGTCGAACGTGCCGCCGCCGAGGTCGTAGACGAGGAAGTTGCGATCGGCGCTCTCCGCGGCGCCGGCGCCGCTGGAAGGGAGGCCCAACCACGTGTGGTAGATGGCAGCGGCCGTGGGCTCCTGCAGCACCGCGAGCACGTCGAGCCCCGCGAGCTCACCCGCCCGACGCGTGGCCTCGATCTGCGGCGCGTCGAAGTACGCGGGCACGGTGATCACCGCGCGGCTCACGCGCACCTCGATGCCGCTCGGCACCTTGCCCGCGAGATCCTCCTGCATGCGCGCGCGCAGCTCGGCGAGGATCTTCGCGGAGATGTCCTCGGGGCTCAGCTCGTGCGGCCCCACCGCGACGCGCGCGAGCTGTCCCATCTTGCGCTTGATGCTCTCGACGGGCGCGGGGCTCTGCCCTCGACGTGCGCGCGCCGCACGACCGACGAGGAAGCTCTGCGTCTTGGGGTCCCACGCGACGGCGGAGGCCACCGTGCGACGGCCGAATCGATCGGCATAGACGAGGATGTCCTTCTCGGACGGATCGAGCATCGCCACTTCGGAGTTCGTCGTGCCGAGGTCGATGCCGATGGGTCGATCGATGTACATGCGCGGTGCTCCGATGCGATCAGGACGAGGTCACGCTACGAGGGGCCCAGAGCGCGCGCTCGGCGTCGTCTTCGGGCCCGAGACTACGATCGAGCTCGTCGGGAAGGGGCGGGAGGCTGACGAGATCGAGCACACCGAGCGGCTCCTTCGATCGATCGGTCGTCGCAGACGCGAGCGCGGGGGGTCGCGGTGGCGAGCCGATGGGCGCACGCGTCTCGGGCACGGCCGTGAGCGCGAGCCCGAGGCGCGTCTCGGGGTGCAGCGTCAGAGACTCCCACGCCGCACGGATCTCCGCGCGCTCCGCGTCGGTGCTCGCCTCTTCCGCGCGCTCGCGTAGCGCGTCCGTGATCGTCGCGATGTCGCTCGCGGGATCGAGCTCGAAGCGATCGAACGGGTTCTTGGTCACGGGCCGCGTCACGGGATGCCGACCCGCTTCTTGAGCGCTTCGAGGCGGCTCAGCTCGGGGAACACGCTCGCCGCACGCTCGATGTCCGCGCGCGCAGGGTGAGTGGGAAAGATCTCGCGCCGCGCGAGCGTGTGCTCGGCGCGATCACACAGCACGTGCGCGAGCACGATGCGTGCGTTGCGGAGCGTGGGGCAGAGCGCGTACGCGCGCTCGATGCGCGGCAGGGCCGCGTCGACCTCGCGCGGAATCTCGGCCCAGAAGACCAGCGCCTGCGCGCACGGCGCGACGTACGCGAGATCGCGATCGAGCTGACCTTCTTTCCGTGCCGCGAGCACCCGCGCCTCGAGCGCCCATGCCATCGGCATGATCGGAGCGAGCATCTCGCCGAGCTCGCGCATCGATCGCTTGCGGTAGAGGGGCCACGCGAGCTCGGGCAGCGCGGTCAGCACGTGTCGCTCGAGCTCGGGCTCCTCCCCCGACCATTCCCAGTGCTTGGCCGCGTCGGCGAAGAGCTTCGTCGCATCCGGCGCCGTCCAGTCTCGCGCGAGCACCGTGTCGAGCGCGTCGCGGAAGCGCACCAGCCAGTGCGAAGCGAGCTCCTCGATGGCAGACCGCACGAGCCCGGTGGCGCGAGCCTCCAACGAAGCGGGAAGGGCGAGCGTCGGCAGATCCTCGAGCAGATCGCGCAGCGCGAGCGCGGCCACGTGCCCCTCGTGGGTGCGCTCCACGAGGCCTTCGCGCGCGATGGTGCTCACCCGCTCGATCCCTCGGACCGGCAGCGCGCGCGCGACCTCCTCGACCCGCGCGAGCGAGAGGCCCGGGGGCGCAGCGTCGCGCGCTCGCTTCGCGATCGCCTCGGGCGCGCGGCCTACCTCGAGCCACGCGTGCATCGCGCGATCGATCGCGAGGTGGAGCGGTAGCGCGTGAGCTCGCTCCGCGCGTGATCCCTCGAGCGCGATCTCGAGCGCGTGATCGGCGAGCACCGCCAAGTGGTGCACGAGATCGGGGGGCAGGGGACGCAGCGGCCCGCGGAAGAGGCGAACGCGCAGCGGCTCACCATGACCCTGCAGCGCGTCCTCGACGATCGCGGTCTCCCCGTTGTCGCGCAGTCGCTCCACCACGCCCGAGGCGCGCTGGGGGAGCCCTTCGAGGCCGGTGCCCTCGAGCGCCGCCGCGAGCGCGAGCTCCGCCTCGAGGCGCGCCAACAGCGCATGATCCTCGGATCGCGGGCCGGACGAGGCCTGCCGCGCGGGCATGACGGGCTCACGGCGCTCCTCGGCGCGGGTCATCGAGCGAGCCACGCTCGCACGGGCCTCTCCGGACGTCGAGCCTCGCGCATCGTCGCGCTAGACGCGCGCTCGTGCGCTCGCTTAGCATCGGCCCGCGAAATCCAGTCATGGCGCGCCTGACGATCATCAGCCCCGAGGGGCGGCACGAGGCCGAGCTACAGGGTCACAACACGCTGGGCCGGCACCCGAACAACACGGTGCAGGTGCTGGATCGCATCGTGTCCAAGGAGCACTGCCACATCGACTTCGTCGACGGGCGCTTCCTGCTCCGCGATCTCGGCTCGCTGAACGGCACGTTCGTGAACGGCGAGCGCGTGAGCGAGCGGGTGCTCAACCCCGGCGACGAGATCACCCTCGGCTCGACGCGGATCCTCTACGACGGTGAGGTCGCGCTCCGCGCCGGCCGCCCGATCCCGCCCGGCTACGGCATCGGCGGCGGACCTTCGCCCTCGCCGATGTCGCCCTCGCCGATGTCGCCCTCACCGATGGCGGGGCAGCCGCCCGCGCCGTCGTTCTCGCCGATGGCTGGCTCGGGCCCGCCGCTCCCATTCGCCCCGCAGAACAGTCCGCCGCCGGTGCCGCCGAGTGGAGGCTTCGCGCCGCCGAGCGGAGGGTTCAATCCGGCAACGGGACAGCCGAACGTGGGCCCGCCGATCGGCGCCACCACACCGTTCGGGCCCCCGAACCGCGGTCCGTCGCAGCAGATCCCGCAGCAGCAGCCGTTTCAGCAGCCGTCGGTGCCGCCGCGGCCGATGGCGCCCATCGCGAACCTGGCGAACGCGGCCAGCGGCTCACTCGCGGGCCTCCCGGGCCTCCCGAGCAAGCCGCCCAACGAGCTCTCGAAGGTCACGATCGCGCCGGGCATGGTGGAGAGCCACATCCGCACGCGCCTGGGGATGGAGCAGAATTTCCTCCCCGAGAAGCTCGTCGCGGACGTCGACTCGCTGCGCCGCGACTACGAGAAGCTGCGCGTGAGCTACGAGCTGGCGCGCGCCATCGGCGCGGAGCTCGACATCCAGAAGGTCCTCGACCGGATCCTCGCGGCAGCGTTCCAGATCCTCCAGGCCGATCGCGGCATCGTCCTTCTCTACAACGACGAGAAGAAGCTCGAGCCGCGCGCGGTCCGCACGCGTGCGGGCACCCAGGATCCCAACGAGCCGCTGCTCATCAGCTCGACGATCGTCGAGCAGGTCGCGAGCCAGCGTCAGGCAGTGCTCTCGAGTGACGCGACCGTCGACTCGCGCTTCGGCGGCGCGCACTCGATCATCATGCAGGGCATCCGCTCCTCGATGGCGGTCCCGCTCATGCACTCGGACGAGCTCTTCGGGATGATGCTGCTCGACTCGCAGATCGCGACGAACGCCTTCACCGAGAAGGATCTGCAGCTCTTCCAGAACGTCGCGAACCAGGCAGCCATCGCCGTCCAGAACTCGCTCTACGCCCGCAAGCTCGAGGCCGAGGCGGTGACACGCGAGCGCTTCCAGCGCCTGCTCTCACCCGCCATCGCGCAGCAGGTCCTCGAGGGCAAGGTCGCGATCCAGAAGGGCGGCGAAGGTCGAGAGACGACAGTGCTCTTCACGGACATCCGCGGCTTCACGTCGATGAGCGAGTCCGAGAACCCGCAGGTCATCGTCGACATGCTCAACGAGTACTTCGAGCTGATGGTCGAGGTGATCTTCAAGTACGAAGGCACGCTCGACAAGTTCGTCGGCGACGAGATCATGGCGCTCTACGGCGCGCCCGTGACCCACGGCGACGACGCGATCCGGTGCGTACGGACCGCGGTCGAGATGCTCGAGGTCCTCGCGGAGCTCAACGCCGCGCGCGTGCGTGCTGGCGCGCCCGAGGTGCGCATCGGCATCGGCATCAACACGGGCCACGTCGTCGCGGGCTACATCGGGAGCAGCAAGGCGCTCGAGTACACCGTCATCGGCGACACAGTGAACACCGGCGCCCGCCTCTGCTCCGTCGCGAAGGCGGGCGAGATCATCATCAGCCAGTCGACGTACGAGCAGATCGGTGATCGCTTCGACGTCGTGGAGCTGCCGCCCGTGCAGGTGAAGGGCAAGAGCCAGGCGCTCAAGATCTACAACGTGATCGGCGAGAAGCGCGGCAGCTTCGGCTCGGAGCGGACTCGACCCGCCTGAGGGTTCGGGCGGACCCTTCCCCGACGTCTCGGCCCCCGCTCCGCTCACTCCGTGAGCGCTCAGCGCAGCGGCCCCATCCCGCTTGGCTTGCGCAAGAGCCCCACGCTCTGTAGACGTCGCCCTGCATGGACAAGAAGCGCCCGGTCATCGTCATCGTCGCGGTCGTCCTCGGGATCACGGTCGGCGCGTTCGGCATCCTCGGCGGCTGCATGGGCGTGTTCGGGCAGGTCATGCAGAGCGCCAGCGTGAGCGCGCTCGAGCAGATGGCGCAGGGCAACCCGGCGCTCCAGCCTCAGGTCGAGATGCAGCGGGCGATGCTCGAAGTGCAGGAACCCTTCCAGATCCCGATGATCGTGGGGCAGGTGTTCAACCTCCTCGCGTCGATCCTGCTGATCGTCGGCGCCGCGCTGCTGGCCGCGCTCAAGCGCAGCGCGTTCATGGTGCTGATCGCCGCCTCGATCTCGTGCGTGCTCGTCGATCTCTTCAACGGAGCGCTGGGCATGTACATGTCGGTGGCCATGCAGCCCGCGATCGAGGCACAGGTCGCGCAGATGGCGCAGATGCCGGGCCAAGATCCCGCGATGCTCGGCGCCGCGACCAGCGCAGGCGGAACGATCGGCCTGGTGTTCGGGCTGTTCATCCTCGTGGTGAAGCTCGTCGTCTACGCGCTCGAGGTCTGGGCCGCGCGCGACGCGAACCAGGCGCAGCTGCTCACCTGAGGGCGGCGTGACGATCGAGCCCGAGCCCTCCTCTCGATCCGTCGCCTCGGTCCCGCCCGTCGCGGCGCCCGCCCACGGACAGTGCGCGCGTCACCCCGATCGCAGCGCGACGCTCACCTGCACCCGCTGCGGCGACAACCTCTGTGAGAGCTGCGCCGAGGAGCGCATCGACGGCGTCTGCAAGAGCTGCCTCGATCTGCTCTCGAACCGCGGCAAGGTCTGGCAGGTCCAGTGGCTCGCTGTCGTCACGATCGTGCACGGCAGCCTCTTGCTCCTCTGGAGCTTCGGCCTCCTCCTGACCGGCGGCTACATGGGCCTCTCGCTCGGGAGCGTCGAGCCCACTCAGCCCGACGCGCCGCCGCCCGAGTTCATGGCTGGCTTCATGACGGGCATCGTCATGTTCATGATGCTCGGCCAGCTCGTGCCCGGGATCCTGCAGGTCGCGAGCGGCTACTACATGCTCTCGTTCCGCTACCGCTGGCTCGCCGTCGCGGCGTTCTGCTCGGGCGCGCTCTCGGTCACCGGCTGCTACTGCCTGCCGACGTCGATCATCCTCGCGATCTGGGGCCTCATCGTCGTCTTCGACAAGGACGTCGCGGCTCGCTTCCAAGCGGGATCCTGACTAGCATCGCGGCGCGTGGCCCACCTGGATTTCGAGAAGCCCATCGTCGAGCTCGAGGATCGCATCCGAGAGCTCCGTCTCTACGGCGTACGCGAGCAGGGCTTCGACGACGAGCTCTCCCGCCTCGAGCAGCGCGCGATCGATCTCTCGCGCGACATCTACAAGGACCTGACGGTCTGGCAGAAGGTCCAGCTCAGCCGCCATCCCGATCGGCCGTACATGCTCGACTACGTCGAGCGCATCTTCGACGACGTGCTCGAGCTGCACGGGGATCGGGCGTACTCGGACGACGCAGCGATCGTCGCGGGCTTCGCGCGCCTGGACGGGAAGACCGTCGCCGTGATCGGCCACCAGAAGGGCCGCACGACGAAGGAGAAGCTCCGCCGCAACTTCGGCATGGCCCACCCCGAGGGCTACCGGAAGGCGATGCGGGTGATGGAGCTCGCCGATCGCTTCAAGCGTCCGGTGCTGACCTTCATCGACACGCCGGGCGCCTACCCCGGCATCGGCGCGGAAGAGCGCGGACAGAGCGAGGCGATCGGACAGTCGCTGCTCGTGATGTCGCGCCTCGGCGTGCCCGTGATCGCGACCGTGATCGGCGAGGGCGGCTCGGGCGGTGCGCTGGGCTTGGGCGTCGCCAACCGCGTGATGATGCTCGAGTTCGCGACGTACAGCGTCATCACGCCCGAGGGCTGCGCGTCGATCCTCTGGCGCGACGGCACGCGCGCGGCTGACGCCGCCCAGCAGCTCAAGCTCCTCTCGAGCGATGCGCTGCGCCTCGGCATCGTGGACTCGATCATCGCCGAGCCCGTGGGCGGCGCGCACCGCGATCCAGACGACGCCGCGCGACGCCTGGGCGAGGCCGTGCGCAAGAACCTCTTCGACCTCGAGCAGCTCGCGAGCGGCGGGCGCGGGGCGCAGTCTCTCATCGATCAGCGCTACGCGAAGTTCCGCGCGATGGGCGAGACCATCCAGATCTGATCGGACGAACTGGGCTGGCGCGAGCGCGCGAGCGTGAGCGGGGCACCGAGCAAGGAGTGGAGATGAACGCGCCGCAGGCGTTGCCGTACAAGGGAGCCCCTCGCGATCCCGGCATGCCGGACCCTTACCGCACGCGAAAGTGGATCGGCCTCGCGTTGTGGCTGGTCGGCATGGCGATCGGCGCGATCTTCGTGCTCGCGCTCTTCATCATCGAGCCGTTCGGCTCGGGCGATCCGATGGGCATGGCGGTGTCGATGGGCATCGGCGCGCTGCTCGCGTTCCCCGCGGGCTTCATGTACCTGACGTTCCCGCGCCTCCTCGATCGTTTCGATCCCGAGCCGCTGTGGGCGCTGGCGATGTGCATCCTCTGGGGCGCCGTCGCTGCGTGCGGCTTTGCCGCGTTCATCAACTCGGTCGGCGGCGGCATCGTGGCGTCGGTGCTGGGCGCGGAGATGGGCGATGTGTTCTCCGCGGTGATCAGCGCGCCCTTCGTCGAGGAGTTCTGGAAGGGGATCATGGTGCTCGGCGTCGCGTACTTCCTCCGCGACGAGTTCGACGGTGTCGTCGACGGCGTGATCTACGCGACGTTCGTCGCGATCGGCTTCGCGGCCACGGAGAACGTCCTCTACTACGGCCGTGTGATCCACACCGCAGACGTCGAGGCGATCCGCGACACAGTGATGATCCGCGGCCTGCTCGCGCCGTGGGGTCACCCGCTCTACACGTCGATGACCGGTCTCGGCCTCGGCCTCGCGCGCGAGCAGACCAACACCGCCGCGAAGTTCTTGCTGCCGCTGGTCGGCTACGCGGGCGCGGTGATGCTGCACATGTTGTGGAACGGCTCGGCCACCGTGTGCGACGCGTTCTTCGGCCAGATGGGCTTCACCGTCTTCATGCTGCTGCTCGTGGTGTGGATCCTCTTCGTGCTCGCGTTCGTGATCCTCGTGATCGGCCTGGTGTGGCGCCGCGGCAAGCTCATCCGCGAGCACCTCACGGACGAGGTCGCGCTCGGGCACCTGACGCAGGGCGAGCTCGACGTGGTGACGAGCGTGTTCGGCACCGTGAAGGCCCTGCTGCGCAAGGGCTTCCGCGGTCAGGAGTTCGTGCGCGCGGTCGCGCGGCTCGGTCTCTCGAAGTGGCACACGGCGCGCGCGATGAAGGGCAGCAAGGCCACGGTCTCGATGGACTTCATCCTTCCGCTCCGCGCGAAGATCCGTCAGCTCCGCCAAGAGGGCGCCTCCCCGGGCTGAGATCAGAGACCGAGAAGAATCGGGGGCGCCATGCGGCGGGGGAGCGCAGCTCCCCCTGGAGCAGGAGTCGAGTCGAGGAGCGACGAGGCGAGCGACGGGGAGCTCGAGGGGCCAGAGGTCCCTCGACCCAGACAGCTCAGAAGAAGGACCAACCCAGGCCTCGGTAGGTGGGGGCGCGCTCGACGACGTGGCCGCCCTCGACGACGAGGATCTCGGGGAAGCGCTCGCACGGCTCGCCCGCCTTCGCGTGGCGGAAGAGCACGACGTCGCCGATCGCGAGGCTCGCTCCCTTCGGCACGCGGAGCGGGGTCTGCACCTCGCCGGCGCCTTCCATGTCGTCGAGCGTCACGCCCTCGGGCCACACGGGCAGCGGGAGCTTGTCCTTGCCCGCCGAGCCGGACGCGACATAGCCGCCGCCGTTCACCGTGGCCCAGCCGGGGCCGGGGATGCGGGTGACCTCGAGGGCGAGGAAGAGCGCGGGCTCGAGCGCCCGCATGTGCGCATCGTGGAAGTAGTCGAAGAGGTGGGGCTTGAAGAAGCCGCTGCCGGCCGTGGTCTCGGTCACGCCGCTCTGGCGCGTGGTCGAGTCGAGCGAGCCGGTGCCGCCGCCGTTCACGATCGAGGGAGCGAGGCCCGCGCTCACGAGCGCGTCGACGATCGCACAGCGACGCTTCGCCACGTCGTCGATGCTACGGCGCCGGATCAGCTGCTTGATCGGGTTCTCGAGCGGCGCGAACGGGCTGCGATCCGGCAGGCCCGCGACCTGCGCCTCGTAGCAGAGCAAGCCTGCGAACCGGAGGCCTGGCGTGCTCGCGACGTGCTTCGCGAGCGCCACGATCTCGTCGGGCTCGCGCAGGGGTGAGCGACGCACGCCGAGGTGCACACGACCGCCCGCGAGCTCGAGCGACATGTCGATGCAGAGCGCGAGCGACAGCTCGGTCTCGGCGAGGCGTGCTTCTTCGGCGGCGCGATCGATCGCCTCGCGCGAGTCGACCGAGAGCACGAGCGTGCATCCCTTGCGCGCGAGGCGCGCGGCGCGCGCGAGATCCTGCTCTTTGCCGCGTCGGATCGACGGCGGATACGCGACGAAGAGATCGTCGAGCCCTCGCGCGAAGAGGCCTTCCGCCTCGCCGATCGCGAAGCAGAGCAGGCCCTTCAGATCCCCGCCGCCCTTCGTCAGCGTGCGTGCGATCAACGTCGGCGCGCGCAGGCTCTTGGTCGCGACGCGCAGCGGGAGCGCGCGATCCTTGGCGAGCGTGCGCTGTCGTTCGAGGTTGCGATCGAAGGCCCCGAGATCGAGCACGAGCGCGGGCAGGCGCTCGTTCGTGATCGCTGCGAGGAGATCTCGGGCCGCCATGCGCCGAGGGTAGCCGAGCCCCCGCGTCGGCGCGCATGCTGACGCGCATGCCCTACGTCGAGCGACTCGCGGAGGACACGAGCTACCTGTGGCTGACCGTCTTCGCGCTGGGTCACGTGGTGTGGCTCGCGCTCTCGATCGTGTGGGCGCAGCGCGTGAGCGACGTGAAGCGCGAGGTGATGCGCGAAGGCCCCTCCAACGTCGTCGGGAACCTCGAGTCCGACGTCGCGGTGGTGGTGGGTGAGTCGTTCGTCCTACGACTCACCTCGGGCATCGCCGTGCGAGTCGAGCCGCAGCGCGACATCGAGGTGCGCACGCCCACGGTGCGAGCGTGGGAGCGCGAGGGACGGCTCCTTCCGAACGAGCCGCTCGTGGTCGGAGGTGAGCTCCGTCGCGAGCTCTTGCGACCCGGCGAGGACTATCGAACGGCGGAGTCTCGCTGGGTGCTCCGCGCCACGAGGATCGTGGGGCTCGCGGAAGAGGACCTCGGCGCGCGTCGCGCTCGGCAGGCGCGCACCGCGGCCGTGCTCGGCGGGCTCTCCAGCCTGATCCTCGTGTACGTCGCGGCCGAGCACGTCCTCCTCGCCTCGCGCGGGCTCGTCACGCCGGGGCAGGCCGTCGCGCATGTCGAGACGCATACGGTGGAGATGCAGACCGGTCGCCACGGCGGGCACCACGAGGTCTCCGGCACCGAGCGCAGTGTCGAGGTGCACGTCCGCATCGACGGCGAGATCCACACGATCGGCGATCACCTGACGCGCGAGGGACATCGTCACGTCGCCGAGGTGGGCGATCTGCCGGTGATCCACACGAGCGTCGCGGGTCTGACAATCGCCCAGATCGGCTCCCGACCGGGGCTCGCGATGTTCGCGTTCTACGCCTTCCTCGGGGAGCTGCTCGTGGTGGGGCTGGCGCTCTTCTGGATTCGGCCACGCCCAGCCTGAGCACCACTTTCTTGACGCCCCGATCCGAGGCTGATCCCCTCCGGGCCATGTCGCAGTCTCCCTCTCCGCTCCGTGGTCGCTCGGCGAGCCGCAAGCGTGTGCTCGCGTTCGCGATCGGCACGTCGTCCGTCATCGGTCTCGGCACCGTCGGCTACGTGATCCAGGGCATGCGCGAGGCGGACGCGCTGGTGCAGCGCGCGGACGCGCGGCTCCACGCGCCCTTCGTGGAGGCGCCGGGCGTCGATCGTGTCCAGGCCTCGGGCGCGGCAGCGATGCTCGAGCAGGCCATGGACATGGGGCGAAACGAGGACGCTGTGCGCGGCACCTACCACTACGCGCGCGCGCTCGAGGATCTCCAGCGCGGTGACCTCGTGCTCGCCGAGGGCGAGCTCAGCTCGGCCCATCAGTTTCTCGGAGAGACCGTCGATCTCGTCATCCTCTCTGCCGCGCTGTCGCGCGCGCGCCTCCTCCACGAAGACGCGGAGCGGGAGATCACGCACGCGCTCGAGCTCTCACCCGACGAGCCGCGCGCGCTGCTCCTGGCCGCCGACATCGCGCTCGATCTCGATCACGGTCGCGAAGCGCGCGCGCACCTCGAGCACCTGAGCGGCGTCGTGCCGGACTCCTCGACGGTGCACAACCGGCTGGGCGTCGCGCTCGAAGAGGAGGGCGACTACGAAGGTGCGGAGCGCGAGCTGCGCGAGGCCGCGCGCATCGATCGCCAGGGCCACGACGCGTGGGTGAACCTCGGCCGCGTGCTGCGACGCGCGGACCGTCACGTCGAGGCGCGCGAGGCGTTCGACATCGCCGTGCAGCGCGCACCGAGCGATCCCGACGCGCTGCTCGGTCGTGGCCTGACGCGCGCGGCGACCAGCGACGTGCGGGGCGCAGAGGCGGACTTCCGCCGCGCCGCCGAGCTGGCGCCCAACGACGCGGAGCCGCTGCTCGCGCTCGGCGATCTGCAGCGCGATCTCGGCGCGGTGTCCGACGCGGTGACCACCTACCGCGCTGCGATCGATCGCGAGGACGCCGACGCAGCGTCGTGGCTCAAGCTCGGCAACGCCCTGGCGCTGCTCGAGGACTACACCGCCTCGGCGCACGCGTTCGAGGCCGCGATCCGTCGCTCGCCCGAGCTCGCCGCCGCGCACAACGGCCTGGGCGCCAGCCTCATGCACCTCAGCGACGAGGATCCCACGCGTCGGCCCGAGGCCGTGCTCGCGCTCGAGCGCGCGTTCGAGCTCGACCCGAGCGATCCGAACCCGCTCATGAACCTCGCGTTGCTCGCCGAGCGCGACGGTGTGCCGGACGCCGCCCGCAGCGCGTGGGAGCGTGTGCTCGAGGTGTGGCCGGGCTCGCCGATCGCCACGCGCCGCCTCGCGCGCCTGCAGGCGAGCTGACGCCGACATCGATCTCTGGATCGTTCGTGCTAGGGTCGCGCCGCCATGGCGAACCAGCAGCAGAAGGACGACACGTTCGGCTACTACCTCGGGCTGATCTTGTTCAGCGTCGCGATCCCGATCATCGCCGGTGTCGGCTACTACATGGCGTTCCAGCTGCACGACGCGGATCGCACGACGCAGCAGCTGTCGCAGTAGTCGGAGCTTGCTCGCCTGGAGCGGCTCTCGCTGTCCCGTGTTGTTGGGGCGAGGACCGAGCGACTACCCTCCCGGCGATGAATCACGGCTCGCTGCTCGCCGACATCGTGACCGCTGAGGGAGTCGCATACCGAGGGGTGCCCCTCGGCGCGTCGACGGATGACCTCGTCCTGCGGGAGGGACCGGACTTCGAAGAGAGCAGCGGGGCGCTGCCGCACTACCGATACCATCGGGAGGTCGGCGAGATGGAGGAGTACACGATCTACTACGGGCTCTCCGAGAGCCGGGTGGAGGAGATCACGCTCCACTTCGTCAGCTTTCCCGGTCACTACTGGAAGCAGAAGCACGGTGAGCTCGGCGTGGACTACGACGCCGCGGTGGAGGCCGGCGCGCTCGCCGACTTCTCGCAAGCCTTCCTCGCGACCCGCGACGACGTCGTCGGACACTTCGCGAAGGTCTTCGGCCGCGATCCCGTCCTCGAGCGCAAGAGCCCGGGGGTGTTCGGCAAGAAGCACCACCAATTCATCAACCACGTCTGGGCTGACGAGTCGATGAACGTGCGCCTCTACGTCATGTCCTACGTCGACGACACGGCGCTGCACAGCCAGCTGGGCGGCTCTGTCCTCTACGCCGTCCGGTGCACCATGAAGATCCACCTCACGCGCTTTTGAGTTTTCCGCACCTCCGGCGCTCGATGCGCGACGAGTCTCCTCGAGCGTCGAGCGTGTAGGCGCAACGCCACAGTGAGGCATGCACGCGCAGCACGCGGCGGCCGCTGGCTACGCGCGGAGCGCTCGGAGTGTCATCACGAGCGTGGCCCCGAAGGCCCAGTGCGCAGCGAGCATGGCGCTCGGACGTCCGCGCTTGTCGTTCGCGGGCATCGGCATGATGCCCAGGGCTGGCACCCATCCGGCGTAGCTCGCCAGCCACACGAACGAGCCGAAGCGGAGGCCGCTCGAGAGCGTGGGTCTGGGCTCTGGATGCAAGAGCGCGTAGGCGACGCCCGTCGCGGCGCCGAAGGCCAGGTGAGAGGCCGCGGTGGCGACCCAGACCGTCAGCGGCTCGCGCGCCGCCTCCGGCGCGACTCGCTTCAGCGCGGCGCGCGTGATCTTCTTCGGGGGTGGCTCGCCCAGCCTGCCGTGGCGCGCGGCAGTGGCCATCACGGCGGTGTGTGCGACGGTGGCGACCGCGCCAGCGGCCGCACCTCGTGTGAGAGCTCGGAGCGACATGGCGTTCGCCTCAGCAGACACCGTGCCGACGACGGCGAGGTCGAGGGGTCAGTCTCGGGTGGCGCGCACTGCGGCGTCGGTCTCGTGCCCAGCGCGACCCCAGCGCAGGTAGATCGCGGGCGTCACGAGCAAGGTGAGCATCGTCGAGCTCACCAGACCGCCGAGGATCACGACTGCCATCGGGTGCTCGATCTCGTGCCCCGCCGTGTCGCCGCCGAGCGCGACGGGCAGGAGCGCGAGGCCGGTCGCCAGCGCGGTCATGAGGATCGGCGCCAGGCGCTCGGTCGCGCCGCGCACGACGAGCTCCGGCCCGAATGGCACGCCCTCGACGGCTTCGAGGTGGCGAAAGTGCGAGACGAGCATGATGCCGTTGCGTGCGGCGATGCCGATCACGGCGACGAGGCCGATGAGCGTGCCGAGCGAGACCACGCCGCTGCTCGCTGCCGCCACGACCCCGCCCACGAGCGCGAACGGAAGGCCCGCGAACACGAGGAGGGCCAGCCGCGGTGTGCCGAAGTCCGCGAGCAAGACGAGGAAGATCCCGAGCAGCGCGAGCGCAGCGACGGCGAACAAGCGCGAGCGAGCCTCTGCGCGCGCTGCGCCTTCACCGAGCACGTCCGCGTGGTGCGCGGTGGGCAACGTCATCGCCGCGACGTGCGCGGCCACGGCATCGCCCACTCCGCCGAGGTCCGCCCCGGGCGCGAGGTCGATCAGCACGTCGATCTTTCGCGTGGATGCGTCGTGCGCGATCGTGTTGGGCATCGGCACGATCGACACGTCGGCCACGTCGCCGAGGCGCACCACGGTTCGGCCATCGACGGCGATCGCGAGGTCTCGCACGGCCGCCACGTCGCCGCGCACGCGCTCCTCGGCCCACACCACCACGTCGAGGGGCTGGAGACCGCGCACGATCTGGCCCACCACCTCGCCCGAGAGCAGCGTCGCGGCGCGCGTCCGTACAAGACCGGGCTCGACGCCGAGCGCCGCGCAGCGCTCGAGGTCCATGCGGATCTCGACCTGAGGCACGAGCACCTGCGCCTCGGGGTGTGCGTGCGCGATGCCGGGGATCGACTCGAGCTCGTGGGCGAGCGAGGTGGCGGCGGCGCGCATCGCAGGGAGATCGGTGCCGCGGATGCGCACCACGATCGGCGCACCGCCACCGCTCAGCACCTCACGCATGCGCTCCTGGAGGTAGGTCTGAACGTCGCGGTAGACGCCAGGGTAGCCATCGACCACCTCGTTCACGCGCGCCTGCGTGGCAGGGAGATCAGCCTCGGGATCGACGCTGATCCACAGCTCCGCGAAGTTCGGTCCCACGACCTCGTCGGCGACCTCCGCGCGCCCGATGTGGGCGCCGAAGCTCCGCACGCCAGGCACCGCCAGCAACTCGACGCGCGCGCGATCGGCGCTGCGCTCCACCGCCGCGAGCGATGTCCCAGGCCGCGCGATCCAGTGCATGAGGAAGTCGTTCTCCGCGAAGTGCGGGAGGAACTCCTCGCGCAGCCCACCCGCGAGCGCCCCCGCCCCGACGAGCAAGAGGAGCGTCACGCCCACGAGCAGCCGCGGCGCCTCGATGGCCCGCCGCACCATGGGCGCGTAGAGGCGCAAGAGCAGCCGCGCGATCGGCGCGCTCGTCTCGGACGCGTGACCGCCGCGGAGCAGGAACGACGCGAGCACGGGCGTGATCGTCAGCGCGACGACTGTGCTCGCGAGCACGGCCAGGCCGTACGAGAGCGCGAGGGGTCGGAAGAACTCGCCTGCGACGCCACCGAGGAACAGCACGGGCACGAACACGAGGATCACGACGAGGCTCGCGTACACGATGGCGCTGCGCACCTCGAGCGAGGCCTCGACGATCAGTGACACGCGCGCGGCGAGCGAGGCGTCGGGCGGAAGCTCGACCAGGCGTCGGTGGATGTTCTCCACGTCGATGATCGCGTCGTCGACCACCTCGCCGAGCGCGATGACGAGGCCCGCGATCACCATCGTGTCGATCGTCGTGCCCATCCACGTCAGCGTGAGCGCGGCGGCAAGCAGCGACAGCGGGATCGCGAGCACGCTGATCATCGCGGTGCGCGCGTTCCAGAGGAACAGGAACAACACGACCACCACGAACGCGCACCCGATCCCCATCGCCTCGCCGAGGTTCGAGAGCGCGCGCTCGATGAAGCTGGCGGGGCGGAAGATGGTGGCGTCGACCTCGACGCCTTGCATGCCGGGGGCGAGCGAGCCGAGCACGCGATCGACGGCGCGCGTCACCTCGAGCGTGCTCGCCCCCGGCTGCTTCTCGACGATCAAGAGCAGGCCGGCGCCGCGCGTCACGAGGCCCGAGCCGATCGGCGCGCCGTGATCCTCGACCACATCGGCCACGTCGCCGATCGCCAGCGTGCTGCGTCCGAGCCCCCCGATCGGCACGCGCGCGAGCGAGGCGGCGTCGAGCGCGACCGGCGCGTGGATCATCGCGAGGCGCGTGGTCGGACCGTCGATGAAGCCGCCCGAGCGGGGGAGCACGGCTTCGCGCGTGACCATCGACACGCGGCCCAGATCGACGCCGTGTGCCGCCAGACGATCGGGATCGACGCGCACCTCGAGACGTCGATCGCGCTCGCCCCAGATCGCCACGTTCGCGACGCCTGGGATGGCCATCAGCGCCGGGCGCACCGTCCATCGCGCGAGATCGGTGAGCGCGAGCGTGTCGAGAGACTCGGACCAGAGTCCGACCTTGAGGATGCGGCTCGTCGAGCTGAGCGGAGAGAGCAGCACGGGCGGTCGCGAGACCACCGGCAGCTGCGGCAGCGCGCGACTGACCCGCTCTTGGACGAGCGCCCGCGCCGTGAGCAGGTCGGTGCCGTTGGGGAAGAGCAGCACGATCGACGAGAGACCCAGCACCGAGCGAGAGCGCATCGCGGTGGTGCCCGGCGTGCCGGCGAGCGCTGCCTCGAGCGGTGTGGTGACGAGCGCCTCGACCTCTTCGCTCGAGAGGCCGGGCGCCTCGGTCTGGATCTCGACGCGCGGCGGCGCGAACTCGGGGAAGGCGTCGAAGCGCGCGTCCGACACGCCGCGCAGGGCCACGGCCACGAACACGAGCGTGAGGCCGAGCACGACCCAGCGCTGACGAAGGCAGGTCTCGATGAACGCGCGCATGTCAGTGACCGGGAGGGAACTCGGAGCCGAACACCTCGGCCGCGCCGACGCTGACGACGCAGGTGCCCGCCGCCGGCCCGTGCGCGAGCACCGCGCGATCACCCACGCGGCGCACGGGATCGACGCGCACGCGCGCGAAGCGCGTCGCGCTCTCGCACCGATACACCCACGCGCCGCCCCACGCGTCGTGGACGATCGCCGAGAGC
>JAFLCL010000410.1 GCA_017303575.1 Deltaproteobacteria bacterium
GGACGCGAGCTCGCGCGCCTGGTCGAGTCGCGCAGCGAGACGCCGCTCGCGCAGTCGGCCTCGATGCAGCCTGGCGCAGGCAGCGCGGTGGCGGGCCTCGTCCGACTTCGCGCTCAGGCCCAGGCGGGGCGCGCGTGAGCACACGGTCGCTCGCGTCGTTCGCTTGGCTCGCGTGGATCGCGATCGTCTCGCTCGCGCCGCTCGGAGCGGCGGACGCGCAGGACGCGCTGTCCACGGAGGGCGAGGTCTCCGCGAGCGACACGAGCGACGAGGGGCCGTCCATCACGGTGTCGCTCCCTGCGGCCGATGATCACGCGGGCCGCGGCGCGGCGGTGCGGATCCTCGTCCTCCTCACCATCCTCTCGATCGCTCCCGCGATCCTCATCTCGGTCACGTCGTTCACGCGCATCGTGGTGGTGCTGAGCTTCGTGCGGCAGGCGATCGGCTCGCAGGGCGCGCCGCCCACGCAGGTGCTGCTGGCGCTGTCGCTGCTGCTCACCGGTGTGGTGATGGGCCCGGTGATGTCGCGCATCCACGACGAGGCGCTCGCGCCGTACCTCGAGGAGACGATCGACGGAGACGCGGCCTACGAGATCGCGAGCGGGCACCTCCGCGAGTTCCTCCTGCGCCAGACGCGCGAGGACGATCTCGTCCTCTTCTACGACGTGAGCCACACCGAGAGCCCCGAGAGGCTCGAGGACGTGGAGCTCCGCCTGCTGGTGCCGGCGTTCATGATCTCCGAGCTCCGCACCTCGTTCGAGATGGGCTTCCTCGTGTTCCTGCCGTTCGTGCTCGTCGACCTGCTCGCGGGCTCGATCCTCAGCGCGATGGGCATGGTGATGATGCCGCCCACGGTGATCTCCACGCCGCTCAAGCTGCTCTTGTTCGTCGCCGTCGACGGCTGGGCGCTGCTCGTCTCGGCGCTCGTCGCTTCGTACGGAGGGTGAGGACCATGACGCTCGCGCACGCGCTCGACTGGATGGAGCGGATGTTGTGGACCGCGGTGCTGGCCGGCGCGCCCGCCGTGATCGTGCTCGTGATCGTGGGCATCACGATCTCGATCGGACAGGCCGCGACGCAGATCAACGACTCGGCCGTGGGCTTCGCGCCCAAGGCGCTCGCGATGATGGCGGTGCTCGTGATCTGGGGAGAGTGGATGTTCCTCCGCCTGCGCGACTTCGCCGTGGAGGCGATGCACGCCATGGCCTCGCTCGGCCCCGGAGCCTGAGGTCGCGATGAACGCGGCGTTCGAGGCGCTCGTTCCGCTCATCCCCTTGGTGATGCTCGTCTCGCTGCGGGTGGGCATCGCGCTCGCGTCGCTGCCTGCGCCGCTCGGCAGCCTCGCGCCGATGCAGGTGCGCGCGGCGCTCGGCCTCTTGCTGGCTCTGGTCATCACGATCCCTCACGCCGAGGCGGCCTCGAGCGTCGTGCTCGACCCCTTCTGGATGGCGAGCGCGGCGCTCTCCGAGGCGCTCGTGGGCGCGAGCATCGGTCTGACGGCGCGCCTCTGCCTCGCGGCCGCCGAGATCGCAGGCGAGGTCGTGGGCGGCTCGATCGGCCTGGGCTTCGCGCAGCAGGTCGATCCGAGCAGCGGTCACGAGGTCGCCGCGACCGCGCGGGTGCTCGAGATGCTGGCGGTCATGACGTTCTTCGCCGCCAACGGGCACCACGCCGTGATCGCGGCGCTCGCGGAGAGCCTCGCACTGGTGCCGCCCGGCGCAGGCGTGGGCGAGGCGCTGCGGCTCCACGGCGTGGAGCTCGGCACGGGCCTCGTGGGCGCAGGCCTCCGCATCGCGAGCCCCGTGCTCGGCACGATGCTCGTGGTGCAGCTCGCGATCGCCATCACGTCGCGCGCGGCCCCGCGCCTCCAGGTCTTCTCGCTGTCGTTCGCCATCGCGGCCTCCGTCGGTCTCTTGACGATCGTCGTTTCGATGACGGCCATCTCGGAGGCGATCCACCACGAGGTCGACGCCCTCCCCGCGCGTCTCTTGGAGATCGTGTCCTCCGACTGACGCAACCGACGCTGGCCCGCTGGCTGCATCGGACGGTCCGTGGCCGACCGTGAGGACCATGATCCCGAATCCGCGACCGAAGAGGCTTCGCCCAAGCGGCTGGACCAGCTGCGCGAGCAAGGCCAGCTCGCCAAGAGCGCGGAGCTGACGGCCGTCGTGTCGCTCGTGGTCGGGGTCGGCGTCCTCCTCGCGCGCCTCGGCTCGACGAGCTCGGATCTGCGCGAGGTCGCCATCGCGTGCTTCTCGCTGCGTGATCACGCGCGACCGATGAGCGCGCTGGCGATGATGGGAGACCGCCTCGCGAGCTCGCTCGTGCCGATCGCCGTCGCGTCCGCGATCGCCGCGATCGTCGCGGGCCTCGCGCAGACACGGGGCTTCGTCTCCCTCGATCAGCTCGGTCGGAACTTCGAGCAGCTCGATCCCATCGCGGGCCTCGGTCGCGCGCTGCCGGGCAAGGACACGCTGCTCGAGGTCGGCAAGATGCTGCTCAAGGTGCTCGTCGTGGGCGCGGTGACGTACGTCGTCACGCGCGACGCGCTGCCCCGGCTCGTCCTGCTGGCGCGCCTGCCGATCCTCGGCGCGCTCGTCGAGGCGCGCGACGTCGTGCGTGTGCTCCTCGAGCGAGGCCTCGTCGCGCTCGTGCTCTTGGCGATCCTCGACCTCGTCCTCGCCAAGCGCCGCTTCGACACCGAGCACCGGATGTCGAAGAAGGAGCTCGCCGACGAGCACAAGGAAGAAGAAGGCGATCCGAAGATCAAGGCCAAGCGCCGCGCGCGCGCCGCCAAGGTCGCGCGCCAGCGCGCCGTGTCGGAGGTGAAGAACGCGACGGTCCTCGTCGTGAACCCCACCCACATCGCGATCGCGCTCCGCTACGAGGCGGGTCGTGACGCGGCGCCGATGGTGCTCGCCAAGGGCGCCGACGAGATCGCGCTCCGCATGAAGGAAGAAGCGCGCGCGCGCCGCGTGCCGATCCTCGAGGACCGCCCCCTCGCGCGCGCGATGTACGCGAGCGCCAAGGCCGGTCGACCCATCCCCGTCGAGCTCTACGAGGCCGTCGCCCGCGTCATCGCCCACGTGATGCGCATCCGCGCTCGCCTCGCGCCCGAGCCCATCGCCAGAGGAGCCGCCTCGTGAGCTCGATCACCTCGTACCTCAGCGGCGCCTTCGGCGGCGGCCGCGGCAGCTCGCTCGTGCCGCTGATCCTCGTCGGGATCGTCGCGCTCATGGTGGTGCCGCTGCCGCCGTTCGTGCTCGACATCCTGATCGCGGCCTCGATCGCGCTCTCGCTCGCGCTGCTCCTCGTCGCGATCCACCTCGAGCGGCCGCTCGACCTCTCGGTGTTCCCCACGCTCGTGCTCTTCGGCACGCTGCTCCGCCTCTCGCTCAACGTGGCGACGACGCGTCTCATCCTGCTCCACGGCGGCGAGGGCACGGAGGCAGCAGGCGCGATCATCCGCGCGTTCGGCGAGTTCGTCGTGGGCGGCAACTACATCGTCGGCGCGACGATCTTCATCCTCCTCGTCGTCATCAACTTCGTCGTCATCACCAAGGGCGCAGGGCGCGTCGCGGAGGTGAGCGCGCGCTTCACCCTCGACGCGATGCCCGGCAAGCAGATGTCGATCGACGCCGACCTCGCCGCCGGCGCGCTCACGCAGGAGCAGGCGCGCACGCGTCGCAAGGAGGTCGAGCAGGAGAGCGACTTCTTCGGCGCGATGGACGGCGCCTCCAAGTTCGTGCGCGGCGATGCGATCGCGGCGCTCGTGATGACCGGCATCAACATCGTCGTCGGCTTCGTGGTGGGCGTGCTGCAGAACGGCATGGAGCCCGCGCGCGCGGCCTCGACGTACACGATCCTCACCGTCGGCGACGGGCTCGCCTCGCAGATCCCCGGGCTCTTGATGTCGACGGCGGCCGCTGTCGTCGTCACGCGTGCGTCGGCGGGCGGCACGCTGAGCCAGGCCCTCGTCTCGCAGCTCGGTCGATCGAGCATCGCGCTCTACACGACCGGTGCGCTGGTGGGCGCGATGGCGCTGGTGCCGGGCATGCCGTTCCTTCCGTTCGCGCTGCTCGGTGGCTTCTTGATCTTCGCCGGTCGCACCGCCGCCTCCGCCAAGAGCGACGAGAGCGCGCCCGCGGCGAGCGACGCCGCACCGCCGACCGAGCGCGAGCAGCTCGAGCAGCTCATGCACATGGACCTCCTCACGCTCGAGGTGGGCTACGACCTCGTCACGCTGGTGGAGACGGGAGGCGCGCTGCTCGAGCGCATCGCAGCGATCCGGAAGAACCTCGCGCTCGAGCTCGGCGTGGTGATCCCGCCGCTCCAGATCCGCGACAACCTCCAGCTCAAGCCCGGCCAGTACCGCGTGCTCTTGTCGGACACGTCGATCGCCACCGGCGAGCTGCGGCCCACGCGCTGGCTCGCGATGGACCCGACGGGCGCGCTGCCGGAGATCCCCGGCGAGAAGACCACCGAGCCCGCGTTCGGCCTGCCGGCGCGCTGGATCGGCGGTCACGATCGCGATCGCGCCGAGGCGCTCGGCTACACCGTCGTCGATCCCGCGACGGTGGCCGCGACGCACCTCACCGACGCGCTGCGACAGCACGCGCACGAGCTTCTCGGCCGCAGCGAGGCGCAGGAGCTGCTCGATCTCTTCGCGAAGCGCGAGCCGCGTCTGGTCGACGAGGTCGTGCCGAACGTGCTCTCGGTCGGCGAGGTGATCCAGGTGCTTCGCCTCTTGCTGGGCGAGGGCGTCGCCATCCGCGACCTCCGCACGATCCTCGAGGCGCTGGCGGATCATGGACGGTCCGTCAAAGAGCCGTCGCAGCTCGCGGACCTCGCGCGTGAGCGCCTCTCTCGGCAGATCACCTCGAAATTCCGCGACGGCGATGGGCGCGTCGCAGCGCTGGTGCTCGATCCGCGGCTCGAGGAGTCCTTCCGAAAAGGCCTCGATGCGGGCGCGGCACAGCGGCTGCTTAGCAGTCTCGATCAGAGCGCACGCGCGTTCGCCCAGATCTCGACTCCCCCCGCGCTCGTGTGCGCCCCCGACATCCGACGCCAGGTCGCGCAGTTCCTCGCGCGACGTGTGCCGGGCCTCTCCGTCCTCTCGTACCGCGAGATCGATCCGCGAACGACGGTCCGCTCCCTCGGCATCGTCTCCGCGCCCTGAGCGCCCTCCGCCTCGCTCCCCCCACGCCGCACGCAGGAAGCCATGAGCCAACCTCCCTCGACCTCCCACGCTCTCCTCCGCTCGCATGCTCCGCACGGCGCGCCGGCCGCCCCGGGCAGCGCGCGCGGCTCGGTCGAGGCCACGTTCGTGGCGGACTCGGCAGAGGAGGCGATCCGCCTGGCCAAGCGCGCGCTCGGCGCGGAGGCGATGATCCTCGGCTCGCGCCGCATCGCGCGTGAAGGTCGCGCCGCGCGGTTCGAGATCCGCGCCGCGACCGGCGACGTCGAGCCGACGAGTCGCACGCGCGACGTGCTGCCCGTGCCCGAGATGACGCGCA
>JAFLCL010000411.1 GCA_017303575.1 Deltaproteobacteria bacterium
CGGGCGCCCCTTCCGCGCGGCCTTCGTCGGCGGGGCCCTCGTTCGCCGGCGCAGCGCCGCACCCGACGAAGACGAGCGAAGCGATCACGAGCACGAGGCGCATCGCGCGAGACTACCGCGTGTCAGCCGAGCACGCGGTCGTCGAGGTCGACGCTGATGGGGCAGTGATCGGAGCCCATCACCGTGGTGTGGATCGCAGCGTCCTTCAGGTGCTTGCTCGCGGCGGGCGAGAGCATCGCGAGATCGATGCGCCAGCCCACGTTGCGCGCGCGTACGCCGAAGCGCTGGCTCCACCACGAGTACTCGTCGCGCTTGTCGGGGTGCACGGCGCGGTACGAGTCGACCCAACCCGCCTTCTTCCAGCGCGCGATCTCCTTGCGCTCCTCGGGGAGAAAGCCGCTCGTCTTCGCGTTCTCCTTGGGGCGCGCGAGATCGATCTCGTCGGGTGCCGTGTTGAAGTCGCCCATCACCACGATCGGCTCACCCGCGGCGACGCGAGGCTCGAGGGCTGCGTAGAGCTTTCGATAGAAGCGGAGCTTGAAGCCCACGCGCGAGTTGTCGTGATCGGGCCCCGAGCCGTTCGGGAAGTACACGTTCGCGATCGTGAGCGCGCCGATGCGCGCGATCTGCATGCGGCCCTCCGCGTCGAACGTCTTCACGCCCAACGTCGTGCCCGTCAGCTCGAACGCGCGGCGCGCATAGAGCCCGACGCCGCTGTAGCCGCCGCGCTGCGCCGCGACGAAGTGTGTGTGGAAGCCGTCGGGCTTGCGCAGCGCCTCGGGCACCTGCGCCTCCGTGGCGCGGGTCTCCTGCACTCCCACCACATCGGCGTGCTCGTCTGCGAGCCACTGACCGAAGCCCTTGCTCGACACGGCGCGGAGGCCGTTCACGTTCCAGCTGACGATCCGCATGCGGGGCGAGATGTAGCGTCGCCGCGCGCGCCGATCACGGCGGATCCCGCACTTCGTACCGGGCGGGCTCCCACGTCGCGAGGCCGACGTTCGCGTGGAACCGCACGAGGAGGCCTGCGTGGATCGTCCAGTCGTCGACAGCACGGTTGGGGCCCCACACGTCGGCGGTGCCGGCGCCCGTCCAGCGGGCCGCGAGGCGCAGCGCGATCGCGCCCGTGATCTCCGGCGGCACCCAGAGCGGCACGTCGGCACCGAAGCCGACGGCCCACGCGACCGCGACGCGGCCGTCGGGCGCGAAGATCGTGGCGCCGAGATCGAAGCCGATCGAGTCGAGGAACAGATCGACGTAGCGGTCGCTGCTGGTCGCGCCGAAAAGGAAGCGCGCCAAGAAGATCGGGCGCAGATCGACGGCCGCGATCAAGCGCGAGGCGCCGTCGGGTCGCCACTCGGGCGCGATCACGATGCCTGCGGTGTCGATGACGCGCAGGCGCAGCTCCAGATCGAGCGAGAAGGTCGGATCGTTCGAGCCGCGCGCGCTCACCACGGGATCGCCCAGGCCCACACCCGCGTTCGCGCCGATCGAGAGCACGAGGTCCGACCCGAAGCGGCCCCACACTCCGTCATCGTCTGCGCGCTCGGTGCGCACCTGCGCGAGCGCGGGCGAGGCGACGATCACACTGAGCGCGCTCGCGAGCGTGACGGCGATCGTTCGATCGAGGACGCGCATGGGCCGCGCAGCGTAGCTCACTGCACGCGGTCGGCCGCGAGCGATGCGAGCGTCGGCAGCTCGGCGCGTGGCAGCGCACGTCCACCGAGGAAGTCGGCGAGGAGCGTGTCGCGTCGCAGCGCCGTCACGTGATCCTCGAGGCGGGTGACCGGCGCCTCGAGCAACGACGGGCCCCAGCGCACGGCCGTCGGCTCGAGCTCCGCGCCCGGCTCGAGCCAGAACGCGCCGTCGTCCGCCTGCACGAGCACGCGTCCAGCGATCACGCGAAGCCACAGCCGCTCCGAGTCCGCGAGGCGTGTGAGGCGGAGGAGATCGGGCTCGAGCACGTCCCACCGGAAGCGCCCATCGATCGAGAACCCGCGCGACGGTGGCGGATGCTGCTGAGAGTGGACGCGGGCCGACGCCGGACGCGCGGGCGCGCAGGCGTTCGCGAGCGGTGCTGCGTCCGGGCACGCCAGCGCGTCCCCTTCGCAGCGGCATCGACCTCGCGGCGGCGCGAGATCGTACTCGTTCACGATCGGCAGCACGTCTGCCTCTTCGTAGGTGAGCACCGTGACGCCGCCCTCGCGCACCCAGCGATGATTGCCGGCTGCCGCGAGCAGGAGCGAGTCGGCCTCGAAGAAGCCGATGCGCATCAGCGAGGACGGAGTTGCCGACAGCGGCGCGACCGGCTCGGCTGCTCGACCGACGGCGGGGCCCGCCTCGGTGATCGCCCCGCTCACGAGATCGACGCGCAGGCCCTCGGTGCTCGATCGGATCTCGAGCGCATGCTCGACGACGCGCATCGAGGTCGGTCGCGTGATGGCGAGGTCGACCACGCGTGCGGTGCCCGAGGGGAGCTCGAGCACATGGAGCGTCGCCGCGCGCCCTCGCGGGAACACGGACGCGATCAGCGCGCGCCCCTCGGGGAATGCGACGAACAACGGGAGATGCTCTGCGGACGGCACGCTGCCCCGGTGGTCGAAGCGAACGTGACCGTCTCCGTCGTACGTGAGCTCGAGCACGTTCCGGCGCGGCCCATCGGCGGTGACGCGGTAGCTGTGACCGTCGACGATCGTGGTGTCTCCGATGAAGTCCTCGACCGGGTGGAGTCGACGTATCGCGCCGCCGGCGACGAGCCAGTTCCGCTCGCGCGAGCCGTGATCGGAGATGACGACGCCGAAGTGCGTCCTCGCCACGTCGGGGAGGAACGTCTGGTCGTGGAGCAGGGACGCTGGGGCCACGATCGCGTCGAACGAGTCGCTCGCGATCTGCCAGCGCCACACGCCGCCATCGAACGGCGTGACCGCGCCGTCCTCGTCGCTGGGCACGACGATGATCGCATCGTCACCGTCGCTCGCGACGCGCACGTCGCGACGCCTCGTGAGCGCGAAGCGACGGATCGCGCGAGGCAGGCCGCGCACGGGATCCATGACGCATCCCGTCTCGCCGTTCGTGCTGAGCGTCGCGCCCGTGACGACGGGGCAGACGCGCGGGACGAGCTCCACGCTCGGACGATCGGCGTCGAGCGCTGCGCGGAGGTCCGCGGGTGCCGGCACCTCGACGCGCGGCTCGGGGCGCGGCAGCGGATCCTGCGGCGCCACGGCTTCCACCGGCGGCTCGCTCGCTGCAGCGCTCGAGCTGGGCGGGGCGCCGGGGGGCGGCCTCTCCGCGCTCGGCGCGCTCGACGAGGCGCAGCCGAGCAGCCCGAAGAGAAGGAACGTCGCGAGCCCCGCTCGCGCTTCGCGTGACATGGCGAGGAGCGTATCCGAGGCCGCGCCTGCCACGCACGGCTCGGGCGAGACGACCCACGGCTCGGCTATGCTGCGCGGTCACAGCCTCGCGCTCGAGACAGGGCGCGATGCACTCGAGGAGCCGATGATCTTCTGTCAGGCGTGCGGTGCGCAGAACACGGACGACGCGAAGTTCTGCAACATGTGTGGCGGCACGATCGCGCGCGCGGGCGAGCCCGGTGGGCCGCTGCCCGCGAGCCCCAAGACGAGCACCACGTCTGCCAGTCGCTCGAGCACGAGCTCCACCGGCAGCCTCGCGGGCGCGCCGAACGCGATGAACGACAACAGCTCGATCACGCTGACCGGCATCGGCGTGCCCTCGCCCGCCAAGACGTGGGGCGTCCTGATCGGTGGTGCGCTGCTGTTCTGTCTGGTCGGCGCGGGCGGCGCGTGGGTGGCGATGCACTCGGGCGAGACGCCGCCTCCCACGACGAGCGACGACGAGGTCGCGCTCCCTGCCCCGCCCGACACCACGCCCGTCGAGATCGGGGATCCGGTGCCGAACGGCGCCGACACGCCGGACGACGGCGTGGTGATCTCCAGCGGCCCGCGCGTGCGCCCGCGTGGCGACGGAGCGGGCAGCGGTGGATCGCGAGGCACCACGGGCGGGACGCGCACCGAGACGGGAACGGGATCTGGCGCAGGGACTGGCGCTGGACCGGGGACCGAGACCGGATCCGGGACCGGAAGCGGAACCGGGACCGGAAGCGGAACCGGGACCGGAACCGGATCCGGGACCGGAAGCGGAAGCGGAACCGGGACCGGAAGCGGAACCGGAAGCGGAACCGGGACCGGAACCGGAACCGGAGCCGGAACCGGAACCGAGACCGGAACCGGAAGCGGATCGGGGTCGGGCACCGAGACCGGCACTGGCACCACGCGCGACTGGGGCGAGATGGAAGAGACGATCGGCGAGGAAGAGGCCGACATCGCGATGGAGCACTACGCGGTGCAGGTGCGGCGCTTCATCCGCAACTACTACGCGCAGCGCGCCGCAGGGTGCTTCGATCACGAGACGCGCACCACGGGACAGACGGTGCGCGGCACGGTCGTGATCGGCTTCACGATCGGCGCCGATGGTCACGTGCAGAACGCGGCCGTGAGCCGCAACACGACCGGCAACGCGAACCTCGGGCAGTGCCTCCAGCGCAACGTCGCAGGCTGGGAGCTCCCCGTGCCTCCGGGACGCGAGCCGCTCGAGATGGAGATGCCCTTCAGCCGCTGATCGTCGGCGTCGCGCTCAGCGCTCCTCGGCCCACATCGGATCGCGCATCACGCGCGCCGCTGCGTCGCGGAGGGCGCTCGAGGTCGCTGCGTCGAGATCGCTCGCGTCGGCGAGCGTCGTCGGGTCGAGGTCGGTGATCGTGGCGTGGATCACGAGCGCGATGAGGTATGCGCCGTTCGCCGATGGATGCGATCCGTCCGGTGAGTACAGCGCATCGAACGCGCTGCCTTCCGTCGTCGGATCCAGTCCGTCCGCGACGACGTCGTCGTGGATCACGCGAAACGCCGCGCCCACCGGCGCGATCCGCACGCGCGTGCCCTCGTCGCGAAGGCGCATGGCCATCGTGCGGTAGCCCGCGTCGAGCCGGTCCTGCATTGCCTCGAAGGTCGGGAACAGGCCCGGGTTCGTGTCGTCGCCGAGCTCGCGACCCCACGTCAGGTAGAGCACCACGCCCGATCCGTTGGCGCGTGCGAGCGCGGCCAAGCGGCTCGCCCCGTCGAGCGACTCCATGCGCGTCGGATCGCTCTCGGGGAAGCCGCCGATCTGGCTCTGCTCCTGGAGGATCACTGCGTCGAACGCACGCTCGGCGACGGTGCCCGTGCGCAGGAATGGCGCGAGCGTCGTGCCGTCGGTCTCTGCATCGGTCGCGTGCTGCGAGAGCCGATAGCCGCCGAACACGATCGACTCGATGCGCGTCGTGCTCGGCGCCGCGAGCAGCCGAACACGACCCGGAACGTCGCCCGTGTACACGTAGCTGTTGCCCACGAAGAGCACGTCGTAGTCGCCGACGATCCACGAGGCGCTTCGGCCCGCGTCCGCGATCGGGCCTGCGTCCGTGGCCACGCGCGCGT
>JAFLCL010000412.1 GCA_017303575.1 Deltaproteobacteria bacterium
GCGAGGCCCCCCGCGCGCTCGAGGAGCGTGCCGATCACCGAGAGGCGACCGTCGAGCACACGCGCGCCGAGGTGCACGAGCGCGCTCCCCTCGAGGAGCTGCGCGTTCTGCCGACCTCGCTCGCGATCGTCGTCCGGGACGAGGGCCGTGCCGTTGTCGTCGAGGTAGGGAAAGCCGTTGCCTGCGCTGACGATCGAGGCGCCTGCGAGCGCGCTCAGCGCCGCGTCCAACGCAGCCAGCGCCTCGCGGTGCGCGTCGTGCTCGGCGTGCATCTGCGCGAGCGCGTCCGCGTGGCCCGCCAGTCGAGGTCGGATGCTCTCCTCTTCGTCGGCGACGTGGAGCGGGAGCGCCTCTCGAAAGTAGCGCCGCACCTCGCCGCAGCGCGCGGCGACATCCGCCTCGTCGGCGGCGCTCTGCTGGCCCAGGGCCACCGCGAGCCGGGAGAAGAACCGAATCTTGGCGTGACAGTCGGCCAGCAACGGGACGATGCCGGGGCGGAGCGCACGCTTGCCGAGTGAGACGAGCACGGCGCCTCAGGGCCAGCCGCGCACGATGGCGACGCCGAGGGTGAAGAGGACGAGCGCGAGCAGCGCGTTGAGCCGACCCAGGAGCGAGGCGCGGCGGCGCATCACCTCGGCGCGCGCGGAGCCCGGGTCACGGCGGATCTCCTCGAGCGCGCGCGGACCGTGGGCGAAGTCGTGCACGGCGCTCATCACCAGCACCAGCGCGAAGATGGCGAGCTTCGCGATCACGGTGCGACCGAACGATGAACCCAGCCACCGCGGGTCGGTGAAGCTGTCGAGCGTGACGCCGCGGTACGAGAGGTTGAAGCAGCCCGTCGCGAAGAGCAGCGCGAACGCCACCCAGCCGACCTTGCTGAAGCGCCTGCCGGTCTCGGCGAGGAAACGCGCGCCCGTCGCGCGATCCTGCGTGCGCATCCACGGCACCACGACCAGCACCAGGAAGAGCATCCCGCCGATCCACGCGATCGCCGAGAGCACGTGGATCCACACGGACGCGAAGTAGAGCGCGCTCATGCGGCGGGACCGACGCGGCGTGCCGCGGGGAGTCGAGAGGCGGACATGTGGGGAAGCTGAGCCGCCGCGCCGCGTCCGGCCATGCGCGGGATCATGACGCGCGCCGACTGACATCGATCATGGCGCGCGAGAGCGCGCCGAGGCCACACCGGGGAGACGAGTCACTGCCATGAACATCACTGCTCAATCCTCGGTCCGGGAGGTCGTGGCCTCCCATCCCGCCGCCTCCCGGGTCTTCGAGACGCTCGGCGTCGACTACTGCTGCGGTGGGGGCGCCACGCTCGCCGAGGCCTCCCGTCGCGCCGCCGTTCCGCTCGAGGAGCTGCTCGCGCGCCTGATCGAGGCGACGCCCTCGCCCGACGAGCTGGCGATCTCCGCGCTGTCGACGAGCGCGCTCATCGACCACATCGAGCGCACGCACCACGTCTTCACCGTCTCGGAGCTCGCCCGCGCCGAGCGCCTGATGAACAAGGTGCTCGCAGCGCACGGCGCTGCCCACCCTCACCTGACGGAGCTGGCGCAGGCGCTCGAGGAGCTGTCGCAGGAGCTGCTCGTGCACATGCAGAAGGAAGAGCGAGTGCTCTTCCCCTTCGTGAGGGCGCTCGCCGAGGCGCGAGACCACGGACGTTCGCTCGAGCGACCGCCGTTCCAGAGCGTGCGCAATCCCCTACGAGTCATGGGCGAGGAGCACGACGCGGCCGGCATCTATCTGCGCCGGCTCCGCGAGCTGTGCTCGGACTACGCCCCGCCGGGGCACGCCTGCGGCACGTTCCGCGCGCTCTACGACAGCCTCGCGTCGCTCGAGCGCGACCTCCACCAGCACATCCACCTCGAGAACAACGTCCTCTTCCCGCGCGCCGTCGAGCTCGAGGTCGCGGTGCTCGAGGCCAGCGACGGCGGTGCACGTATCATCTCGAGATGACCACCACGGAGAACCGAGAGGGCCCGCGCGCGTCGATGCTCGCCGTGCTGCGAGGCATGGCGCTGCTGCGAGGGATGAGCGACGCGGGGCTCGAGGAGCTCGCGCGGGTGAGCCACCGGCGCGAGCTCGAGCGGGGCGCGGCGCTCTTCCGCGCTGGTGAGGCGACGCTCGAGGTGACGATCATCACGAGCGGGCTCGTGAAGGTGGTGCGCTACCTGCCCGACGGCAGCGAGGTGATCCTGGGCTTGTTCGGTCCGCGCGAGGCGGTGGGCCTCGTCGCGGTGCTCCAGCAGCGGCCGTACCCCGCCACCGCGCTCGCGCTCACGCACCAGGTCGCGGTGCTGTGCATCCGTAGCGCGGAGGTGCTGCGCGCGATGAGCCGCGAGCCGTCGCTCGCGCTCGCGCTCAACGGCGCGCTCCTGAGTCAGTCCCAGGTCCTTCGCGCGAAGATCGACGTGATGAGCGCCGGCTCGGTCGCGCAGCGGCTGGCGTCGCTGCTCGGCTCTCTCGCGGAGCGGTTCGGCGACGAGCTCGAGGACGGCACCACGTTCCTGCCGGTGTCGCTCTCGCGCGGCGAGCTCTCGTCGCTCGTCGGAGCGCGCGTGGAGACGACCATCCGCGTGCTCTCGACGTGGCGCAAGCAGGGCCTCGTCGAGACCACCCGTGAGGGCTTCTCCATCCGCGACGTCGCGCGACTGAACGCGGTCCGCGACGGCGTCGCAGACTGAGATACCGTGTTCCGGCGCAAGCCCTTTTCTTCACCCCGCGGTCGCGGGCACGAAGGGGCGCTTGTTCTTCGCGACGCTGTAGATCGCGTGGAGCAGCTTCCGCATCGCCGCGACCATCGCGACCTTGGGCTTCTTCCCACTCGCGCAGAGACGACCATAGAAGGCGCGTAGCCACGGGTTGCAGCGAGTCGCTGCGAGCGTCGGCATGTAGAGCTTCGCACGAAGGTTTGCGTGACCGATGCGGCTGATGCTCTGGCTGCTCGGTGTCTTCTTGCCCGAGTGCTTGATGCTCGGCACGACGCCGATGTACGCGGCCAGCGCGTCGGCGCTCTTGAAGCGAGTCAGGTCGCCGAGCTCGGCGACCAGGCGCGAAGCCGTCGTGTCGCCGATGCCGTCGATCGTCGTGAGCAGGCTCGCGATCTCGTGCTTCTTCACCGTCGCGGAGAGGTCTTCGTCGAGCGAGGCGATGCGTGACCTGAGCACGATGATGTCCTCGCACGCGTGCCGCGCCTGCAGCTGGTAGGCGGCGCCGTGGTGTTGGCCGACCGAGCGCTCCGCGGCTTCGATCAGCTTCGTCGCGAGCTCGACGCCGACGGTCCGGCGCTCGTACTTCATCGCGGCGAGCGAGGTGATGTCGGTCTTCGCGAAAGCCTTCGCGGTCGGAAACGCCAAGAGGACTGTCGTCGCGAGAGTGCACGACAGATCGCCCACGATCTTCGCGACTTCCGGGAATCCGAGGTCGAGGATGCGATGGAGCTGACGCACACGATCGCCCATGTCCTGCACGAGGCGATCTCGATGACGCACGAGCTCGCGCAGCTCGAGGCCGGCCTCGTTGGGCAGCGGCGTGCTCGCGGGTCGCTTCTCGTAGGCGAAGCGAGCGAGGCCGACGGCGTCGATGGCGTCGGTCTTTGCGCGCTTGAGATCGACCTCCATGAAGCGACGCGTTCGCAGCGGATTGAGGACCGCGACGGCGAAGCCCATCGAGACGAGCACAGCGAAGAGGTTCTGCCAGTAGTGCCCGGTCGCCTCCATGGCGACGAGCGTGTCCGTCGATGCGCCGAGCGCGGCGCGGAGCTTCGAGTAGCCCGCGTCGTCTTCGCCGAACGGCGTGGCCTTCTTCGTGACCCGGCCCTCCGAGTCCATGACGGCGAAGAAGTGCTTCTCCGAACCGATGTCGATGCCTACGAACCGCATGTCTCACCTCCGTGGAGCGAGGGGTCGGGAGCCTCGAACCCAGGAACCAGCTCACACTTGTCCATGCGAGGACACGCCCTCGAGGAGCAGCCTCTGGATACCGTTCGAGCACATGGAACCTGGTCGAGGGCGCCAAATCTCAGTCACGAGGACGAACCCCAAGAGACGACCGGCGACCCTCTCCCAGAACTGTCGGATGGACCCTCGCGATCGCTAGGATCGCCCATCCTCCGTACATACAAGAGCGAGAGAGGACCTTTCTCGGTCCCGGAGCGGCTCACCGGCCGAGGCGCGCGATCAGCGCACCCATGGCCGTCGGGAGCACGTCGGGGCTGCGCACGAGCGTGAAGCGGCCCAGGCCGAACATGCGCGGGAGGTTGGCGCGCGCGCTCAGGTCGATCGCCAGCCCGTGCACGTGGATGCCGGCGGCGCTCGCCTCGAGGACGGCGTGCCCCACGTCGTCGAGGCCGTAGCTGCCCTCGTAGCGGTCGTAGTCGTTGGGCTTGCCGTCGGTGACCAGCAGCACGGCCTTGCGCGCCGCGCGCGCGCGCTCGAGCACGGCGCGCCCGTGACGGAGCGCCGGGCCGATACGGGTGTAGCCGGCAGGCTCGACCGAGAAGAGCCGGTGGCGCGAGCGCGCCCATGGCTCGCTCAGCCCCTTGAGCACGTCGAAGCGGCAGTCGCGCCGAGTGCGGCTGGAGAACGCGGCGATCGCCAGCTCGTCGACGAGCCCCTCGACCGCCTCGCCGACCACGAGCGCGGCCTCGCGCTCCACGTCCAGCACCCGACGTCCCTCGATCCATCCGTCGGTCGAGAGGCTCGCGTCGAGGAGGAGCAGCACGGCGAGCTCGGGACGGTGACGCCGACGCGAGGCGTAGAGCCGATCGGGCGGCGTGGCGCCCGCCGCGAGGGCCGCGTGGCGCGACACCATCGCGTCGTCGTCCACGTCGGGGCCGTCGAGCTCGCGGAGCCTGGGCCTTGCGGCCTGCTCGAGGGCGAGGAGCGCGGCGCGTGTCGACTCGATGGGCTGTCGCAGCGCGGCGACCGCCTGCTCCGCGGAGCGCTGCGCGAGCAGCAGCGGCACGCGCTCCTCGAGCGGGCCCACATGGACCATGCAGTGGTCGGGGCGAAAGCGACCCGCGCGCTGATCCCACTCGTCGTAGGGGATGCCCACGGCCTCGGGCGCATCGGCCACCTCGCCTGCGCCCGACTCGAACATCGCGTCCGAGCGGAGGAGCGACTCGGCGGCCTCGTCGGAGCGGATGACCTCGGTGATCTCGAGCTCGTCGAGCGCCTCGGCGTGAGCCTCGAGCTCGTCGGAGCCGTCGGCGCGCTTGCGCCCGCCCGTGTGCTCCTCGAGCGTGTGGAGCTTCTCGAAGCTGTGCACGAGCGGGCTCTCCTGCTGCTCGTCGCCCAGCTGCTTCAGGCTCGCGCGATCGCGCCTCCGCATGCGGAGCTCGGTCCCGCGAGGCAGGGCCTCGGGGCGGCTGGGCGCGCCTGCGTCCTCGGTCGGCGCGCGCTCGGAGAAGAGTCCGAACAGCGGGTGCGCCAGCACCGCGTCGGCAGGGCAGAGACGAG
>JAFLCL010000413.1 GCA_017303575.1 Deltaproteobacteria bacterium
GATCCGCTGCGAGGGCGGCGTGCCCTCGTGCGAAGCGACACCGACGCCCGCGAGCGCCGGCGTGGTCTGTCGCGCAGCGGCAGGACCGTGCGACGTGGCCGAGCTGTGCGACGGAACCTCGACAGTGTGCGCGCCCGACGCGCGCTCGGGCAGCGACGTGATCTGTCGCGCCTCCACGGGCGACTGCGATCTCGAGGAGCGCTGCACCGGCGCGGACGTCGCGTGTCCGAGCGACGTGCTCGCGAGCAGCGGCACCGTGTGTCGCGCGTCCGGCGGTGAGTGCGACAGCGTCGAGTACTGCAGCGGCGATGCGCCGACGTGCCCGAGCGACTCGGTGATGGCGATCGGCACGGTGTGTCGCGCGTCCGCGGGCGCGTGCGACGAAGCCGAGACGTGCAACGGCTTTGCTGCGTGCCCCGCCGACGTGCGTGCGCCCGCGGGCCGCGTGTGTCGCGCGGCCGTCGACGTCTGCGACGTGGGCGAGTCCTGCGATGGGACGAGCGCGGCGTGTCCGAGCGATGCGTTCGTCGCGTCGGGCACGGAGTGTCGCGCGAGCCGCGGCGCGTGCGATCTCGCGGAAAGCTGCAGCGGCGCTGCGGCCGCATGTCCCAGCGACGTGCGCGCCCCGGCCGGTACCGTGTGCCGCATGGCCTCGGGTGGCTGCGACGCGGTCGAGACCTGCCCCGGCACGAGCGACGTGTGCCCGCCCAACGCGTACCTGCCATTCACCACGATCTGCCGCGCGCAGGCGGGCGCGTGCGACGTGATGGAGCGCTGCTCGGGCGCAGGCCCCGACTGTCCGAGCGACGCGTTCGTCGGAGGCGGCGTCACGTGCCGCGCGGGCGTGGGCGTGTGCGACGTGGACGAGGTGTGCAGCGGATCCTCGGGTGCGTGCCCCGCCGATGCGTACCAACCCTCCACCTTCCGCTGTGGCCTCGCGGGCGGCGGCGGCTGCGACGTCGACGACTACTGCACGGGCTCGGGCCCCGGCTGCCCCAACGCCCTCCGACCGATGGGCTACGTGTGCCGCGCCGCGCGCAACCTGATGTGCGACAGCGCCGAGCGCTGCAGCGGCTTCGACAACGGCTGCCCCACCGACCTCTACGCGCCCAGCACCACGACCTGCAACCCTCCGTTCAACTACTTCTGCAACATGGGCAACTGCTGCATGGGCTCGACCTGCCTGCCCTGACTCTCCCCTCCCTGCCCTGACTCTCCCCTCGTTCGGGGCCATGCGACCCCCTCGCCGGCCCCTTCTGGCGACCCCCCCGTCGAGCGGCTGAAGACGCCTCCCGTGGGAAGGGCTTTTCGTGTCCGGCGCCCGATTCGAAGCGCGTGAAAAGTGATCTCGCCGTACTGGGACGAGCCCTTTGGGTGCGATGGTGACATGGCCTCTGCGGATGAACGATCGAGTCGTCCATGCCCCTCGTTACACTCGGCCACCCCGATGCCTCTCTCCCCAGCGTTGCAGCGCGTACTGACCGCGTCGGCTTGTCTAACGGTCGTAGCGGGCTGCGCGTGCGATCCGATCATGTCACCGGATTCAGGCCTCGACGCAGACTCTCCCCCGTCCGACGTTGGTGTCGATGCCGCCGAGGACGTCGGTGTCGATGCGCGACAGCCGGATGCGTGGGCAGCGCCAGAGCTCGTCTTCCAGGCTTTCGACACATCTCCGTGTCCGCGCTTGGATCTGCGACCGCCGCGAGCCCGCCAACTTCCGGCGGATCCGACACCTCGACTACTCTGGTCACGAACGCTCGCCGAGCTCGGAGTCGAAGGCGAGTTCATCGATGGTGCGCTCGGGAGTGATGGCCACATCCACGTCAGCACGGTCCTTTTCTCCCACCGCCACTTCGAGATCGACGGCGGGGGGGCCCTCTTGGGTGTGGGACGCTCCCTCGCCATCAGCAAGGAGCCCCGAGGCCCAATGGGTGGACTCGTTGACGGTCGGGTCGCTGAGTGGGCGACCGGCGGTCTTCGGATCGACCACACGCCCCCCCGGCCCGACTCCGCTCAGTACGCGCTCTTCGAGGAGGGCGAACGGGGAGTGTTCGACGGCGTCGATGTCGCAAGCACGAGCGATGGTTTCTACGCGTACCGATCCTCGCGACAGGCGCTGCGCAAGTTCTGCGCCGACGGCCGTGCACAGTGGGAACTCCGTGGATTCCAGTACGCTCCCTACCTACAGGTCGAGTCGGATGACTCGGTGTGGCTCCACGCGAGCCCGGCGACGGATTCTCAGGTGGTCCGCGTCAGTGCCGCTGGCGCGCTCGTCGAGCGCGTTCCGTGGCCGGAGGATGTCGGCCACGACGGCATGGGGGTGCTCTTTGCGGGAGACACGCGCTTTGTGAACGCAAGATCGCTCGATGCCCGGAGCAGCATCGTTGTAGCGGTCGATGAGGAGTCGGGTGCCGAGCTGCATCGCATCGCGGTACCCTTCGATGACCTCTACGCGTTCCGGCCGGATCCGACGGGTGCCATATGGGTGATGGAGAGGCACGATGCTCGGTTGACGCGATACGTCAATGGTGTAGCCGTCGCCCGAACGCCCGCGGGACTTCCCATCGTCCTCGATGACTCGATTCTTTTGGGGGATGGGTCGCTCGTCGCACTGAGCTTCACCGCCGAATCGGCGATTGTCGTCCACGTCATGTCAGATGGACTGGTTGCCTGGACGCTGCCCTACACGGGCTCCTCGAATCGGATGTTGCTTGACGTCGATGGCAGACTCTACGTGCTGGGATCCAGCGTTCATGTTCTGCAGACTGATGTCCTCCCTCCGACGACGCGGGGGTGCTGGCAGCCTCGATGCTCGGCCCAGGCCGATCGCCGGATCGCTGCGCTCGAGGAGTAGTGACGGCGAGAACCGCTTGTTGGTGGACGAGCGCGCTTCCCTTCGGCCTTGCGCTTGGTGTCCTGGGCCAGAGCGCCGCCTGAGCGCGCGGTTCTCATGCCGAACGCGCAACGACACGGCGCGAGCCCGAAGGCCCGCGCCGTGTCGTCGATCCGGAGAGACGAGAGTCTCTCGTCAGAGATCAGACAGCGAGCAGCTCACTCCGCGCTCTGCAGCACGAAGGGATACGTGACGCTGGTCGGACCCTCGGAGGTGGGGAAGGTCCAGCGACGCACGCTCTGCGACACGCACTGACCGACGTTGCCCACCGAGCCGCTCGACTGCGCGACCGACGACGTGCTCACGCGGCCATCGGGCGTCACGAGGAACTGCACGGCGACGCGGCCCTCGAGGTCGGGGCGGCTCTGGAGCTCCTGCGAGTAGCAGAAGCGCACCTCGTTGATGTGGCGGCGCACGGTGCGCTGCACGTCCTCGCGGCTGAGACCACCGCGCGTGTCGACGTGCGGGTCGGGGTGGATCTGCGGAACGCGCGACACACGCGGACGAGCGTTGGGCTCGGTGCCCTCGCCGATGCCGCCGGGGCCGACGTCGCCCGAGGTGTGGAGCGGGCCGCTCGCGACGGTGCCGTCACCGCAGTTCGTGCCGATGCAGGTGCCGCGGCCGTGGTTGGTCATGTCGAGCCCACCCCAGCCACCGAGGCCGGGGCCACCGACGAGGTGCTGGAAGCCGGGGCCGCCGGGGCCATCGGTCATGTCGGGGTTGCCGTACACGCCCTCGCCGCCGTCCATGTCCGCGATCATCCCGCTGAGCGCCGCGAGCGTGCCCATCGCGGTGATGGTCTCGCGCGTCAGCACCGGCTGCTCGCTGCGATGCGCCGAGCCGGTGCGCACACCACGGCCCCCCGCGACGTGCGGCGTGGGCGTCTCGTTGCCTGCGCCTGCGGCCTCGTCCGGCGTCACCGCGCCCGCGCCCGCTTCGCCACCAGGCTGCACGAGCTGGAGCTCCTCGCGGTCCTGTGCGATGGCCGCGAGCTGCACCTGGACGTAGCGCTGCTGGCTCGCGTCGAGGTCCATGTTGAGCGCTGACGCGTTGGGCGGCGCGAAGAAGAACGAGCCGACGAAGACAGCGTGCGCCGCGAACGCCGCGAGGCCCCAGCGCGCAGCGCGCCAGTCGAGGAGCGGGCCGCGGTCGGCGGCCTTCTCGGGCGCCGCGCCGGGGCGCACGTAGAAGGAGAACTCACCGAGGCGGATCTCCGCGACGTGATCCGCCGCGAGCTCGAGCGAGCGGACGCGATCGATGCCCTGCGCGACCTCGACGAGCTCACCGCCCTTGGTCGCGACGATCTCGGCGCTCGCCGGCACGCGGAGCACGAAGCGACCGTTCTCGATGCCCACGAGGCGGAAGCGCTCGTCCTCACCGAGGCCGCCCGCGAGCTCCGTCGGGAGCACGAAGCGCAGGCCCTGCTTGGCGCCGATCCACACCGCGGGGCAGCGCTCCGCCTCGACGAGCTCGGCATCGATCACAGCGCGCTGACCGCTCGCATCACGCCACGCGAAGAGCACCTCGACCGAGCCCACCTCACCGACCGACACCGTCTCGTTCTTCATCGTCTCCATGGCTCTCTCCTCGCGCAGGTGCGCACATCGCGACCGGTGCTCTCGTGATCGAGAGTCCAGCGCGCATTCGTCCGAGTCGGTCTCGCGGCCCATCCGCGTCGTCGTCTCGTGAGCCTAATGACAGCACTGCGCGTGCCAGGTTCCCGAGCCGTGTTCAGGGCGATCACGCGCGCGCTCCTGTCGGCACGATCTCTCAGATCGCCCAGAAACGTGGGCGATCGTGCGATCGAGGGGTGTCACACCTCGGGTGTAACAGGCGCAACGATCGTCACGCGTTGCGGGGCGAAACCTTCCCTCTGGATCAGAAGTCGTCGCGCGAGAGCGAGCCGGTGCGGCCGGTCGGCTCGGTGCTCATCGTCGGCGCGCTCGTGGTCGGTGGCGGAGTGACGATCACTGGCGTGGTCGTCGGAGGCGGCGTGACGCTCGTGGTGCTCGAGCCGCTCGGTGTGCTGCCGCGCGGCGTGCGATCGCGGACCGGAGGTCGCGACGTCGTCGTGGTCGGCGGCGCCACGGGCACCGTCGCGGGCGGCTGCGAGAGGCTCGTGCCCGACGTCGTGGTCGAGCCGCTCACGCTCGTCGGCGGCGGAGGGCTCGAGGTGATCGGCGGCGCGAGCCGCACAGGCGTCGTGGTCGGAGGTGGCGTCGTCGCGATGGGCATGGGCGGCGCGGGCGTCTCACGCCACAGGCCCGAGGCGAGGCGGAGACCGATCGCGAGCAGGACCGCAGCGACGAGGATGCCTGCGCCGATCGCGAGGAAGCGCGTGGTCTCGCTCGTCGGTGCACGCTCGGGCGCGCTGGGCGTCACAGCCATCGGCCGCGAGGGCTGCGCCTCGACGCGCGCCGGCCTCCGCGGCGGCGACGCCTCGAGGTCGAGCGGCGGCAGCACCGCGTCGGCCTGCTTGAACAGGAAGACCGGCTTGCCCAGCGCGTCGGCGAGCCCCAGTTCGTAGTAGACGTTCGGGTTCGGCACC
>JAFLCL010000414.1 GCA_017303575.1 Deltaproteobacteria bacterium
CGTCCGAGTGGCGGCGGTGGCGGTGGCGGTGGCGGCGGTGGTGCCGCGATGGGCGGAGGCGGCTCCCGCGCGGAGTCCGACGACCCGTTGGCGGGCCTCGACGGCCTGTAGTCGCTGGCCGATGCACGACGCCCGCTTGCTCCCGCAGGCGGGCGTTCTGCTTTCCGTCGTTCGCGCTTGATCGGCGCGCCGTCGCATCCACACTCGCGCCCCATGACGATCTCCGCCCGCGATCGCCTCGTCTTCCCGCTCGACGTGAAGGATCTCGCCGAGGCGCGCGGCTGGATCGATCGTCTGAGGGGGCACGTGGGTGTGTTCAAGGTCGGCCTCGAGCTCTTCGTGAGCGCGGGGCCCGACGCCATCTCCGCCGTGCACGATCGCGGCGCGCGCTGCTTCCTCGATCTCAAGCTGCACGACATCCCCGCGACGATGGCGGGCGCCACCGAGCGTGCTGTCGCGCGAGAGGTGGCCTTCCTCACCGTGCACGCGTCGGCCGGTCCGCGCGCGCTCCGAGGCATCGCCGAGATCGCGAGGGGAAGTCGCACGCAGATCCTCGCCGTCACGATCCTCACCTCGTTCGACGCCGCGGAGCTGGCGAGCATCGGGCTCGACGCTCCGTCGTCCGCCGCGGCCCGCCTCGCCAAGGTCGCGACCGACGCGGGCGTCCGTGGCCTCGTGTGCTCACCCGAAGAGGCCGGCACGCTCAAGGCGATCGTGGGCCCCGAGGGTCTCTTGATGGTGCCGGGCGTGCGGCCCGCGGGCACCGATCATGGCGATCAGCGCCGGGTCGCCACGCCCGCGAGCGCCATCGCCAGCGGCGCGGACTACCTCGTCGTGGGGCGGCCCATCCGCGAGGCCGCGGATCCGGTGGCGGCCGCGGGGGCGATCGTGCGTGAGATCGCCGCCGCGCTGGAGGCTCGATCGTGAAGCGGCTCCTCCTCGGTCCCCACGCAGTGCTCGAGGCGATCCGCAGCCGTCCGGGACAGATCACCGTCGTGCTCGTCGCCAGCAGCGCGGAGCGCGGGCACAAGGCCGCGCTCGACGAGATCCGCGCGCGCGGCGTGCGCATCGACGGCAGGCCGACCGAAGAGCTCGACGCGATCGCGGCGGGCGGCAAGCACCAAGGCCTGCTCGCGCTCGCGGGCGAGTACCCGTACGTGGGCTGGGATCAGGTGCTCGATCTCCCCGACGACGCGCTGATCGTCGCGCTCGACGAGGTGACGGATCCCCATAATTTTGGGGCGATCGTGCGATCGGCCGTGGCCTTCGGGGCGGACGCGATCATGACGCTGAAGGATCGCGCGGCGCCGGTGACGCCCGTGGTCGTGCGCGCGTCCGCGGGTGCGACCGAGCACGCGAGCATCGTGCGGGTCACCAACCTCGCGCGCTCGCTCGATGAGCTGCGCGAGACGGGACGACAGATCGTGGGGCTCGCGGCGGAGGGAGACGTGTCGATCACCGCGCTGCCCCCGAGCGATCGCGGGCGCGTGCTCGTGGTGGGCTCCGAGGGCCATGGCCTCCGGCCGCTGGTGCGCAAGCAGTGCGACGTGCTCGCGAAGATCCCGATGCCCGGCAAGATCGCGTCGCTCAACGCGTCGGTCGCCGCGGGCATCGCGCTGCACGCCGCAGCCTCGCAGCGCTGATCACACGCGCGAGCGGAGAGCGCGCATCGTGGGCGCGAGATCCTCGTGGAGGACGAGGCTCGCCTCGTCGTCGCAGGCCGTACGCTCGCGGTTGACGATGGCCACGGGGATCTTCCGCTCGGCAGCGAACGGCACCATCTCCGAGACGGGCGCGACCTCGAGCGAGCTGCCGAGCACGAGCAGCAGATCGGCGCGCGCGAGATCGTCGGTGGCGTCCTCGAACGCACCGCCGAGCGCCTCACCGAAGAGCACCACGTCGGGGCGCAGGAGGCCGCCACACACCCGACAGCGAGGCGCGCGGCCCACGATGGAGAACGCGCGTGTCGAGGGCTCGCGCACGCCGCACTCCACACACCGCACCGTGCGGAAGGTGCCGTGGACCTCGTGCACGTTCTTCGAGCCCGCAGCTTGGTGGAGGCCGTCGATGTTCTGCGTGACCACGCTCCTCACGTGCCCTCGTGACTCGAGGTGCGCGACGACCTCGTGCGTGACGTTGGGCTTCACCTCGGCCAGCTTGCCGAGGTGCTCGCGCCAGAAGTCGTAGAACGCGATCGGATCGTCGAGGAAGCCGCGCTGCGTGGCGAAGCGCATGGGGTCGGCGTCGCGCCACAGGCCCGAGCGCGAGCGGAAGTCGGGGATGCCCGAGTCCGTCGAGACGCCCGCGCCGGTGAGCACGACGGCTGTGCGCGCGCCACGCACGAGCCGTGCGAGATCATCGATCGTGGCGCTCACTGCGCGCTCGCTCCCCCGGCGGCCTCGGTCGGCGCGGGCGCCTCGCCGGGGCGGACGACGGGCGGCGCTGCGAGGCTCTCGCGCAGGAACGAGACGACGTGTCGCGTGAGATCGGCGTGCTCACCGAGCATCGCCACGCCGTGCGCGCGTCCGTCGACGATCTCCGTGCGGCCGCCGGTGATGCGGGCCAGGGCCTCGGCCGTCTCCGCGCTGTCCGTCTCTTCGCGGGACGCGACGCCCAAGAACGCGCGCGGGCCCATGTTCACGGCGACGAGGATGCTGTCGACGCCGCGGTACGCACGCCCGGGCGAGAGCGTCGCGATCACGTCGAGGGTTCGATCTTCGGCCGCCGCGCGAACGACGGCGGTGGCACCGATGCTCGCGCCCACGAGCGCGATCCTCGACGGACGCACGCCCGAGATCTCGGGGCTCCGCAGCCACTCGACGGCGCCGCTCACGTCATCCGCCGTGCGTGCCCACGCATCGGCATCGAAGTCCCCATACGAGATCGCAGCGCCCCCGCGCTGGGTGCTCGCGCCATGACCACGCAGGTCGATCGCGAGCACGGCGATCGCGGGGTCCTCGCGCAGCGCGTCGATCACCGCAGCCCACTCCGCGCGGGTCGAGCCGAGCTGGTGTGCGAGGACGACGGCGGGCGCCTCGGGCGAGGCGGCCGGGTAGAACGTCGCGCCGAGCGTCACGTGATCGATGGTCTGGATCTCCACCTCGCGCGGCTCCGCGAGGGCGACGGGCTCGGCCTCGCTCGGACGCTCGTCGGGCGCCGGCGGTTGCGCGGCTGTCGGCTCCCGAGCCGTGGAGCTCGCCGTACTGGGCGGGCGACGCTCGCACGCGACGATCGAGGCGAGCGCGAGCGTGGAGACGGCGAGGAGGGCAGGGCGTCGCATGGGCGCGCGAGCGTACCGAAACGCGGTGGGTCGAGCACGCGCACGCCGTCGGTCACAGAGCGGTCTCTCGCGGCCACGGGAGGAGATGCCGCGTCCCGCGCTCGTTCTCCTGCTCTCGGTGTTCGCGCTGTTCCCTGCAAGAGCGTCCGCGCAGGAGGGCGGCGCGCCCGAGGTGGTGGAGACGACGGGCGGCCCCGTGGTCATCGACACGCGCTGGAGCGACGGATCGCCGCGTCGCGCCGAGGTCGATCTGGTGCGCGGTGGATCGCGGGTGCGCGCGTTCGAGGGGCGCACCGTGCGCACGGCGGCCGCGGCGAACGGCGATGTGGTCGCGGTCGGCTACTACCACGGGGGGCCCGAGCCCTTCGCAGGCGTGGTGCTCGTCGATCTCGCGAGCGGTCGACGCAGCGAGGCCTCGATCCCCGTCGCCGGCGCGCGCAGCCCGCTTCGTCCGGCGGGGCTGGTGATCACCAGCGACGCGCAGGGCTTCGCGATCGTGCTGCAGGAGCAGCAGGCGGATCCCAACGCCGAGGTGCGCAGCGTGTTCGCGCGCATCGCGCTCGACGGAACCTGGCGCGAGCCTCCACACGACGCCTCGATCCCGTGGGGTCTCGCGGCGCTGGCGTCGCGTCCCGACGGCACCTACGAGCTCGCCGTGCTCTTCGGCGGCTTCGGCGATGCGCGCGCGGGCCAGGCGCGGATCTGCATCGTCACGCTGCGCGACAGCGGTCAGCCCACCGAGCACCCGTGGTGGGCGAGCGCCAACGCGTCGCTCACCGACGTGCGGATCGCGGGGAGCGCGGCCGGCATCGATCTCTTCTACCGCACGGTCGAAGGCCGGCTGGTGCACCACGCCTTCGCGCAGGATGGGAGCTGGGGCCGAGAGCCAGCCGCCGGGGACGTGGTGCTCGAGCTCAGCCCCGCGCAGAGCTTCTACGTGTCGCGACAGGGTGGTGCCGCCACGGCCCGTACGCACACGCCTTGAGGTAGAGTGCCGCGCATGTCGCGGCGCGCAGCGGCCCTCGTCGTCGGGAACGAGATCCTCACCGGCAAGGTCGTCGAGGCCAACGTTCCTCTCTTGGCGAAGATGCTCTTCGAGCTCGGCATCTCGCTCGAGCGCGTCGTCATCTGTCGCGATCACGAGGACACGATCGTGCGCGAGCTCGACGCCCTCCGCGTCAGCCACGACGTGGTGTTCACCAGCGGCGGCGTCGGGCCGACCCACGACGACGTGACGATCCCCGCGGTGGCCAAGGCGTTCGGTGTGGCGATTCGACGAGACGAGGATCTCGCGAAGCGCATCCGCGATCACTTCGGTGCACGGACGACGGAAGGCCACCTGCGCATGGCAGACCTGCCGACCGGCGGGCTCTTGCTCGCGAACGACAAGGTGCACTGGCCGGTGCTCGCGATGGAGAACGTGTACGTGCTGCCCGGCGTCCCCGAGATCTTCGCGCGCAAGCTCGAGGTGGTGCGCGAGCGGCTCGGCGAGAGCGCGCCGTACCTGAGCGCGGCGATCTACACGCGCTGCGACGAGGGCACGATCGCCGCGCTGCTCGCGCGCATCGAGACGGAGCACCGCGTGCTGGTCGGGAGCTATCCGCGCTTCGACGAGAGCGATCACAGCGTGAAGGTCACGTTCGACGGGACGGACGCGAAGGCGATCGACGCGGCGGTCGACGCGTGCCTGGCCGCGCTCGATCCGGGGCTCGTGGTGCGCATCGAGCGCGCTCGCTGACCGGTTCAGGCGGGACGTCACGCACATCGGGCGGCTCTCCGAGGCGAGGGCGCAGCGACAAAGTTGCCCCCGGCTGGCCCAGTCCGGCATACGCGGGGGATGCGCTCTTCGTCCGCTCAGCTCGGGTGGGTTCGTGCGATCTTGATGCTCTCGCGGGCGCAGGCGTCGGGGTCGCTGGTGCTCGAGGCGCACGGACGCACGGCGACGCTGCGACTGTCGCGGGGCGAGGTCGTCGCCTTCGAGGGCGAGCTCGGGCCGCGCATCGGGGAGCTCTTGGGCCCTGGCGCGCGAGCCGCCGACGCGAGCGGCACGCACTACGGCGCGGCGGCCGTGGCGGCAGGTCAGGTGAGCCGCAACGATCTCGCGTGGGCGCTGCGTCGGCAGCTTCGTCTACGCGCGCGCGAGCTCGCACGGTGGGGTGAG
>JAFLCL010000415.1 GCA_017303575.1 Deltaproteobacteria bacterium
CGGCGCGGGATCGGGCAGCTCCATCTCCGCGTCGACGACGCCGCGATCGTCGAGCGTCCCGCGCACGGTCGTGTACGGCAGCTCGCCCGACGGATCCCAGAAGCGCACCTCGACGGGCAGCGCGCCCGCGAGCGTGGCCGTGCCTCCATCGATGCGTCGCGCGACGCCCACCGCGCGCACGCGCTCGCCCGGGCGGTACACGCCGCGGTCGCTCATCACCGTCGCGTGCACGTCGGAGTCGCGCGACTCGGCGCCCGTCGAGAGCCCGAGCGATCCTCCGCCCACCGCGCGTCGCGGATCGAGCACGAGGATCGCACGGTCATCGCTCGCGCTCGCCGCGATCACGGTGGAGCCGAAGAGCGCGCTTCCGCCCGCCACACGCAGGAACGCGACGCCGCTCGCGTCGGTCGTGGCCTCACCGAGCGAGGTGCTCGTCTGGTTCCACGCCGCGATGCGCACGTTCGCCACCGGCTGCGCGCGCGAGAGCGACGTGACCCACGCGAGGATGCCGTCGTCGGTGACGACGGCGCTCACACCGAGATCGGTCTGCTGCACGACGGCCGTGCTGATCATGTCGGGCTCGCTCGATCCCGTGGCCGAGACGCCGACCACCGCGAGCCCACCGACACTGCCGAGCGCGATGTCGCCGCGTCCCCAGCGGTTGGGTCGTGCGTTCGGCGCGAGCTCCGCGAGGCCCGTGACCTGGGCGTTGGCCGAGGCGACGTAGATCGACGGATGCAGGATCGCCGCGGCCTCGTCCCCCACCGCGATCGGTCGAACCCGGAGGCGCGCCTGCGCGAGGTTGATGCCCGAGAAGGGAAGCGAGAACGCGGCGCCGCGCTCGAAGCTGTGGTGGCCGCTCGTGAGCAGCACCTGCGCGGGGTGACCCTGGCTTCGGATCGCGAGCGGGCCCGGCGCCGTCACGCGCTCGCCCGTCTCGGTGACGAGCGTGCCGACACGCACCTCGTAGACCTGATCGGGCTCCCACTCGCCGCGGATCACGAGGTGACGCGCGCGCTCGATCGACGCGCCGGAGACCTCGACCTCGAGGCCCGCGAGGGCGGGGCTCACCGTCACCGCGGCGGCGCTGGTCTCCGCGAGCGGATGGCTGGCGAGCAGCGTGAGCTCGGCCTCGATGTCGATGATCTCGCCGGGCGACTCGGTGTACGCGCAGCCCGCGGTGCCGTACTCGCTGACAGTGCACCCCAGGCCGGTGAAGCGCGGCCGCGGCTGCACCGCGAACGAGTAGTAGCCGGGCGTCTCACCGCCCCAGGAGAGGTACGCGGGCGCGATCGCGACGCCGATGCGCGAGCCCGGCTCGAGCGCGCGCGAAGGCACGAGATCGATGCGATGGAGGCCATCGCCGTCGTCGTCGTCGGTCGCGGGGCGCGCGACTGACCGCACCTGGAACGGGATCGATCGCGATCCGCCGCCTGCCTCGTACACGAGCACCTGGCTGCGGAGCTCGTTCGTGTTCACCGCGGAGCTGAAGTAGAGCGCGAGCGGCTCCCCCGCGGACACGCGCGAGTCGTTGCGGATCACGCGCGGACGACCATCGAGCACGATGAGGCGCTCCTGCTCGTCGTCGTAGAGCGCTTCGCCCTCGAGCGAGGTCAGCTCCTCGGGAAAGCGCATGCGCGCCTCGAGGTTCGCGTCGAACGCGGCCGGCGCGGGCACGAACGTGAGCGTGCTGCGGCTCGTCCACGTCGCGGTGCCGGGGATCGGGCCTCGCCCCGTGACGGGCTCGAGCGGGATGGGCATGGCCGGCAGCGGACGATCGACGTCCGAGGCGCGCACCATCGGACGGTTGAAGCGCACCTGCAGCACATCGCCGCGCATGACGCGCGTCACGCCCTCGCGCGGGGAGAGCATCCCGAGCGCTTCGGGCTGCGCAGCCGAGAGCAGCGGCGCGAGCGGCGTGCCCTCGGGCAAGACCTCTTCGTCCCCTGGGAAGTCCGTCACGCCCGCAGAGACGTCAGTCGGTAGATCGAAGACCGAGAGGCTCGGACCTTCGTCGGGAGCGAACAGCAAGAGGCCCGTGGCGACGAGCACCGATCCCACCGCGGGCACGAGCAGCCACCGACCGACGGCTGGCGGCGGAGGCCGCGGCACGGCCTCGACGCTCCTGTATGGCCCCAACGCAGTTGCCTGCGCGCCGTCGTTGCCTGGTCCCTGTCCTGTCGCCCGCGGGTCGGTGCTCATGCGGGCGAGCAAACCACGCCCCGTACCAGCGCCGCGAGCCCCTCAACCGCTTGGTTTCGACGAGACCGCCGTGGCTCCCCGTCCACGCCCAGCGTCCGCCTTGCCACGACGCGCGCGCCGGCTCGCGATGGCGTGCGCGATCGACGCGAGGGACCAGCCCCAGAACGCGAGCACGAAGATCCCGAAGATCGTGAGCCGCCCCCACCACGGAATGAACCACACCTGGATCGCCACGCCGACGGCCGCGCCGAGCACGTTCCACCGCGAAGGACGGAAGTACGGTGCGTAGATCCGCGCCTCGGCTCGCGAGAACAGCGCCGGATAGAAGGAGCTCGCGATCATCGGATAGTCGGCCACGTCCATCACGGCCACGTGCGGTACGTGGAACGCACAGAGGATCGACACGGCGAGGAAGCGCAGCCGACGCACCCGCCACGCGATCACGGGCACACACGTCTCGATCACGATCGTGCCCCACGCCGCGACGTAGCGGAGCCACGCGGGCGGGTGGGTGCCGAGGTCGCCGTACAGGAAGAAGGTGCGCAGGCCATCCACCGCGGAGCTACCGACGATCGAGTTGCCCTCAGCATCGACGGCGATGTTCGTGAAGCTGGCGTTGAGCTTGTGGAGGCCCGCGAAGAAGTACGTGACGCACGTGATCAGCGCGACGCCGTCCATCGCCAGCCGATCCGCGCGTCGGGGATCGAGCCGTCCTTCACGCACCGCCAGCAAGAGCCACGCGATCCCGATCACGCCGGTGGACGCGAGCATGTGGCTCATGTGGTTGCGGATCCGAAACGGGTACGTGAGGTAGTGAGCGGCGTAGAGCACGATCACGCCCATCGCCCAAAGGCGCGCCGATCGCGGCTCGATCACCCGACGACACGGCGCATCCCACGCGGCGGTGCCGCCCATGCCGATCACGGCGAGGCCGAGCATCACGGCGATGGCGACGACGACCCACGGATCGACGAAGAGGTGCCAGCCCGGCGTCCACCAGTACCGCTCCCACGCGCCGTGATCCCACGGCACGTCCTCCGCGGTGAGCTGGATCGTGTGCCCGATGAAGCCCGGCACGAGGAACAGCATCACGAGCCGCAGCCTGGGATCGAGCCGCGCGCCCGCGAGAGGTATCGAGCTCATGGCGAGCCCGCGTCGGAGATCGGCGCATCGGGGCTCGGCATGTCGGTCTCGAAGAGACGCACCGGCACCCACCATCGCGGAGAGCCCACCGACGGGTCGTGGCACGCATCGATCTCGGGACCGAACGACTCGGGTGTCCAGCGCGTCGTCTCCCACTCCGCGCTCGGAGGCATCAGCTCGCGTCGGAACGAGAAGCGCACCGCGTGATGCTCGCAGAGCCGGTCCACCGCGACGCGCACCGCCTCGATGTTGCGGTCACGGCCCGGCCGCTGGATCCAGCGATAGAGCGCGCGCTCGCGTCGATCGCGCGGCTCGCCCTCGATGCTCACGTCGCGCAGCTCGATGTTCAGCCACGCGTCGAAGACCATGAGCTGCGGCAGGACGAGGTGATTGTTCCAGCTCCGGCCGTCTGGCGTGAGGCCCCACTCGAGCGAGCTGAACATCGTCTGGCACGAGTCGTCGCGCCCGCCGAAGTACGGCAGCGCGTCGTTGCACGCCCACAAGAGCGCCCACACGCCGATGGCGACGCGCGCGGCGCGCTCGCCGGTGGTGCTGGACGCCGTCATGGCTCACCACACGCCGAGCGTGTCGCGATCGAATCAGCGTTGTGTGTGAGGAGGATCGAGCGGGTCACCCTGACCTCTGCAGAGACGCAGGCGGCGGGAGTGTAGCCGGTGACTCTCGAGCGCGTTCCTGACGCGCCATACAAGCAGGGAGCGAGATGGGCGCAGTGACGGATTCACGGTCCCGTGCCTGTCGTCGACACGGCGGGACTCACCCCGACGCGCACGAACACGATGGCCGCGAGCACGGCGAGCGCCGCGCTCACCACGCCGCAGAGGATCGGAGAGTGCTCGTACGTGAGGCCGAGCACCACGCTGCCGACCCACCACGAGACGCCGAGCACCCCGTAGAAGCGGCCGTAGGCCGCGCCCCGCTCGGGCTTGGGGACGAGCGTGGTGATCGCGGCCTTGGCCACGGACTCGAGGCCACCGAGCGCGATGGCCCACAGCACCACGCCCGCGACGAGCGCGGGAAGTCCCATCACCGAGAACACGAGCAGCACGCCGAGCGCGAGCGCCACCGCCGCGACCGCGAGCACGCGGAGGCCTGCACGATCGTAGGCGTGACCGAACGCGAGCGCGGCGGCTCCGTCGACGCCCATCGCGATCGCGTAGAGGCCGGGCACCCATGCCTCGTCGAGAAGCCCGGAGCGACCCACGTGCACGGCCATGAGCGCCCAGTCGGCGAAGGCGGCGCCGAGGAGCGCGATGCCCACGAGGTAGAGGCGCAGCCGCTTCACGTCGGTCACGGGCGAGGTCGTGGACGTGCTCGGTGCGAGCCTCGACGGATCGGGAAAGCGTGTGCGCGCGAAGAGCGCGAGCGCGAGGTTGGCGATGACCGGCAGCAGCGTCACGACGAACGCGAGGCGATAGCGCGCGAGATCAGGCTCGTCGGCGCGGAGCCACATCGCGCCCGCGAGCAGCAGCGGCCCCGAGACGGCGCCGATCTGATCGAGCAGCTCGTCGAGCCCGAACGTCTTGCCGGGGCCGAGGCGCTCGGCGGCGTGAGAGAGCAACACCGATCGCGCGGGCGAGCGGATGGCCTTGCCGATGCGCTCGAGCACCACGAGCGCGGCCGCGGCCTGCCACGCGTTGCACAGCGCGAGCGTGGGGATCGCGAGCAAGTTCATGGCGTAGCCGAGCAGCGTGAGCGGCCAGTAGGCGCGCGTGCGATCGGCGAGGTGGCCCGTCCACACGCGGAGCGCCGATCCCGCGAGCTCGCCCAGGCCGGCGGTGATCGAGACGGCGAGCGCGCTCGCGCCGAGCAGCGACACGTAGCGGCCCGAGATGCTGCGCGCGCCTTCGTACGAGACGTCGCCGAGCATGGCGACGAACGCCATGAGGACGAGGAAGCGCCACGCGTCGCGCGTGTGCTCGCGCTCGGTCGCCTCGGTCGGAGGCGCGTGCGGCGAAGGCTCGCGGCTCATGCCGCGCCTCGCGCGGAAGCGAGCGGGAGCACGATCTCGAGGCGTGCGCCGCGCGCGCCGTCGACGAAGCGCGCGGTGCCGCCGTGGAGCGTC
>JAFLCL010000416.1 GCA_017303575.1 Deltaproteobacteria bacterium
ACCTGCGTGCTGGTGCTCACTGTCATCCAGGGGCCCGACAAGGGCCGCACGTTCGAGCTCCCCGATAACGAGCCGCAGATGATCGGCCGGTCGTCAGAGAGCCTCCCCCTCAGCGACGGCACCGTCAGCCGCCGCCACGCCGAACTGACCCCCGACAAGGGCGATTGGTACCTCCGCGACCTCGGTTCTCAGAACGCCACGCTCGTCAACGGCATCCGCGTCGAGCCCAACCAGCGCATCAAGCTCAAGCCCGGTGACCAGGTCCGCGCCGGCATGACCCTCTTCTCGTTCGGCCGAACCGAGCGTCGCACCGACCCCCAAGTCCGAATGCTCCGCGCCGACCAGGTTGATACCTCCATCGAGCGCGCCCTCTCCGCCGAAGACTCGGTCATCCTCGCGCTCGACAGCGACCCGGATCGCGCGGTCGAGCTCCGCCCGCGCAGGCCCATCGCCGGGCCGAACCCGCAGCGCGGTCGAGAGGCTGACGCGCGCTTCGATCAGCGGAGTGACCGCGCCGGGCGAGCTCGCGCCTTCGGTGTCGAGCAACGCGATCGCACGCGCGAGCGCTGCGCGCGCGCCCTGCACCAACGCATCGACCTCGTGACCGACGAGGTGCCGAGCGAGCGCCTCGCGGAAGGCCTCGGCACTCGCTGGCCGCTCGAGTGGGTCGAGCGCGCAGGCGCGACGCACGAGGTCCGCGAGATCGACAGGCACCTCCGGCGGCAGCGATGGTGTCTCGCTCATCAACGACGAGGCCAGCGCGCCGAGGGCCGTCTCGGCGTGATGAAGCATGCGCCCCGTCAACACCTCGAAGAGGGTCGCGCCGAGCAGGTAGACGTCGGTGCGCTCGTCGACGAGCGCCGGGGCGCCGCGCGCCATCTCGGGCGGCATGTAGCCGGGCGTGCCGACGATGCCGGGCATCTCGTCGGCGCGCTCGGCGAGACGCAAGGCCACGCCCCAGTCGAGCAGCATGACCTCGCCGTGCCGACCGATCATCACGTTCTCGGGCTTGAGATCACGGTGCACGACGCCGTGCTCGTGCGCGTAGGAGAGCGCGCGACAGAGCTGGACGAGGATCTCGACGTTCGCGCGCAGTCGATCGTCGTGACCCGCCACGAGCGGCCGCCAACCCGGGTGCGCCGCGTCGGCGAGGAGCGCGCGCCACGACACGCCGATCACGCGCTTCATCACGAGCACCGGCGTGCCGTCGTCCTCGATCACGCCGAGCGCGTGCACCGGCACGACGTTCGGGTGCTCGAGAGCGCCCATGATCCGGCCCTCACGAACGAGCGCGCGTGCGTGCGTGCCGCGGTCGGTCGACGTGGACTTGATCGCGACCTCGCGGCCGATCGATCGCTGGTGAGCCACGTGGACGACGCCCATCCCGCCCCGGCCGAGCTCCCCCGAGCGTACGAGATCACTGCCTGGCCCTTCGCCCACCGCGAGCCGCGGCAACGCCTCCAGCGCGGGTGGTCGAAGCGAGCCATCGGTGCCCCGCCGCGCGATCGTCTCCCCGACGATGCCGAGCTCCGTCTCCTTCCATCCGAGCGCATGCAGCGTGGCAGCGACTTCGTCGTGGTGCGCCATGAGGTGCGGAGTGTAGGTCGCCAGTCGCCTCGCTCGGCGTGATCCGTGGTCGCGACAGGCGACGCCCGCCGGGCCGCGTGGCATCGTCGGTCGATGGACTTCCGGCCGTTCAACCAGTCCCCGCCCGCGCTCGGCAACCAGTACGACGACGATCGTCCGCTGCGCTCGCTGCTCGCGCGGCACCTGCCCGCCGACGTGAACGCAGCGATCGCGCCTTCGCTTCGAGAGATGGGCGAGCTCGCGGGCGGAGAGCTGCTCCGCATGCAGGCCGAGGACCGGCTGAACGAGCCCGAGCTCGTCCAGTGGTCGCCCTGGGGCGAGCGCATCGATCGCATCGAGATCACGCCGCTGTGGAAGCGCTGCGAGGTGATCGTGCCCGAGCACGGCGTGGTCGCCGCGGCCTACGAGCCCACCCACGGGCCGTACGCGCGCCTTCATCAGTTCGCGCTCGCGTACCTCTTCGGCCCATCGAGCGACGTGTACACGTGCCCGCTCGCGATGACCGATGGCGCGGCGCGCACGCTGCTCGCCGCGGGCAATCAGGCGCTGATCGATCGCGCGGTGCCGCGCCTCACCACGCGCGATCCCAAGACCTTCTGGACGAGCGGTCAGTGGATGACGGAGTCGACCGGCGGCTCCGACGTGGGCAAGAGCGAGACGGTCGCCGTCGCGGGGGCGAGCGCGAGCGAGTACACGCTGTGGGGCCGCAAGTGGTTCACGTCGGCGACGACCTCGCAGATGGCGCTCACGCTCGGTCGCCCCGAAGGCAATGGCCCCGGCGGCAAGGGCCTCGCGCTGTTCTACGTCGAGACGCGCGACGCGGACGGGCGCCTGCACAACATCGAGGTCAACCGCCTCAAGGACAAGCTCGGCACGCGCAAGGTGCCGACCGCGGAGCTCATGCTGCGCGGCACGCCCGCGATCGCGGTCGCAGGCACCTCGAACGGCATCCGCAACATCACGCCGATGCTGAGCGTGACGCGCACGTGGAACGCCGTGATGAGCGTCGCGTTCATGCGACGTGCCGTGGCGCTCGCGCGCGACTACGCGAAGAAGCGCGACGCCTTCGGCAGCAAGCTCAGCGACAAGCCCCTGCACCTCGACACGCTCGGGGCGATCGCGGCCGAGGGTGAGGCGATGCTGCACCTCGCGTTCGAGACGGTCGCGATCCTCGGCCGGCTCGAGCGAGGCGGGGGCCGACCCCACGACGAGACGATGCTCAGGCTTCTCACGCCGATCGTGAAGCTCACCACGGGCAAGAGCTCGGTCGCGATCGCGAGCGAGACACTCGAGTGCTTCGGTGGCGCGGGCTACGTCGAGGACACCGGTCTCCCCACGTTGTTGCGCGACGCGCAGGTGCTGCCGATCTGGGAAGGCACGACGAACGTGCTCTCGCTCGACACGCTCCGCGCGATGGGCCACTCGGCCGACGTGTTCGAGGCGATCGAGGCCGAGAGCAAGCGGCTCACGGGCGAGATCACCGACGGTGAGCTCGCGGGCATCGCCAAGAGCGCGGTGGATGCGATCCGCCGAGCGCTGGGCTGGCTCGCCGAGACGGCGGGGACTGCACCGCTCGACACCGAGGCGAGCGCGCGCCGCTTCGCGCTGACGCTCGGCCGCAGCTACGCGCTGCTCCTGCTCGCGAGCCACGCCGACTGGTCGCTGAAGAACGAGCGCGACCGTCGCAGCAAGGCCGCCGCGCAGCTCTTCGCCGAGCAGCCCTTCGATCTCTTGCGCGTGGTGCCTCGCGACCGCGCGCGCAGCGTCGCGCTCGACGAGGCGTGAGCCCGCACACCGCACGCACCGATGCGTGATTTCGGGCGCGGGCAGGGCCACCATCGCGGCATGCGCTCGCTCTGTCACCTCCTCCTCGCGCTCGCGTTCTCCCTGCCGTTTCATCTCGTCGGCGCGCGAGCATCCGCGGACGACGTGCTGCGCGTCGTCGAGGCTCGGCTCGATCGGCCCACGCTCCACGCGCTGGGCGTGCAGGTGCTCGTCACCGACGACGACGACTTCGATGCGGAGATCACGGTCCGCGTGCGCGAGATAGGGGGCACGTTCCGTGACGCGACGCCGCTCCTGCGCGTGCGCCCCGAGGCCGTCGCCGAGAGCGTACGCGCGAGCGTGCCCGCGCAGCTCGCCGGCAGCATCTTCGATCTCCGCCCCGGGACTGCCTACGAGATCGAGCTCCACGCACGAGACGCGGACGGCGCCGTGGACGAGATCCGGATGCTCAGCGGGCAGACGCGCCCGGTGCCCAGGTCCGAAGCTCCAGCGCCTCGCCGCGTGCCGGTCACCGACGCCACGACGCTGGCCAACGCGCTACGCGACGCAGCGCCAGGCGACGTGATCGAGCTCTCCGACGGCGTCTACTCCGGCCCCTTCTCGATCGCGGCGAGCGGCACCGCGGAGGCGCCCATCGTGATCCGCGGGGCCACGCGCGGCGCCGTGATCCTCGACGGCGGCGGCTGCACGGACTGCAACGTGCTCGAGGTCTACGGCAGCCACGTCCACGTGGAGCGCATGACGCTGCGCGCCGCGCAGCGCGCGCTGCGCTTCCAGGGCGAGGGCAGCACCGGCAACGTGGCGCGCTGGCTCCGCATCGAGGACGTGGTGCACGGAATCGGATCGCGGCCTCTGCAGACCGACTTCTACGTCTGCGACAACGACCTCGACGGTCGCCTCGTGTGGCCATGGACCTTCGCGAGCGACGCGACCTCGCACTGGGACGACCGCGGCATCGACATGAACGGCGACGGCCACGTCGTCTGCCACAACCGCATCCGCGGCTTCGGTGATCCCATCATCAATGGTGCGCTGCTCGCGCGCTCCTGGGACGTGTATGGCAACGACATCCTCGACTGCTACGACGGCACCGAGCTCGATCGTGCGAGCGGCAACGTGCGCTTCTGGGGCAATCGCTGGGTGAACGTGATGGCCGCGATCAGCCTGCAGCCTGTCTACGGCGGGCCCGCGTACGTCCTCCGCAACGTGGGGCTCAACATCCCCGAGGAGCAGATCAAGCTGAAGTCGCTGGGCGGCACGGACCTGCCGAGCGGCGTCCTCGTCTGGCACAACACCTGGGTCAGCCCCACGCGCGCGCTGAACCTGCAGACCCCGATCACGCAGTCGCACTTCCGCCTCGAGAACAACCTCTTCGTGGGCCCCGCGAGCCCGCCGGGCCGCAACGTGGAGTGGACGGCGGCGATCGTGGACGGCGTGTTCGATCACGACGGCTTCTACCCGGACAGCGGCTACTGGCTCGGCACCGTCGACGGCTCGTTCCGCACCTTCGCGACGCTCGCCGAGGCACAGGCCGCAGGCATCGAGACGAACGGCGTGGTGCTCGCCACGCCGATCTTCGAGAACGGGATGGTGGGACCCACGGGGGACGGCATGGCCCGTCAGGAGGCGCCCGCGTCGTTCGCGCTGGCCGCGTCCTCGAACGCCATCGATCGAGGGCGAACGATCGCCGGCATCAACACGCGCGCGGTGGGCGCGCCCGATCTCGGCGCGTGGGAGCGAGGCTGTCCTGCGCCTCACTACGGCCCGCGTGCGGAAGGAGACGAGTCGGTCACGGCGATCGACTGCGAGGCCGCCATCACGGGCTCCGACGACGCGGGCATGGTGGACGCCGCAGGCGCCGACGCTGCGATCACCTCCGACAGCGGCTCGGCCCCGACCATCGATGCGAGCGGCCTCGACGCGGGCGCCGCGGGCACGACCTCGGGGTGCAGCTGTCGCGCGATGGCGACGAGCGCGCGCCACGGTCCGTGGTCGCTCGCGCTCGCGGCCTTCGTG
>JAFLCL010000417.1 GCA_017303575.1 Deltaproteobacteria bacterium
ACGCGACCAAGCAGGCCGAGGACGCTGCCCGTGAGGCCCGTGAGGCCCGCGAGGCCACCGAGGCTGCCGTGCGGGACGCGAGGGCGAGCGCGGCGGGCTCTGGGGGAGAAGGCGATGGCGCGTCCCTCGCGGAAGCCAACGCCGCGCTCGAGACCGCGAACGCCGCGCTCGAGGCCGCGCGCAAGGAAGCAGCGCAGAAGTCGAGCGACGTCGCGCGCCTCGAGCGCGAGCTCGAGACCGCCAAGAAGTCCGCGACCAGCGCGGGAGCGACGAAGGCGCCCGCTGGCTCGGGCCGCGACATCCTGGATCTGCAGGCGCAGATCAACCGCAAGGACAAGGAGGCGCTCGAGCTCAGGGATCAGCTCAGCGCGAAGGAGAAGCAGCTCCTCGAGCTCCGCGATCGCCACCTCGAGCTCGAGCGCGCGCAGGCGGACGCCAACGATCGTCAGCTCGATCTCGAGCGGCAGCTCGTGGAGCTGCGCGAGGCCGGCGAGGCGCTCGCCTCGGACAAGGAGACGATCACCAAGCGCGCCGACGATCTGAAGTCGCGCCTCGAGCGCGCCGAGACGCGCGGCAAGAAGCTCGAGGAGGATCTGGACGGCGAGAAGGCGCTCCGCGCAGCGGACGTCGCGCGCCTCACCGAGGACCACCGCGACGCGACGAAGGCTGCGGAGGAGCGTCACAAGAGCGCCCTCGACACCGCGACGAACGAGGCGGCCAGCGCGCGCGCGGCGCTCGAGAGCGCGCACGCCGAGGCGTTGGCGAAGCTCACCAGCGATCACGAGAGCAAGGTCAGCGCGCTCGAGAGCGCGCACGCGAGCACGCTCGCAGAGACGCAGGCGAGCCACGCGTCCACCCTCGCGACCACGCGGGGCGAGCTCGAGGCCGCCAAGGAAGCGGCGCTCGAGGCGCTTCGTCAGAGCTCGGCGAACGAGCTGTCGGAGGCCGAGAGCCGACGTGTGGGCGAGCTGGCCAGCGCGGCGGGCGCGCACGCCGAGGCGCTCGCGTCGCTTCGCACGGAGCTCGAGACCGCAGCGAAGACTGCGGCCGACGAGGTCGCGCGCAAGCACGGCAGCGATCTCGCGACGCTCGGTCGCAAGCTCGCCGAGGCGGAGAACAACGCCATGGTGCAGGCCGAGCGGCTCGAGCAGTCGCAGGCCGACCTCGAGGCTTCGCGCGCCGAGGCGACCGCCACTGCGGCGGCCCTCGCCTCGACACGCACGGAGCTCGAGTCGACGCAGGGCAAGCTGACCACCACGGAGGCGGAGCTCGCTGCGGCGCGTGCACGCGTGACGGAGCTCGAGTCGCAGGTCGCGGACCTCGGCAAGAAGGGCACGGACCTCGAGGGATCGCTCGCGCGAACCCGCGAGAAGATCGCGGGAGACGACGCGATCCTCGAGCGCGCGCGGCGTGCGCTCGCGATCGGCCTCAGCCTGCTCGAGGATCAGAAGTCGAACGGCGTCGCGTCGGCGGAATGATGGCTGCCTGGTGAGCGACCCACGCGTCGAGCGGCTCGCACGCGGGGCCCTCGACGCGTGCGCGCCCCGCGCCGCCACGGCACGAGCGCTGCGCGCGCGGCGGCTGCGAGAGCCGATCACGGTCCTCGCGCTCGGCAAGTGCGCCCCGGAGATGCTGCGCGGCGCGCTCGACGTCGTGGAGGCGCGCGAGGCACTGCTGATCTCGGCGCCGGGGCGTCACGAGGATCTCGCCGCGCGAGGTGTGGTCATCCGCATCGGTGGTCATCCCGAGCCCAGCGTCGAGGCGCCTCTGCACGGGCGAGAGGCGCTCGCGCTGGCCGCCCGTGCGGCGCCGGAGGGCACACTGCTGGTGCTCGTGTCGGGCGGTGGCTCCGCCATGCTCGAGCTGCCGGCTGCGGGCGTGTCGATCGAGACGGTCAGGCGCATCTCGCGCACGCTGATGCTCGCAGGCGCAGACATCGCGTCGCTGAACGTGGTGCGCGCGGCGCTCTCCTCGATCAAGGGCGGACGGCTGGCGGCTGCGAGCCGCGCGGACGTCGTGACGCTCGTCGCCGAGGACGTGCCGGGGCATCCAGAGCTCGTGGCCTCGGGGCCGACCGTGCCGATCCCGACGCGCGATGCGCGAGCGATCCTCGCGCAGCACGCGATCCCCCTCGACGAGGCACTGGAGGCTGCGCTGTCGCGTCCCGAGGTGGCGCTCGATCGTGCGCCCACCGTGGTGACGGTCGTGGGCAACGACGGGGCGCGTCGCGGCGTGATCGAGGCCGCCTCGCAGCTCGGTGTCGTGATGGAGGATCTGGGCGCGAGCCTGAGCGGCGAGGCACGAGAGGCGGGCGCGCGGCTCGTGATCGCAGCTCGCGATCGCGCCGTGGTGATCGGAGGCGAGACGACGGTGACGGTGCGCGGTCGAGGTCGCGGAGGCCGCAACCAAGAGCTCGTGCTCGGCGCGTACCTCGCGCGCGCGTCGGGCCTCGTCGTCTCGCTCGGCACCGATGGCATCGACGGTGCGAGCGAGCACGCGGGGGCGTACCTGGACGAGGCGAGCTGGGCACACGCCGCTCGCGACGGGCTCGACGCCGAGCGGGCGCTCGTGGACAACGACAGCGCCACCTACTTCGCGGCGACCGGTACCGCGATCGTGACTGGCCCCACGGGATCGAACGCGGCCGATGTCGCGTGGGTGCTGCCCAGACGAGACCCGGACGATGCGTCCAGATGACGCTGGATGCCGCCGTGGCTTCGGTGGCACCATCGACCCACATGCACGCGGTTCGCGTCTCGTTCCTCGCCTCGACGCTCCTCGCTCTCCTCACGCTCTCGGCGTCGAGCGTCCCGGCCTCGGCGCAATCGCCCGCCCCCTGCGCGCGGTGCAGCGTGGCCGATGCCAGTGACGCGCTGCCTGGTCTCGCGACCTCGGCCGTGCCGCAGCTCCAGCGCGCCGTGAGCGCGACGTTCGTGGGCGGCGGCTCGTACGGCGTGAACGTCGATCCGATTGGCTCGGGCTCGCTCCACCACCGGCTCAGCGGCTCCATCGCGGGCGCGGTGCACGTGGTGCCGTGGCTCGCGATCGGCCTGCGCATGAACGGGCGCTACGATCTCGTGACCGCCGGCGGTCGCAGCGACGACGGCCTCTTCGGCTACCCGACGCTCTCGCTGCGACTCTCGGCCGAGCCGGTCGCGGGCCTCACGATCGGCCTCGACGCGCAGGCGATGGTGCTCGGGGCCGAGGCGCCCTCGTTCGAGCTCGGCTCGACCTCGGCGCTCTTGCGGGCGCTCGGTGCGTACGCGATCGAGCTCGGCGGCGGGCGGCTCGTGCTCGTGCTCAACGTCGGCTACTTCCTCGACAACAGCCGCGCAGCCGCGCCGCGCGGGGTGACCGACAACCTCTCGGCCGAGGATCGTCTCTCGCTCGGCGTGAGCGACACCGGCGCCGTGGTGGCGTCCCTCGGCGCGGCGTACGTGACCGACGGTCTCGACGTGTACGGCGAGGTCTCCTCGCGCATCTACACCGATGGCAGCGTGATCGGCAGCTCGCCCGTGCGCATCGGCGCGGGCGCGCGCTTCTGGCTCGCCCCCGAGGTGTTCTATCTCGGCCTCGGCGCGGACGTGCGCGTGACGCCGCAGTCCGCCGCGCTGGTCGGCACCGGCACCGCGCCCAACGCGCCTGTCGAGCCCGCGCTGAGCGTGATGCTGACAGTGGGCGTGCGCATCGGCGCGGAGACGCCGCCGGGCGAGACGCTCATCGTCGCAACGGACGAGACCGACGAGACCGACGAGACCACCGACGAGACGCCCACCCCGACCACGGGGACCGCCGTAGGGCGCGTGCTCGAGGGTCAGTCGGCGATCGCAGGCGCGAGCGTCGAGCTCACGAGCGACGCGGACGGCACCGCGCGCACCGCGAGCACGGACGACGACGGCCGCTGGCAGATCGCGGACGTGCCGCTCGGCAGCGCCCGCTACCGCATCACCTCCGAGGGCCGCGATCCCGTCGAAGGCACGCTGACGATCGTGGCGGGCGCTCCCACCGAGACCGCCTCGAGCATGTCGCGCGCCCTACCGCAGGGTGAGATCCGCGGCGTCATCCAGGCCAGCAACGGCACGCCGATCGCCGCGCGGGTGATCATCCGACCGCTCGGCCGCGAGCTCACTGCAGACGCGGAAGGCAGCTTCGCCGTCGAGGTCCCGCCGGGCGAGTACGACGTCGAGGTCTCGCACGCAGGCCACCGCTCACAGACGCGCCACGTGACCGTCGCCGAGCAAGGCGTCGTCGTCCTGAACGTGCAGCTCCGCGCGGGCCGCAGTCGCTGACGCACCGAGGCTGCCCAACGATCGGGGGAACAGTCGGGGGCGAGGGCTCGGCGCACATCGATCGGCGTCGCTGGTGGTTCGCGACCCAGCGTCTCGACGCCATTCGCGAGCTCTCGAGGCACCCGCGCACTCCTCGATACGACTGACTGGCTGCTCCCGGGTGCGCCGAGCGGTGCGCTCGCCTCGAGGATCGGTCGACTCGGTCGCCGGGGCGATGCCGATCAGGTCGGCACGCACTCGCCGCCGCGACAGACGCCGGTGCCGGAGCGGCACTCGGTTCCGTCGGGCATCGTCTTGACCGCGGTGTCGCAGCGAGGGCCCGAGGGGCTGCAGGCGAGGACGTCGCGGAAGAGGCAAGGATCGAGGCCGGTGTTGCAGCTCTCGCACACCAGATCGCCGTCGCAGTCGGCCTGACCGGGGATGCAGCGACACGCGTCCAGGCACATGCCGCTTCCATCGCACTGACCGCCGCACGACCCGCCGCAGACCGTGCCCTCGTCAGTGACCACGTCCGCGGGGCAGTTGGGGCCGGAGACCGCCGTGCAGGTCTCGACACGATCGCAGATGGGATCGATCGGCGGACGACACACGGTGCCCACGGGCTGGTAGCGATCACCAGGACACGTCGTCAGCGTTCCGTTGCACGTCTCCGCCGCGTCGCAGAGGCCTGCCACCGCACGACACACCGTGCCGACCGACGCGACGCGATCCGTCGGGCACGGGGCGGTGGAGCCGGTGCACGTCTCGGCGACGTCGCACGCGCCCATCTGCGCGCGGCAGATGGTGGCGCTCGAAGCGAACCCGTTGGCCGGGCACGCAGCCGCGCTACCGGTGCACGCCTCGGCCACGTCGCACACACCCGCCGCGTCGCGGCACGTGGTGCTGCTGGGCGCGAACGCATCGGACGGACACGCGGCGGCGCTGCCCGTGCAGCTCTCGGCCACGTCGCACGGGCCCGCCATGGCGCGACACACAGTCGAGCTCGGCGAGAACGCGTTGGTCGGACACGCCGCTGTGCTGCCCGTGCAGCTCTCGGCCACGTCGCACGGGCCCGC
>JAFLCL010000418.1 GCA_017303575.1 Deltaproteobacteria bacterium
GGCACCGCCACCACCGAAGCCTCGGCCGACGCCGCCCTCGGTTCCGCGCGACTGCGCGACGGGTACGCCCATGTCGAGGCTCGGCGCAGCGGGCGCCGCCTCGGGCGCGGATCGATTCTGAGCGGCGAACAGCGCCAGGCCTGCCGCCGTCGCCGTGCCGAGCATGCCGAACATCGCGAAGAAGCCGCGTCGCGTGCGCGGCTTGGCGGGGATGCGTTCCGTCGTGCCCACGCGCGCGCTCGCAACGACGTCACCCGCGGAGGAAGGCCCCGTCGCCGGTGGTGTGCTCATGACGACGGTCGGCGCCGTCACGCTCACGCGACCCACCTCGAGCCCGGGCAGCGTCTCACCACGACGCGCGCGAGCGAGCGCGTCACGCAGCGCGCGCGCATCGAGGAAACGATCGTCGGCACGTCGCGACATCGCACGCTGCACCGTCTCGGCGACGAGCTCCGGTACCTCGGGCCGCAGCGATCGGATGCTCGGCGGATCCTCGGTGACGATCGCCGCGATGATCGCCGTCGCGCTCGGTCCTTCGAACGGGAGGCGCCCCGTGACGACCTGGTAGAGGATGACGCCCATCGCATACACGTCGCTGCGCGCGTCGACGTTCTTCGCGGAGCGGACCTGCTCGGGCGACATGTAGTGCGGCGTGCCCAGCGTCTGCATCGTGTGCGTGAGCGCGCTCGCGTCCGGCGCTGCCGGGCGTGCGATCCCGAAGTCGAGCACCTTCACCACGATCGGCGCGTGGCTCGTCGCGCGCGCGAGGAACAGGTTCGCGGGCTTGAGGTCGCGGTGCACGATGCCCGCGTCGTGGATCGCCGTGAGACCGATCAGCGCTTGATCGAGCAGATCGAGCGCCTCGTCGAGCGTGAGGGCTGGCGTCCGCTTGAGCCGCTGCTCGAGGCTCTCGCCCTCGAGCAGCTCCATCACGAGGTACGGATCGCCGCTCGCGTCGCGCCCGTAGTCGACGACGTCGACGACGTTCGGAGCGCGTACGGAAGCCGCGCTCTGCGCCTCGCGGAGGAAGCGCTGAAGCGTGGTCTCGCCCGCGTTCTCGCCGATCACACGCTTGAGCGCGACCTCGCGGCCGAGCGTGACGTGCCTGGCCCGCCACACCACGCCCATCCCGCCCTCGCCGATGGGGGAGATCAGCTCGTACTTCTCACCGATGACGCGACCACGTTCCAACGCGCGGAGTATACGTGAGCCGCCCGCCGAACCTTTGCCGTGACGGGCACGCGCGCACCTCGTATCTACGGCCCGTGGCTTCGACCGACAGGGCAGCGCGGGCCGTGCTCACGCACTCGGTGCTCGCCGAGCTCGATCGCTCGCCGCGCGCGAAGGACGTGATCACCAAGGTCGGCGAGGCACGCATCAGCAAGATGCGGCAGCTCTTGTCGATCGCGTGGATCGATCTCGCGGAGCACCTCGCCCTGGTCGAGACGCTCCACGCGGTGATCGGTCCCGAGGAGTACACGCGCTTCTGGCGTCGCGTGATGGTGCAGACGCTCGGCACGCCGCTCGTCGCGGGCCTCGTGCGCATGTCCACGACGAACGGTCCCACGCGTCTCCTCTCGCGCGGACAGCTCGTGCACGGCGCGCTCACCCGCGGCACGGGGACGCTGGGCTACGAGGCGGGCGCCGAGCCCGAGACCGAGCGCGCCTGCGTGATCACGCTGAGCGGCTTCCCTGCACGTGACCACTCGCTCAAGGCCTACGCGGACGGCATCGCGGGCTCGATCCTCGGCGCGTGCGATCGCGCGAGCGTGAAGGCGAACGTCGTGATGCACGTCGTCTCGGAGGCGAAGGGCGACGTGAAGTACGACGTGTCGTGGACGGCGTGAGCCGCCCCGCGTGATCAATCGCGGGTGAGACCTTCGACGATGCTCGCGCCGACGCGATCCCACACGGCGCGTGCGCCCGTGCGCGACAGGTGGATGCCGTCGACCGTCGCGCCCTCGCGCACGCGCACGCCGCGCGGATCGATCACGCGACCGCAGCGCGTCGCGCGCGTCGCCGACTCCTGCAGCACCTGGATGCGCTCCATGCGCTCGGACCAGTGCTCGTTCTCGCCCTCCGCCGGGAGCACCACGAGCACGCGCCGCGCGCCCGCCGTGCACAGCGCGTCGACGAACGATCGAACGCGTCCCTCGTACGTCGTCCGCCAGCGCGCCTCGTCGCGCCACTGGATCCACTCGGCGGTCCGCCGCGCGCGACGATCCGTGCGCACGGCCTCGGGCAGCTCGCGCTCGCGCAGACGGATCGCCTGCGCGTCGTTGCCGCCCGCGTACACGACGAGTCCGCGCAGCGCGTGGAGATCGCCGAGGCTCGGGATCTCCGCTTCCCAGTCGTAGAAGTCGGGGCGCGAGAAGCCGCTCGACGATCGTGCGCGGCGCTCGGGGTGAAGGCCGGCCGTCGCGAGCTCGCTCTCGATGAGGCGACCGAGCGCGCCGTTCACGGACGAGCTGCCGATGATGAGGACGTCGCTCGGCACGCGCGGCGCACGCGCACGACGCTGCGCGTCCACGCCCGCGGCGAGCAGCGTGCTCGTGAGCGCCAAGAGCGCGATCGACAGCGACACCAGCGCCGAGAGGCGGGACGTGATCGATCCGGTCGCGACCTCGTCCGGCGGGATGCTCGGAGGCCGCTCGGGCTCCGTGCTCGCGCTCGGGGCAGGGGTGGGGTGATGGCTGAGCGCGACGACCGATCCTTCGGGATCGCGGACGTAGAGCGTGTACGCCGTCTCCTTGAACACGGGGTGCCCCGCGGCCTCGAGCGCCCTGCGCCAGCCCTCACGCTCGTCGACCTCGATGCCGAGCGCGACGCAGTGCCAGCCGATCGCGTCGTCGCTGCGCGGCGAGCCCACGTCGTCGTCTGCGCGCTCGAGCGCGAGGAACGGCTGCGGCTGCTTGCTGTCGCCCTCGGTCTTGGGCCCGAGCGCGAGCCAGATCGAGCGCAGACCCTGCTCGTCCTCGCGGCGGATCTGCACCCGCAGACCGAGCAAGCCGACGTAGAAGCGCTCCGCGCGAGAGAGATCGCGAGCCTTCACCGCGAGGTGGTGGACGCCGAGGCGCAGCGCGGGACCGGTCACAGGGGCGAGCAGGTAGCACGGACCCACCGCCCAGGGGAGGAACCGACTACCCGTCGATCACGGTCCGCGGTCGGCCCAGCCGCACGTGCGCCGCGACCGAGAGCCCGAGCATCGCGAAGCCCGACGCGATCGCCCACACCCCGAGCTCGAGCGCGCTGCGCGGCGGCACGAGCGCCTCCTCGACGATCGCGAGGTGCACCGCGCCCAGGCCGATCGGCGCGAGCGCCGCGATCGTTCGTCGACGCGCGAAGAGGCCCGCGCAGAGGACGACGAGGCCCACGTCCACGACCACGTGATGCGTCGAGAAGATCGTGTCCGCGCCCCACGTGGTGAGGCAGAGATAGGCGAGCCCGATCGCGCCGATCACCACCCGCCGCTGCGTGTCCAGGCTCGCGCGCGTGAACACGATCGGGTGCGCCGCGAGCGTCGTCACGTCGTCGCGCGTGAGGTCATCGAGCATCGGCGCACCTCGATAGGTCGGGCCGGTCGGCGCGGCTGGCGTGTGCATCGGCGAGGCGCGCACACGCACCGCGTGGAGCACGAGGCTCGCGGCCGCGAGACCGAGGATGAGCGGCGCGAACGCAGGATCGATCGCCGCGACGCCCGCGACGACGCCGAGCGACACGACCCACACCGCCAGCTCATGGCGGATCACACGCACACCGACGAGCAGCACGGCGGCGATCACGGGCACGCGCGAGACGCCCATCTCGGCGCACGCGTACGCGACGTGACCGAGCGCCGCCGTCGCGAAGAGCACCTGCACGCCGCGCATCGCGCGACGGCCACGCACGTCGAAGCCCTCTCGCGCCCGCACCGCACGGCAGCTCGAGAGCGCCGCGGCGCCCACACCGAAGATCGCGAGCGCGGTGAACGTGCTGCGCTCGTCGAGCGTCGTCCACCGCGACACGATCGGCACGAGGGCCACGCACGCAGCGCCGACGATCGGTGTCCACCGCGCAGAGGCAGAGAGCTCGAGCTCGAGCGCGCGGCCGAGGAGGTCGAGCTTGATCGCGAAGAGCGCCACCCACGCGAGCAGCGCGAGCACGCCGGCCACGTCGAGGTACGCGCACATCTCGAGGTGGAGGGTGACGTCGCACTGATAGAGCGCGGCGAGCAGGCCGAGCATCACCGCGGACCGACGGTGTCCGTGTCTCCGCAGCACCCACGCTCCGCCGATGAGCGCGAGCGCATAGAGCTCTGCGATCGCCGAGACGCCGAGCGCACCGAGGAGACCTCGATGCGCGAGCTCGCGCGACGCGATCCAGAGCCCGCCGAGCACGAGGGCCGCGCTCGCGAGCGGCAGCGGGTTGTAGGTGACGAACCACTCGACGAGCAGGGCACGCAGCGGATCGTCCGGGGTCGTCGCCACCGCGGATCCGGGCGGCGACGGGTCGAAGGTCGAGGCGGGGAGATCGTCGGGGTCTCGGGTCATCGGGGCTCCTTCGCGCCGACGTCGAGCAACGTGGGTGCCTGACCCGCGGTCGGACCGAATCCGCGAAATCGCTGAGAATCAGGCCGTTCCGCGACAAGACGGCAGGACGGATCGGCGCGATCGGAGCCCGCCGGACGTTCCCGCGCGCCAGCCTGGAAGTCTTGCCAGGCGCGGGCCCGACCGCGTTGTTGCGATCGCGTTGCGTCTGCAACCGCGGCGCGTATGATCGCCGACCCTGCGAGACCGACCGTGACCGAGCCCTCCCAGACGACCCGCGCGAACGCTCCCGATGTGTCGGGGCACGATCATGCCTCGGGCGTGCAGTCGCTCGCCGATCGCATGGGCATCGGCGTCTCGCTGGGCTGCGCGGTGCACTGCGCTGCGACCGGTGCGCTCTCGATCGCGCCGTCGTTCGGCTCCATCCTCGGTGGCCCCGTGGGCGAGGGCTCGTCGATCACGAACGCGCTCGAGTGGATGGAGACGCCCTTTCTCGCGGTCGCGCTCCTCGTGGGCCTCTACGCGCTCGTGCCCGCCTACCGCCACGAGCACGGCAACCCACAGCCGCTCGGTCTCTTTCTGATCGGCGCCGCGCAGCTCGTCTCGAGCCGCTTCGTCGAAGGTCCGATGGAGATCGGCGTCACGGTGATGGGCGTCGCGTTCATCGCGACGGCGCACCTCGTGAACCTCCGCGCCTGCGCGCGCCTGCACCGCGCGTCGACGCCGCCCGTGGCCGTCGCGAGCGATGGACACGCCTGACGGCCGCGCGCCCACGGGGCTGGGCGCTGC
>JAFLCL010000419.1 GCA_017303575.1 Deltaproteobacteria bacterium
CCGCGGTGTCGAGGCCGTCCCACGGGTGGCTCGGTGTGGCCTCGGCGGTGGTCGTCTCGCCGCCCGTCGCCGTCTCGTTGGCCGCTTCGGGCGGGGGCGCGCTCGAGCCGCAGCTGGGAACGAGGGCGAGGGCCAGGGCGATCGCGAGGGTCTGGGCTGTTCGCATGGTGCGGAGGCTTGGATCAGGTCGCGCCCGCGGCCAAGGGCCGAGGCGCGTGCGCGGTCAGGAGGGGATCGGGCATACTCGGCCCGCTCGCGACGGATCGTGAACGGTGGTGAATCCTCACCGCGACTCGAACGTCACGGGGAAGCACCTCGGAGCCGGTGGCGTATGAGCACGGGTCGAGGTGGGTGAAGTTCCAGCTGGAGGAAGCATGTCGTCGAGTCGAGCGGTGTCCGGAGCGGCCAAGCGGTCGGCCAAGCGGGTAGCGGGTGCAGCGGTCCTCTTCCTCGCGGCGGGCCTCCCCGCGGCTGCGAGCGCGCAGTACGTCGTGCCCCAGGCGCCGCCCTCCTACGGGCAGGCCGCGATCAGTGGCAACCAGCGCACCTCGCTCCGCGGCATCGCGGGCGGAGGTGTGAGCTTGTCGTCCGTGAACGGGAGCTGCCGCGGCTACGCGCAGCCCAACCCCAGCCACATCCTCTCGGTCTCGCCGGGCGTGCAGTCGGTCCGCATCGCGGGCCGCTCGGGCATCGACACAACGCTGATGGTGCAGATGCCCGACGGTCGCGTGATGTGCGACGACGACGGCGGCGGCTCGCTCAACCCGCTGCTCGATCTCCCCGCGGTGCCCGGTCAGTGGCGCATCTGGGTGGGCTCCTACTCGGGCAGCAACACGGGCCCCTACGACCTCGACGTGATGGCGGCGGGCGGCGCGCCTCCGATCGTTCGCCCCGGCGGCCCCGGTCCTGCGACGGGCGCCCTGTTCGCGACCGTCGACATGTCGCTCGGCGCGCGCCCCGACCCGATGATCGTGACGGGCACCTTCGGCGGGCCGATCCAGGCGAGCAACATGTCGTCCGACTGCCGCGGATGGATCACGGGTCCGCCCAGCCACATCGTGAACGCCCGGACGGGCTTTCCCAACCTCCGCTTCGTGGTGAGCGCGCAGAGCGACACGACCCTCGTCGTTCGGTACCCCGACGGCCGGCTCGGCTGCAACGACGACGGCGGCGGGGCCGCCAACCCGCTGGTCGAAGGCCCCACGGGCCCCGGCCAGATCATGGTCTGGGTCGGCAGCTACAGCTCCGGCAACAGCGGCCCCTACCAGCTGGGCATCACGACGATCCCCGGCATCCGCTACGACAACCTCGGCGCCGGCACCGGTCCCATCGTGGTCGCGCCGCCTCCGCAGGTGGTCGTGCCGCCTCCGCAGCCGACGCTGCCCCCGGTGACGGCGCGCGTCGATCTGCTCCCGCGCATCCCGGTGACGCTCGTGGGCCCCGGCATGCAGCCGGGCACCGTCGCGGTGTGGAGCCCGCGTGGTGGTCCGAGCATCGAGCTGGGCATCATGCAGATCCCCGGCGGCGGCTACCGCGTGTACGCGAACACGGGCGGTCAGCAGTCGACCGTTGTCGACGTGCCCTCGCAGGTCGCGCGCGATGCTGTCGTGACGATCACGCAGCGCCCGGACTCGCGCCTGCTCGTGCGCGCCGAGCGTGCGCCGGGCGCGGGGGATCCGGGTCAGCAGATGCTGATGCTGCTCCAGATGCTCAACGGCGCCCCGCAGCTCGCAGAGCAGTGGGCCGGCACCTTCTCCGATCGCGCCCCCCGCTGGTCGCGCTGAGCTCACGCTCCGCTCGTTCGTGAAGAGGCCCGCTCCGGCGGGCTTCTTCCGTTCCGTCGAGGCGTGGTCAGAGGATGCGGGCGCGAGGATGGGTGCATGGGGAGCCCTCGACGTGCTCCCACCGCGCCACCGTCCCGTCGTCACCGAAGAGCAGGATCGACGACGACACAGTGCCGTAGGCAGCCGCGCCGAACGTCGCGTGCACGCAGATCGCGTGGAGGTCTGCCAGCTGATCGCCGGTGAACATCGAGCCCTCGGGCGGCGAGGGGATGCGCTCGATCGGGGGCCGCGCGTGATCGCCCAGCGCCGCGTGGAGCTGGACGACGAGGCCCTCTTCGTCGTCGAGCAGCGGTGACGTCAGCGCGATCAGCCGATCGATCTTGGGAAACGCATCACGCTCGTCGAGCTCGCCGTTGGTGAGCACCGAGACACCCTCGGGCACCGCGACCACACGCGTCGCCTCGTCGTCGCGGAGGTACGCGACGTGGAGAGACTGCACGTCGCCGACGAGCACGTTCGCGCCGTTGTAGTGGTTGGGCGCGATCGCCGCGAGGCGCGCGCGGGACCGCTCGGTCGAGGGATCGCGCAAGAGATCCATGACGAGCGCGCCTCGCGAGGCGCGGCTCGGATCGGGCGGACGGTGGGTGCGTTGGTTGGTGACAGCGGTGAGGAAGCGCAGCTTCGCCACGCCGAGCCAGGTGCCGCCCGCCACCAGATCCTGGCCGCCCCTCACGTCGTGCTCGACGTCGAGGAGCCTCGGCGGCGCGGAGGGACGCGCGCGGATCTCGTCCCGGTTCGCCGCGATCACGAGGGGGAAGCGCGGATGCACGTGCCGCGCGATCAAGATCGTGCACATGCGATCACCTCACTCGGGCGGGCCGCCCGAGAGCATCGCGCGGAGGAAGTGCGGGCGCGCGAGCTCGAGCACGTCGGCGTTCGGATCGATCGCGCGCACCAGGCCTCCGAGCAGCACGAACGTGCGGCCGTAGAGCACCAGCTCCTGCGGCACGACGATCCCTCGCAGCGAGGTGATCGCGCCCATGACCTCCTGCCTCAGCCACCCGAAGTCGAGCACGATCTCGCCCTGGCTCACGGCGTCGTACTTCTCGAAGACCTTCGTGAGCAGCGGCTCGACGCGCGGCAGGTCGGCCTCGGAGAACAGGCCCACGTCCACGAGGCTCCGCCCGAAGCCCGCCTGATCGCGCGTCATGAAGGCCATCACGCTCTTCAGCAGCTTCTCGTGGAAGGCCTTGGTCATGATCTTCACCTGACCGAAGTCCACGATGCAGATCTCGGGGCCGTGATCGGTGAGGCGCGCGAGCACGTTGCCCGGGTGCGGATCGCTCTGGAACACGCCGTCGATGTACATCTGCTTGACCCACGCCTCGATGACCCGATCGAGCAGCGCCTCGCGATCGAGCGCGGGATCGGCGAGGAAGGCGGGGTCGGTGATCTTCACGCCGTCGAACCACGTGGTGCAGATCACCTCGCGGCGGGTCAGCTCGCGGATCACGCGCGGCACGAAGACGTTCTCGACCTCCGCCATGTTCGCGTGGATGGTCTCGGTGAACCGCGCCTCCTGCTCGTAGTCGAGCTCGAGCGTGAGCGCGCGCTTCACCTCGTCGAAGATCGGGCGCAGCCGCACCTGGGGCACGAAGAGGTTGAACAGCGGCAGCATCAGACCGAGCACGCCGAAGTCGGTGGCGAGCTTCAGCTCCGCGTCGGGGTAGCGGATCTTGAGCGCGACCTTCTCACCATCGACGGTCGTCGCGCGGTGCACCTGACCGAAGCTCGCGGCCGCCGTCGCGTGCTCGTCGAACGACGCGAAGAGCGACTGCGGCCTTCGACCTTCGTAGGCGCGGATCACGTGTGGCTCGATCTCGCGCCACGGGCACGGCTCGACCTGGTCCTGAAGCGTCGAGAGCACCTCGATCCACTTGACCGGCAGGAGATCGGGGCGGGTGGAGAGCACCTGGCCGACCTTGATGAGCCCGCCGCGCATGCGGATCGCGAGCCACCGGAAGCGCTCGGCCCACTTGGCGTTCAGCCGATCCCAGCGCGCCTCGGGGATCGTCGCGCCGAAGCGGACCGTGCGGACCACGGGCACGACGTACGCGAGCCACATCGGGAGCAGCGTCCCGAGGACCAAGAACGATCGGCTGACGACGAGCCACAGGCGACGCATCGCGCCAAGCATGCGCGGCGCGCGGGGGCCGGCCAACCGGGCACTGCTCGCGCGTGCGGGGGAATCGGTCGGGGGGCGGTGATCGTTCGGGCGCGATTGCCGCAACGTCGCTCCATGGCATCGTCGGGCCCCGTCATGCGCTCGCTCGGACGCACGCTCGCGCTCGCCGTCTTCGCGCTCACGATGCTGCTCGCATCGTCGATCGCCGCGCAGCGTCCGCGCGTCCACGTGGTGCAGCAGGGCGACACGCTCGCGCGGATCGCGCGCCGCTACCACGCGGACGTCGAGGCCATCCGCGACGCCAACCGCATCCGCGGTGATCGCGTGCGTGTGGGGCAGGAGCTGCTCGTGCCGCGCGAGGGTGAGGATCCCGCGTCGCTGCGGCAGGGACGCGTCGCGCCGGCGGAGCCGTCGCGCGAGCAGCGCCAAGCGAGCGTGCGGGCGAACCGGCTGGGCCTCGGACGCGCGCGCACCGCGCAGCAGCTCTTGTCGCATCCGCCCGAGCGCAGCTGGATCGTGGCGGCGGGCGCGGCGGGGCGTCGTATGCCGGGCACGCTCGAGATGCCCGTGCGGGGAGGGCGCTTCATCCGCGGCTGGGGCAGCGGCACCGCGGGCTACCACCTCGCTGTCGACATCCGTGGTCCCACGGGCGCGCCGATCCGCGCGGCGGAGCGAGGCATCGTCGCGTACGCGGGCAACGAGATCTCGGGCTACGGCAACTTCGTCATCATCCAGCACCCCAACGGCTGGGCTACCGCCTACGCGCACAACCGCGACCTCACGGTGGTGGCGGGGCAGACGGTCCGTCGCGGACAGGTCGTCGCGCACCTCGGCAACACGGGGACGAGCCACGGCCCCCACCTCCACTTCATCCTCATCCGCGACGGCGAGCACTGCGATCCCGCGCCCTTGTTTCGGCCTCACATCGGGCCGCGCACGCCGCAGCTCACGTGGCGTCGAGGCCGTCCACCCGAGGGCGTGCAGTGCCTCGCGCGCTCGCAGCGACCGCACCCCGAGTACGCGGCGCGTCGCGCCGAGGCGCGTCGGGCGCGACAGGCTTCGGCGGGCGGCAGCGTGGAGGTCGAGCCCGCCGAGGACGAGGGTGAGGGCGACGACGATCTCCCCGAGACGGATCAACCCGACGATCCCACCCCGGCCGAGGGCGCGAGCCCGTGACGGCGCTGCCGGAGCTCACGCTCCCCTTCGCCGACACGCGCGCCACGCGCACGTACCTCGGCGCCGCGCTCGGTCGGCTCGTGCGTG
>JAFLCL010000042.1 GCA_017303575.1 Deltaproteobacteria bacterium
GATCGGCGCGCACGCGATGGCGCCTCACACGAGCCCCGCGGCGGGCTCGCTCGCGCCCGCGCGCACGAGCGCCGAGCAGCTCGTGGGCCACACGCTCAAGCAGACCTGGTTCGTCGAGGGCCTGCTCGCGGCGGGCGGCATGGGCTGCGTCTACACAGCGCGCCACCTCCGCACCGGCAAGCGCTACGCGGTCAAGACGCTCCTGCCCGACGAGCGGATCTCGATGGAGTCGCTCCATCGCTTCGAGCGGGAGGCCAAGGCCGCGAGCTCCCTCGGTCACGTGGGCATCGTGCAGGTGCACGACTTCGATCTCGAGGGCGAGCCACGCTTCCTCGTCATGGATCTGCTCGAGGGCGAGACGCTCGAGCAGCGCCTCGCGCGCATGGGACGCCTCTCGTGGTCCGATGCGCGTCGCATCGCGCTCGAGGTCGCCGACGCGCTCGCGGCTGCGCACCATGCGGGCGTCCTTCATCGTGATCTCAAGCCCTCGAACGTGTTCCTCGCGCAGCGCGAGGGCCTCGGCGAGCGCGCGGTGCTGCTCGACTTCGGCCTCGCCAAGCCCATCCGCGAGGGCGCGAGCGTGTGGGTCACGCGCACGGGCGCCATCGTGGGCACCGCGCACTACATGAGCCCCGAGCAGGCGCGCGGAGAGCGTCACCTCGACGTGCGCGCGGATGTGTACGGCCTCGGCGCCCTGCTCTACGAGATGATCGCCGGCATCCCGCCGTTCCTCGGAGCCACGCCCTTCGCCGTCCTCACGTCGCTGCTCACCGAGGCGCCCGTGCCTCCGTCGCACCTGATGCAGGGCGTGCCTCACGCTGTCGACGCGCTCGTCCTCCGCGCGCTCGCGAAGCAGCCGCACGAGCGACCGAACGACGTGCCCGCGATGATGCGAGAGATCGCCTCCATCCCCGGATGACACGCCGCCCGCGCAGTCGGCCTTCCACGATGCAGGCGATGCGACGCCCCCACCACTGGGCTCGCTGACGATCCGCGCTTGATCGCTCGACGCAGCCCGGGTATCGGGGCCGCCATGATCCCCCGCTACACGCCCAAAGATCACGAGCAGCTCTGGTCGTCCGAGACGCGCTACCGCACCTGGCTCGAGGTGGAGCTCGCCGCGTGCGAGGCGATGGAGCGCGCGGGCATCGTGCCCACGGGCACCGCGGACGCCGTGCGGCCCGTGATCGATCGGCTCGACGCGAGACGCATCGACGAGATCGAGGTCACCACCAAGCACGACGTGATCGCGTTCCTCACGCACGTCGAAGAGCTCGCGGGCCCGCCTGCGCGCTGGCTGCATCGCGGCATGACCTCGAGCGACGTGCTCGACACGAGCTTCGCGCTCTTGCTCGTGCGCGCGACGGACTCGCTGATCAAGCGGACCGAGGCGCTGCTCGCGGCGTTCCGTGCGCGCGTGATCGAGCACGAGAAGACGCCGATGATCGGGCGCTCGCACGGCATCCACGCGGAGCCCACGACGTTCGGCATCGCGCTCGCGGGCCACCACGCCGAGATCGCGCGCGGCCTCGAGCGACTGCGCGAAGCACGCAAGGAGATCGCGTGGGGCAAGATCGCAGGCGCGGTCGGCACCTACGCGCACCTCACGCCCGCGATCGAGGCCGACGCGCTCGGTCGCCTCGGGCTCCAGGCCGAGACGGTCGCCACGCAGATCGTCCCGCGTGATCGTCACGCCGCGCTGCACCTCGCGATGGCCCTGCTCGCCGCGGGCATCGAGCGCTTCGCGACGAACGTGCGTCACTGGCAGCGCACCGAGGTCCTCGAGGCCGAAGAGCCCTTCACCGCGGGGCAGAAGGGCAGCTCCGCGATGCCCCACAAGCGCAACCCGATCTTGAGCGAGAACCTCTGCGGGCTCGCGCGCATCGTGCGCGCGGCGGCGATCCCTGCGCTCGAGAACGTGGCCCTCTGGCACGAGCGCGACATCAGCCACAGCTCGGTCGAGCGCATGATGACGCCCGATGCCTGCGCGACGCTCGCGTTCATGCTCGATCGCACCAAGCGCCTCGTCGAAGGGCTCGTCGTCTATCCCGAGAACCTGAAGAAGAACCTCGAGAGGACCGGCGGCCTCTGGGCGAGCGAGGGCGTGTTGCTCGCGCTCGTGGGCAAGGGCCTCCCGCGTCAGGGCGCGTACGTGCTCGTCCAGCGCAACGCGATGCGCGCGTTCGCAGGCGAAGGAGCGTTCCGCGACTTCCTGATCGCCGACGCCGACATCCGCGCACACCTGTCGGAGGCCGACATCCACGCGCAGTTCGATCTCGATCACGCGCTCACCCACGCACACACCATCGTCGAGCGCGCGCTCACGACGCCCTGATCCCCGCGACACGCGTTCGCGTATCCTCGTCCTCGTGCCAGGCACGGGACAGCGATGCGTGATCGCGCGGAGGTTCGCGTGGGCCGCGCTCGTGCTGTCGGGATGCGGCGCCAAGACCGGGCTCGAGGTGCCGCCGCCGTTCGATGCGGGCCGCGACGCGCCCAGCTTCGATGCACCGCGCCCCGACAGCGGTCGTGACGCAGGCACCGACGCGCACGTGGTGTTCCCCGACGTCTTCGCGCCGCCCGACGTGTTCACGCCGCGACTGCCAGCGGATGTGTGCATCGAGATCCCGCCCGAGGAGCCGACCGAAGAGGTCACGATCACCTACCGCGTCGGCCTCGACACCGCCGACGTGCTCTTCCTCGTCGACGTGACGGGCAGCATGGGCGAGGAGATCGAGCAGATCCGCGCGAGCGTGCGCGACGTGCTCATCCCCAACATCGCCGCGCAGATCGAGGACGTTCGCTTCTCGGTCGCGCACTACGCCGACTTCCCGCTCGAGCCGTACGGCAATCCCGGCTTCGATCAGGTCTTCCGCATGGTCGCGCCCGTGACGTCGGATCCCAGCGAGGTGCAGGCGGCCGTCGATCGACTCGCGCTCCAGATGGGCAACGACGGGCCCGAGTCCACGACGGAGGCGCTCTACCTCGCGGCCACGGGTGAAGGCCTGGGAGAGTTCGTGCCGCCGCGCACGTGCAGCGACGTTTCGACGCTCGGTCACCCCTGCTTCCGAGCGCGCGCGGTGCCTGTCTTTCTGCTGTTCACCGACGCGCAGTTCCACAATGGACCGTTCGGTGTGAACCCCTACGAGGGCATCTCGCCCGAGCCGCACGACTACACCGACGCGGTGAGCGCGCTCCGCGGGATGGGCGCGCGCGTGGTGGGCCTCTTCTCGGGCTTCGAGCCGGAGGCGCTCACCCAGCTGCGCACGATCGCGCGCGACACGGGCACCGTGCGCGCCGACGGAACGCCGCTCGTCTTCGACATCGGCATCGACGGACGTCTCCTCGACGACGGCGTGATCGATGCGATCCGATCGCTGGTCAGCGAGGTGCCGACGACGATCGTCGCAGAGCTCGACGACGATCCGAGGGACGCGATCGACGCGACCACGCTGGTCTCACGCGTCGAGGCGCGATCCGTCGTCCCCGCCGACGGCGCCCGCATCGTGGGCGACGGGTTCGCCGACGTGCTGCCTGGCTCGGAGGTCACCTTCGTCGTGCACTTCGACAACACGCGCGTCGCGCGCACCGATCGCGTGCAGGTGTACCGGCTCGTCGTGGTGGTGCGCGGTGATGGGATGCGCTGGCTGCGCGACGTCGTCGTCGACATCGTGATTCCGTCGATCGCCGGGGACGGCTGCGCGTCGGCCGGACCCTGAGGGCCGCTTCGTGAAGAACCCTGAAGTCCCCGACCGTGGGGGCTTCCACATCGATCCGTTCGCGCCCAGCATCGTAGAGCCCTGTCGGAGGACCCATGAACGCCACCCAGCATCCGCACTTGCTTCGAGCGTCCGCGCTCGTGCTCACGCTCGCCGCCCCCTTCGCCGCCGGCACCGCGCTCGCACAGGACAGCACCCCCGCAGAGAGCGACGCACCGGCCGAGACCTCGAGCGCAGAGGCCACGCCGGCCGAGGCGCATCGGCCCTCACACCGCGACCAGTTCCGCGCGCAGGCGCGTCAGCCCGGCTCGACGCAGCTGCTCACGAGCGTGATCTCCTCGATCGGCTTCGGTCCCGAGCTCACGTGGGGCGGCGGCCTGCAGCTCCGTCTCGATCACTACCCGACCGGTCTTCCGTTCCGTGTCGGCGGTTGGCTGCAGAGCGAGGTGCAGACCGACGGCGCAGTGCGCATCGCGGGCGGCATGCAGAGCGGCGCGTGGTTCATGGGCTGTCAGGTCGGGCTCGCGTACCGCTTCGAGAGCGATCGCTACTGGAGCACGCTCGGCGTGCAGCTCGGCAAGTCGATCGACTTCGGCATCTTCCAGCTCGGCGGGCGCGTCGTGATCCCGATCGCGGAATTCTCCTTCCAAGACGCGCAGTCTCCGAGCACGCTCACCAGCACCGGCATCGAGGGCGCGGTGTACATGACGGTGGGCCTGCCGACGCTGCTCGACGGTGAGCGCCGCGACTGCGGCTGCCCGCACGGTCCTGGTCACGACGAGGACGCGCACGAGTGATCGAGCGCACCTGAACGACGCGACCTGACGACTCGACGCGTCTCGCGCCCTCCCGCGCGCGGTCATGTCTGACGTTTTCAGATCGCCAGGCCTATCGCGCCCGCCGCTGCATCGGCATCATCCCGCCCGTTCGAGGAGGGACTCATGACCGACGAAGTGAAGAGCGCGACCACCCCGACGACCCACCCCGCGGCCGCACCGACGACCCGCCCGAGCAGCGGCAAGAAGTGGCTCCGACGCTCGGGGATCGGCGTCGCCGTCGTCCTCGCGGTGCTCTTGCTCTCGCTCGGCGGCGCGTACGCGGCGAGCACGAGCAAGGAGAGCACGCACTACGAGGTCGCGGACGCGAGCTTCGAGATCCCGACCGACGCCGCGTCGATCGCCGAAGGCCATCGCCTCTACACCGCGCGCGGATGCTCCAGTCCGGACTGTCACCTCGACGACGGGGGCGGTCGCGTGCTCGAGATGGGTCCGCTCGGCGCGCTCAGCGCCTCGAACCTCACCGTGCACTGCGCCGACTTCACCGCCGCGGACTGGAGCCGCAGCGTGCGGCACGGCGTGAACCGCGAGGGAACGTCCGTGCGCTTCATGCCTTCGCAGGACTTCTCCGGCATGAGCGATCGCGAGCTCGGGCTCATCGTCGCGTACGTACGCTCGCTGCCCCGCGTCGACCGTGAGCTGCCGCCGCACCAGATCGGCATGCTCGCGCGCTTCATCGATCTCGCGGGCGGCTTCGCGCTCTTCCCCGCGTCGGTGATCGATCACTCCGCGGTCGATGATCCCGATCCCGAGCCCGGCCGCACCGTGGAGTACGGCGCCTACCTCGGGCGCGTGTGCATGGGCTGTCACGGCGAGCACCTCTCGGGCGGACCGATCCCCGGCGCGCCTCCCGAGATGGGCACGCCGCTCAACCTCACGCCGGACGAGAGCGGGCTCGCAGGCTGGACCGAGGAGCAGTTCCGCGAGGTGTTGCGCACCGGCCGCACGCCGAGCGGTCGTCAGATCGACGCGCGCCAGATGCCCTACCCCACGCTCGCGCTCATGACGGACGACGAGATCGGCGCGCTCTTCCTGTACCTCCAGTCGCTGCCGCCGATGCCCGAAGGCAGCCGCTGACTCGAGACCCAGTGAGGTGCCAGCGGGTTGGAGACCGACCGTGACGACGTCGAGCGAAGCCGCGTTCTACAGCGCGCGACTCTTCTTCCACCCCCCTGATCCACTCGATCACGCCGCGCTGATCGAGGCCGTGCGAGCGCTGCGTGAGCCGTGGCTCGGCTGGGACGAGGCGTACCTCGCGCGCGAGGTCTTCGCGTGCGATCCCGCGCGCGGACGACATGCATGGGTCCTCAAGCTCGTGAGCGAGGTCGTCGGCGCCGTGGTGGCGCACAGCGTCGATGCGGGCCTCGCGGTGAACGTGCTGATCGTGCCGCGACGACAAGGCGTGCACTTCGGCGGCGAGGTGATCGGTCGCCTCGCAGAGCGCGCGTTCGGCTTCGATGGGGCCGGGCACTCCGATCGATCGCTGCTCGCGCCTTCCATTCACACGACCCTCTCGTTCGTGAACCACCGCGCGCTCCGTGTGGCGCAGCGTCTGGGCTGCGTGATCACGAGCGAGCTCGAGGTCTCGGCGCTGCCGCTCGGAGGCCGCACGGATCTCGTGCGTGCGACGCTGACACCGGGGTCTTGGGCAAGGCTCGAGCGCAGTCCCGCGTGGGACGAGAGCCGCATCTTCCGCCTGATCGACACACTGTCGCCCGGCGCGGCCGAGCGCGTCGGCAAGCGCCTCGCACAGCGCGCGGCACAGAAGATCGCGCCCGTCGCCAAGCCGCGTGCACCGGTCGCGCCCACGTCGACCGGCGATGCCGTGCTCGACGCGCTCTTGGCCAACCCTCCGCGCGGGGTCGCCTCGGAGAGCGACTTGAGCGCAGCGCTGGCCGAGACGCCGTGGGGTGGTCACCTCGAGGCGCTGCAGAAGCTCTTCGCGAAGGCGTGGTTCAGCGACGACCAGCTGGGCAGGATCTGCGGTGATCTCCGAAGTGGCGTGAGCGCCGCAGGTGAGCTGCACAACGCTGAGCGAGCGATCGAGTGGATCGGCCGCTACATCCGGCTGCGCCCACCTCGCTGAGCTCGCGCCGTCGCGCGCGCGTCACGCGTCGAGCTTCACGAAGCGCGCGAGCAGCGTCTTCTTCGCTCCGTCGTCGAAAGTCACGTCGAGCGCGCCGCCGTCGACCTTCGTGACCACGCCGCCACCGAACTTCGTGTGCGTCACGCGCGCACCGACGCGTGGTGCGCTCGGTGTCGGGGGCTCCACTGCCGCGGGCGCAGCCGCGAGGGGGCCCACGCCCTTCTCTTTCAAGAGCTGCCTCACGAGGCGCCCATCGCTGAGGCCGCCGTCGTAGGTGCGCTTCGCCGCGGCGTAGAGGCTCTCGCCGCTCGACGTGATCACGTGCAGGTCGGCGCCGCGATCGATCAACAGGCGCGCCGCGCGATGGAGGCCTCGCTGCACGACGCGAGAGAGTGGCGTCTCGTCCGAGGCATCACGCACGTTCGGATCGGCCCCGCGATCCAAGAGCACGCGGAGAAAGTGCTCGTTCGAGGTCGCGACGTCGTGGAGCGCCGCGCTCGGATCGGCGCCACGATCGAGCAACAGATCGACGAGCTCGCCGTGCTTCTGCTCGCAGGCACACGCGAGGGCACGCGGGTGCTTCGAGAGATCGGCCCGCATCCAGGAGACGACGCACGAGCAGGTCGTGCCCCGACCACGCGAGACGCTCGAGCAGCGGCCAGCCCTCGTAGCGTCGAATCGGCCACTCGATCCGCGCGCCGCCATCGGGCCCTGCGCCGTGCGCGAGCAGCAGCTCGACGAGATCGATCTCGGTCGTGTGATCGATCGCCGCGTAGCCCGCGCAGTCCTCTGCGTTCGGGGCGGCCCCACGCTCGAGGAGAAGACGCGCGATCGCGAGACGGCGATGGCGGCACGCGATGTGGAGGGGCGTGTTGCCCATCGCGTCGCGTGCGTCGATCTCGAGCTCTGCGTCGAGCAGCACACGCACGACGTCGTCGGCCGTGTTCGTCTCGGCTGCGACGTGCAGCAACGTGGGCGATCCCGTCGGCGTTCCTTCTCGTGGCGCGAGACCGAACCACAGCGCGGGCTCGCGCACGATGGCGGTGTCCTCGCCGCTCGCCAGCCGTTCCTTCACGGCGTCCGCGGCCCAGGCCCGGTTCGACAGGTGAGCTGACCGCCGACTTCGAGCGCTGACCCGCGCGCATTTGTCGCGCCGCGGCTCGGCGAAATGTGTTGTCCTCCCTCGCATGAAGACACGCGCCGCAGTCGCCTACGAAGCCGGAAAGCCCCTCGTCGTCGAGGAGGTCGATCTCGAAGGACCGAAGGCCGGTGAGGTGCTCGTCGAGCTGAAGGCGACGGGCCTCTGCCACACCGACGAGTTCACGCGGTCGGGCGCGGATCCCGAGGGCCTGTTCCCCGCGATCTTCGGCCACGAGGGCGCGGGCATCGTGCGCGAGGTCGGCGCGGGCGTGACGAGCGTGGTGCCCGGCGATCACGTCGTGCTCCTCTACACACCCGAGTGTCGGCAGTGCAAGAGCTGCCTCTCGCGCAAGACCAACCTCTGCACCGCGATCCGCGCCACGCAGGGCAAGGGCTTGATGCCGGATGGGACGAGCCGCTTCTCGATCGGAGGCAAGCCCATCCACCACTACATGGGCTGCTCGACGTTCGCGAACTACACGGTGCTGCCCGAGATCGCCGTCGCGAAGGTCCGCAAGGACGCGCCCTTCGACAAGATCTGTTACGTCGGCTGCGGCGTGACGACGGGCATCGGCGCGGTGCTGTTCACCGCGAAGGTCGAGGCGGGCGCGAGCGTCGTCGTCTTCGGCCTCGGCGGCATCGGCCTCAACGTGATCCAGGGCGCGCGCATGGTGGGCGCGACGCAGATCGTTGGTGTCGACATCAACCCGGATCGCGAGGCGCTCGGTCGCGCGCTGGGCATGACGCACTTCGTGAACCCGAAGACGTTGAAGGGCGACATCGTGCCGCACCTCGTGGAGCTCACGGGCGGCGGCGCGGACTACAGCTTCGAGTGCGTGGGCAACACGACGCTCATGCGTCAGGCGCTCGAGTGCTGTCACCGCGGCTGGGGCGTCAGCGTGATCATCGGCGTCGCGGGCGCGGGGCAGGAGATCAACACGCGACCGTTCCAGCTCGTCACCGGTCGCGTGTGGAAGGGCACCGCGTTCGGTGGCGCGCGCGGACGCACCGACGTCCCGAAGATCGTCGACTGGTACATGGACAAGCGCATCGAGATCGACTCGCTCATCACGCACAAGCTCCCGCTCGAACGCATCAACGAGGGCTTCGATCTCATGCACGCGGGCACCTCGATCCGCACCGTCGTCGAGTACCCGTGACGAACGCCACCGTACGTTCGGAGCACGCAGCATTCGGCGGCACGCAGGGCTTCTACGAGCGCGCGAGCGAGGCGTGCGCGGGGCCCATGCGCTTCTCGGTGTTCCTCCCGCCGCAGGCCAAGAGCGCGAAGGTGCCCGCGCTCTATTACCTGGCGGGTCTGACCTGCAACGACGAGCACCTGCCGACGAAGGGCGGCGCGCAGGCGCTCGCCGCGGAGCTCGGCTTGGCGCTCGTCGCTTGCGACACGAGCCCGCGTTCGACGCGCTACCCGGGCGACGACGCGAGCTGGGACTTCGGGCTCGGCGCGGGCTTCTATCTGGACGCGACCGAAGCACCGTGGTCGGCGAGCTATCGCATGGAGACGCACGTCACGAGAGAGCTCGTGTCGTGGGTTGAAGAGGACTTTCCCATCGCGAGCGGTCGACGCGGGATCTTCGGCCACTCGATGGGCGGTCACGGCGCGCTCACGCTCGCGCTGCGTCACCCGAAGCTCTTCGCGAGCGCGAGCGCGTTCGCGCCGATCGTCGCGCCGAGCCGCGTGCCCTGGGGCGAGAAGGCGTTCAGCGGCTACCTCGGCCACGACCGCTCACGCTGGGCCGAGCACGACGCCTGCGAGCTGGTGCGTACTCGCCCACGCGCCGATCTCGAGCTCTTCGTCGATCAGGGGACGAGCGACAAGTTCCTCGAGCGCGAGCTCCAGCCGTCGCTGCTCGAAGCAGCGTGCGCGTCGAGCAGCCAGCGCCTCACCCTGCGAAGGCACGCGGGCTACGACCACAGCTACTACTTCATCGCGACGTTCATGAACGATCACCTGCGCCATCACGCGAAGGCGTTGCGGCCCTGATCGACGAGCCGCGCCTTGTGCGCGTCCGCTACGCTCGCCGAGCTTGGCCTTCCGCACTCGCTCACGGCGTCGGCGACCACGAATTGGATTTCGAGGCTCAATCACACGGCCCGCGCGCTCGCTGTCTACGCTTCGCGGCCGCCCTCGCGGACGGGCTCGCGCAAGACTCGCTTCCGGCTGGGCGGATCCCCTCGCCGGGCGGTTTCGTCCCGCAGGACTGCTTGTGAGGTTTCGTTGCTTCCTAACTCACACCTCCTCCTCAGCCAGGTTTGCCTGGCGCGCCAGTGACCCCATGCGCGAAGCGCTCTCCACGTGCGCGCTACCCCACAACTCACCGGTTGCTTGCCGGCGCCCAAACGTCGTACGGTCCGACATGTACCCCGTCCGCCGTCTCGGTGCCCGCAAAGTACTCCCGCGCACCGGGTCTTTCGGCTCCTCGATACATGCTGACGTAGCCGTTAGTGCAGAGGACGGAAGGGACCTTCTCCGCAAGACGACGTAGGTTCGAATCGGACTCGTCCACAAATAGGTACCTGAGACCTTGCGCCAGCGAATAGTCTATCAGGTGCCGATCTGCTAGCTGCGTCACAACGAGATGCCGGAGGCATCGCGCAGCGGGTAGCGTGCTGTTGAGGTCGTCCACACGAGGCCTCCCGCCCGCGAGCACATGAAGTTCTTCAAGTCGAGGAACAACTGCGCATTCCGAGAGGCGCAATCTGGAGCAGGACGTTTGGACAACGAGCTTGAGAGGAGCGAGAGTATCGACCGCCTCGAGACTCCGGAGGTTCGGACAGCGCAGTAGATGGACAGTGCGTGCGCCAGTCCGCAACGTGCGAAAGGCACCTCCGATGCGCAATCGTTCGAGTCGAAGTTGCCCCACCGTCGCAGCCAGTTCGTCGTCGGCATAGGGCATTGCCACTGATACGAGCATAGGGCAACTCTTGTCGCTCGGAAACAAGCGCGAACCGGGATCGCGAACATCAAGACCGCGAAGGGAGGGCGCCAACTGGAAGTCCCTGAACCCGGTAATCTCGGCGCCCTGATCGAGCGTGATTTGGACGACTCTTGCCGTGGCCGGAACCTGACCAAGTAGATCCGAGAACCACGTGCCGGAGCGCACGTGCCCGCAACGCCGTATCAGCAAGACGACATCTCCGGCCAGGTCCGGTGAAAGTCTGGTAGAGAGCGAGTCTATCGTCACAAGTGTCATGTAGCCTGCCGCGTCGGTCAGGAGGGCCCAAAACTCCAATTGATGTGTTAAGTGGTTCGTGGATCGGGAGCGGGCCTTCCGTCCGGAAAATCAGGCGTGCACTGCATTTCATCGTCTGGATACGGGTTCGCGAGCCCAGGAGTGAATCCGCCCTCACCGTCTGGCCCGCCCCACAACGCTTCCCCTTCCGCCATGTCAATACCGTACTGCTGCTCCGAGATCTGTTCGGTGAAGCCGTCGTTAAGGTAGATTCGATGGTACGTTGTCTGGCCCATTCCGAGCATGTTGGCTCGCTGCGAGAGGACGTAGGTTCCTCGCGCGTTGGTCAGCTGATAGGGAGGAAATCTGCACGTAACCTCACCACGTAGCTGCCGCGCTATTCGATCCGCATCCCGAATTATCAGCACTACTGAGAGCCCGGTTGCGAGCCGGTTGACAGCGGCCGTGAGTATTGCGAGTCTCGGACCCGTAAGGTACTGACGTGGCTGGAGGGACTCCTCGGGTCCCAATGTGACACGATGGCGTTGGGAAAGTTGCGCGCCACCTGGCCTTGGTGCCGCGGCGTTCACCTCGTTGAGTTCCTCGCCGGTTGGCGTCTGGCCAGCGGCTCGGAGGCGTTCTGCTTCCAGCTGTGTCTGCTCGGCCCCGCGTCTTGCCTCGCCGAGCGCGCTCGAAACCGAGCGGCCGGCCGAGGCCTGGACGTCCAACTCAGCCGTCGCTTGCATTCGGACTACTGTCGTCCTGGGGTTCAGGAGCAGCCTCGCCCACCGGTGCGCCGAGAACCGTGCGCGCAACTCCTGCGCAGTCCGACCGACGTAGAACTCTGGCACGCCGTCGCGATTTGTAGTCCTTATTACGTAGATCGTACCGATAGACTGGACAGGACCGAGTCCTTGGGCATCGAACCAGTCGAGAATGTTCCCGGCAACGTAGTGATACGAGTTGAGCGCCTCTCCGCCGCCACTCGCGTGGATGTGCAGCGGGTCCGGCGTTGCCCACCGGCCCAATCTCGGAATCAACCACCTCTCTCCGAAGTAGGTCATTCCGATCTCTTCGTCGGCCTCCTTCGTGGTGAAGCCCATGGGCTCGAGGGGGGTGAGCGAGTCTTCGCTCGTCCAGAGGTTCTCGCGCGCGCCGTTGGGGTAATACGTGCTGGCCTCGACCACGTCGCCTGAGATCAGGTCGATGACGGCGCCCGTGGTTCCGAGGAGGTCGGTGACGTTGATCGTCGCACGGCGGTTGTTGTCGATCAGCGGGTCCAGGCCGTCGGCCGAGGCGGCCCACACGATGCGGGCGCCCGCCACGAGGTACTGCGTCTCCGTCGCGTCCTCGTCCGTCGTGTCGGCCAGGTACGTCGTCGTGCTGCGCTGGAGGCCGCGGCGCTCGTAGTCGCCTGGGTAGACGTAGAGCGTGATGCGCTCGCTCGTCGTCCAGCCATCGCCCTTCAGACCGCCGGTGCCGAAGCCGCCGCCGAGGCCACCGCCGGTGCTCATCGGGGAGGTGATCACCTCTTTGATGCCGCGCTGGTTCGCGCCGTCGTAGCGGTAGCGCATGCGCGCGGCGCCGGTCCACGTGCCGGTGCCGGGGCGGTCGTAGCGACGCGCGTCCACGAGGCGGTTGAGCTCGTCCCACGCGAAGTTGTAGTGCTGCTCGTCGGCGCACGTGCAGCCCGCGCGGAGCGCGGTGATGCGGTCGGAGACGCTGTCCTCGAGGTCGTCGACGCAGCTGTCCGTGCTCACGTCGTGACACTCGCCGTGCACCGTGAAGGAGCTGACGTTGCCGCTGACGCCGTAGGCCACCTCGACCCAGCCAGCGCCATCCCACGAGCTCTCGACGCCACCCGACTCGGGGATGTTCGTCGCGAGGTAGAGCGCAGACGGACGCGCCGCGTCTGCGTCCTCGTCGTTGCCGCTGGTCAGCGTCCCGAGGCTGCGCTCGTAGAAGCTCCACGCGTCGTCGATGCGCTCGCCCTCGGTCACGACGCTTCACTCTCGCCCGCGACCACGGCGCGTGTCGAGGGCGGCTCTCACCGTGGTAGCGAAGCCGGCACCCCGAATTCCCTGCAGAAACAGCATCGCGTCAATTGCGCTCCAGAACCTCAGTCTTTCGGACCACTTGGAGTGGCCTGGAGTGACCCCAAAACGCGAAGCGCTGGTCATACCTGCTCGATGCTGATCAGCGCGCGCCCGGCCCGAGCACCGTGCCTTCGGCGATGACGACGCCGGGCCCGATGGACACCGGACCGAGGATCGCGATGCGCGGACCGAGCCGCGCGGTGGGCGAGATCGCGATGCCCGTCTCTTCGCGCGCGACCTCCGAGGCCAAGCGTGCGAGCAGCGGGATGCCGGCGGCGTGCAGCACGTGCGCGAAGCGATGCGCCAGGAGCGCTCGGACGCCGGGGTCGCACACGAGCAGCTCCGACAACCCCGCGCCCGTCGCGTCGACCGATCGCACAGCCTCGAGATCACCCACGGCGAGCCGTCGCAGCGTGGGCAGCGAGCCCGCGACGTCGTCGACGAAGCGCTGCGCACGCCGTGCGATCTCCGGCTCACCCACGCTCTTCGGATCCGACGCGAACGAGAGCGAGCGACGCGCGTCTTCGTGGAGGCGCGCGAGCACGCCGTGGAGCGTGCTGCCGACGAAGAAGTCGAGCGTCTCTTCGTCGAGCTCGGTGCCTCCGAAGTGCGAGGGGAAGAGCACGGTGCGCGCGCCCTCGAGCATGCGAGCAATCGACGCGCGCGTCGGGATCTCGTGGATGCGCCCGGTGTGGCGGATGTTGGTCTCGTCGCGCGCGACACGGAGCGCCGCGACGATCGCACCGAGACCCTCGGGGGGCCTCGGCGCGAACACGTCGACCTCGCGCCGCGGGTGCGCTGGCGCATCGTGATCGCGCGGGCCCGCCACCACGTCAGCCTCGTTCCGAGCCGCGCAGCTCGAACGTGGTGAACGCGAGGCAGCTCACGATGGAGAGGACGGCGGTGGCGAGCGCGATCATCGGAAGGGTCAACATCGCGGGAGCTCCAGGTCGAGGTCCACGGTGTCGAGCAAACACGAGGCCAGCGCTGGGCTCGAGACGCGCGCGTGAATTCCCCGCGAATCCCTCGGTCACGAACGACGCGGCCCGGAAAGCTCCGGACGGGGCCGTGGAACCTCACGGCGCCGCGCATCGTCACGGCCTGCGGGCGCGCGCGACCCTGCGAGCACACGCGATTTCACCGCGTCTCTCGGGTGAGCGCTCGCGCGCCGTCGGTGGCACGCGTGCTGCTCTCTTCGAGCGCGAGAGAAGGGAGTCGCAGAGCCAACCCGACCTGACAGCCGGGCCGTCCATCTTCCTCACGGACGGCCCGGCTGGTCATGACGCGGGCGACAGGGCGGCGAGAACGCGCTCCACCAACGTCTCGGCGGTGAAGGGCTTGCTCACGAAGCCGCGGATGCCCCCCGCCTCGAAGAGACGCGTGACGTCTCCTTCCGAGTAACCGCTCGCGAGCACCACCCGGACGTCGGGATCGATTGCCTGGAGCCGGGTGAGCACCTCCGCGCCGGACATGCCAGGCATCGTGTAGTCGAGCACCACGACGTCGATCTCACCGCGGTGCGCACGGAACGCATCGACAGCGCTCGGACCGTCGTTCGCTTCGATCACCTCGACTCCGCGTCGCGTGAGCACGCGGCACATCACCCGCCGCACGTCGTCCTCGTCGTCGACGACCAACACCGTGCACTTCGGCAGCAACGAGTGACGTTCGACCGCAGGAGGAGCGGTCGCGACGGCGCTGTCCACCCCGACCCTCGGCAAGAGCACGCGGAACGTGGTGCCTTGCCCCTCGATGCTCTCCACGTCGATCGCCGCGTGGTGCGCGCGCAGGATCCCGAGCACCGCCGCGAGCCCGAGGCCACGCCCCGTGAACTTCGTGGTGAAGAACGGATCGAAGATGCGGGCGCGCGTCTGCTCCGACATCCCGCTGCCCGTGTCGATCACCTCGATGGCCACGTACTCGCCGGCGGTCAGCGTGTCGCCCAGCGTCAGCTGGGACAGCGCCTCGGCGTCGAGACGACATGCACGCGTACGGAGCGTCACGACCCCCGACTGCGTGCCGATCGCGTCGGCTGCGTTCGTGAGGAGGTTCATGATCACCTGACGCAGCTGCGTCGCGTCTCCCTCCACCACCAGCACGTCGGACGACAGCTCGTAGCGCAGGAGAATCCGCTTCGAGATCGTGGCCGACACGAGGCGCGCGATGCCTTCGACGAGCTCGTTCACGCTGCTCCGCGCGAGCACGAAGCGCCCCTTGCCCGCGTAGGCCAGGAGCTGTCGTGTCAGCTCTGCGGCGCGCTCCGCTGCGGTCTCGATGTCCGCGAGGCAGCGCACCAGCTCCGGCTGTCCCGCTGCGTCTTCCAACGCCATCGAGGCGTTGCCGAGGATCCCGACGAGGAGGTTGTTGAAGTCGTGCGCGATGCCGCCTGCGAGCACGCCGAGGCTCTCGAGCCGCTGCGCCTGTCGCACGGCGGCGTCGACGCGACGGCTCTCGGTCACGTCGGTCACGATCGTCAACGCACCCGAGCGGATCGAGGTGTCGCGAAAGCGGACCATCGCCTCGAGGCCCCACACCTCGCGGCCATCGCGCGTGCGATAGCGGAGCAGCTCGCGACGCGGCGGCGCGCCTGCGACGAGCTCGCCGTAGCGCGCCTCGCGCGCAGCACGGTCTTCTTCGAACCAGAGTCGATGCCCGGTGTCGCCGACGAGCTCGCCCGTGGCGTACCCGAGGAAGGTCTCGACCGCCGGGTTCACGAACACGATGCGACCGATGGAATCCGTCAGCACCACGCACTCGCTCATCGCGTGAACGATCTCGCGGTAGCGGGCAGCGACGCGTGCGCTCACGAGCCCGGCCGCTGCCACGTCGGCCGCAGCGACGAAGAACTGCATCTCCTCCGCGTCGAGCGTGCGGGGCTCTTTCCACATCGAGATCAACAGTCCTGCGGTGCGCTCGTCGAGCACGAGGCGCGCGTGGGCCAGTGACTCGACGCCGTGCCCGCGCAAGAAGTCGCCGCTCGGGAGGTCGGGCACGAGGCGCAGATCGGGGAACTGCGCGACGTCGCCGTGCTCCGCCAAGAAGCGCTCGCGATGCTCGGGAGCCGCCGCAGGCGGGGCCCAGCCCGGAGGGGCTCCGAAGTCGTGCGCTGTGGAGGTGAGGCCCGTGGCTTGATCGATGACGCGCACCGTGACGATCGATGCCGAGAGCGCGCCTGCGATCTCCTCGCAGAGCGCGGCGAGGCTGGCCTCGGGAGTCGCGGCGCGCGCGAGGCGACGCACGAGCCGCGCGTTGGCTTCCTGTCGTCGCGCCCGCGCCTGGGCTCTGTCGCGGAGGAGGCGCTCCTTGGTGACGTCGACCACGGTCCCGGTGAATCGCTCCGGGCGTCCTTCGGCGTCGAACGAGCACACGCCACGCGCCGAGATCCAGCGCGTGCTCGGATCGACCACACGAAGCTCGATCTCGTAGGCGCCGCCCGCGTCGGGCTGCATCGCGCGCGTCACGGCCTCACGAACCCGCTCGCGATCTTCGGGATGGATGCCCGCGAGGAAGAGCGAGAACGCAGGAGCGACGTGAGGATCGAGCCCCCAGAGCTCGCGCGTGCGCGCATCCCAGAACGTCTCCCCCGTACGCGGCCACCACTCCCACACACCCACGCCGCGCGCGTCGAGCGCAGCCCGCAGGCGCGCCTCGGAGGCACGCAGGCGCTCGAGCTCGTCTCGCGACTCATCCATGGTGAGACGCTCTGCTCACTCGCCCTTCTTCGCGCTCTTCTTCTTCGTGGGCTTGGGCGCCGCTTCGTTCTCCGGCGCAGCCTGAGCGCTCGGCGCCTCGGCCGCCGTCGTGCTCGGCGCGGCGCCGACGCGACCGCTCGCCACCTCGCCCCAGCCTTTCTTCACGTTGTCGACGAGCCATCGCTCGACGTGCACGCGCGCCTCGTCGAGCGTCGCCGCCGTCCGCAGCGAGCTCTGGAGCGGCTCCTTGCGCCCGATCGCGAAGTCGCTGAAGAACACTGCGAACGGTGGGTGCGTGCCCTCGCTGTCCTTGTTGGTCTTCACCACGAGGTACTTACGTACAGCGACCTGTCCCTTGGTCTCCTTGGTGAACACGCCACGCATCGCGATCTCCGCAGCCGCACGGGCGCCCGCCTTGATGGGATCGACGCCGACCTCTTCGAGGTAGCTCGTGATCTGCGACATGCCCGCATCGGTGGAGCTCGCCTTCTTGTCGGTGCGCTCGCGCAAGAGCACGGGGTGGAGCGGCACCGCGGTGCGCAGCTCCGAGACGGCCTCGTACTTGTCGCCGTCGAACCGCAGCGACATGCGGCGGATCGGTGCGTCCCACGCATCGGTCACGAGCAGATCGCTGACACGCATCTCGATGACGATCTCGGGTCGCACGAAGCGGCAGAGCGTGCCCTCGCGGTTGGCGAGTCGAAACGCGCTCTTGACCTCCATCGCCGCGAGTCGGTGGTGCCAGCGCGCACGATCGTCCTCGGACAGGCCGGTGCCGATCGAGCCCACGAGCTGGATCGTTCCGTCGTCGCGCACGAGGCCGACCTGGAGCTCGCGCACCTGCCGCACATCGCCTGTCACACGCTCGCCGAACGCCACGATGACGACGTCGATCGTCGTCGTCGGCTTGATCTTGTAGGTGAGGCCGCGCTCGCTGCGGACGACGACGCCCTCGAACTTGTTGCCGAGGACCCACTCCCGGTAACGCGACGCGACGAGCTTGGGCTCGCCGCGCTCGGTGAGGATCACGCGCACCTTCGCGTCGGCCGGCAACGACCCGAGCGCGCTCTCGATCCACGTGTGCCTCTCCTCGTAGGGCGTTCCGAGCCGATCGTGCCCATCGACCTCGACGAGATCGAACGCGTGGAACGAGAGCGACTGCTCGCCTCGTGCGTCCGAGAGCGCCGCGCCCGTGTGGTAGCTGCGCGAGCGCTCGTTGTTGGGCGAGCTCGCCACGAGCTCGCCCGCGATGACGAAGTCGGGCTGCTTCGCGACGTGCTCCTTCACACCCTTCAGCGGCGCGATGCCGTGGAGCACACGGCCGTTGTACGCGCAGAGCGCGACGTCGCCGCCCTTCTTCACGAGGAACCAGAGCTCACCATCGAGCTTGGGCGAGAGCAGGAGCTGCTCGCTCGGCAGGAGCTGCTCGATCACGTCCGGCTCGACCACGCGGTAGCGCTTGGCGACCTGTCGCTTGTAGCGCGCGAGCTTCTCGAGCAGCACCTCGTCCGCGAGCGCGCCGACCGCCGCTCGGTGGCCGCTGCCCCAAGGCTCGGCGGACGCGACCCACGCCTTGATGCCCTCGCCCTCCACGCGCGCGTCCTTCGCGCTCACGACTCGCCTCCTTCGACCGCAGCCTTCGCGGCGACGGCGACGCGCTTGAGCTCGAGGTTCGAGAGGTGGAGCACCAGGCGGTACGAGTCGCCGTCGACACGGCCTTCGAGAAAGCCTCGGAACGGCGAGCCGTTGGTCTGGAAGATCAGCGGCGCTTGTCCCTTCGCGCCTGCACCGACGAGCAACATCTTCTTCTCGTCGTGGAGCGACTTCGCCATGTCGTAGAGGAAGTCGAAGGTGAGCCCGTTCACGTGACGCAGCTGCACCTTCCGCACGAAGACGAAGCGACGCACGACGTCGTTCGCCGGCATCAGGCGCCCCGTCCACACGATCGGTGGAAGCTCTTCGCCGACCGTCGCTTCGACGTCGACGAAGTCTCCGCGGCTCTTCTCGGTTCCGTCGGGCGCTGTCACGACCTGGAGCACGCGCGCGGCGTAGAGCACTTGCCCGCCGGGGCCGACGTGCACGCGTGTCGCGTGGCCGAGGCGTCGACCGACCTGCTCGATCTCCACCTCCGGATCGCCCTCGATCATGGCCTTTCCGAGCGCCTCCGGGCTGCCGAGCCTGCCCACCAACGCCTCGTAGCTCGAGCGATCGGTGGTCTTGATCAGGCGCTCGAGGTGGATCGGCGCGCCGTTGGCCTTGCTGACGTAGCGAACCGTCTCTCCTCGCTTCGGTGAGTCGAGCTGGATCTGCGCGTCGCGCTTCTTGGCATCGGCGATGGTGACGAGTCTGGGCATCGTGGTCTCTCCGTGTTCGCGGCGCAGGCGCCGCGCGATGGGGGCGCTGCCCCCAAACCCCGTGCGACATTCGATCGCGGGACACGGTCGTGTCCCGGTCTCTCACATCATCGAGAAGTCGAGGTCTGCATCGAGCTCGTCCTCGCGCTCGGCGGTCTCGGGCTCGGGCAAGGCATCACGTCGGACGAAGTCGAAGCCCGTCGCGCGACCGACGAGCGCGAAGACGCCCTCGTCGTTCTTCACGAGGAACACCGAGTCCGGGCTGAGGCCATCGCGGTAGAGGAACGGCGCCTCGAAGATCTTGCCGGCCGACAACGCCGCGAGGAGCGAGGCGGAGATGGCGTCGGTCTCGAGCTGGTAGACGACGCTCGTCGTGCAGTCGAGCAGGCGATCGACCGAGGCCTCGACGAGATCCTGCGCGACGCCGAGCGTCGAGGGCTGCGGCTCGAGGGCGCGTCCTTCGAGATCGACCGCGCGTCGTTCGTCTTGTTCGTACGCGGTCCACGCGTCGTCGACGTTCACGTGCGCGGTGCCACCGCCGAGGACGAGCGCCGAGCCATCGGCCGTGAGCCACGCGCTCGAGCACGTGCGCCCTTGCTCGTCGACGATCACGCGCTCCTTCGAGCCATAGAGCTTGTCGCGCTCGACCTTGGTGAACGGGAAGGCGCTCTCTTCGCCGTCCCAACGGACCACGATGTTCTTGGCCATGCGAGCCGGACTCTAACGCGAGGCGTGAGCAGCACGGGAGAGCGTCGCGCGCGGGCGGTCCAGCCCCCACACCGCGCGCACGATCAGACCCAGCCGCGGCGGCGGAAGTAGATGAAGAACACCACGCCCGTGAGCAACATCGAGCCGATCGCCGCGAAATAGCCGTACTGCCAGTGCAGCTCGGGCATCACCTCGAAGTTCATGCCGTACACGCCCGCGATGAACGTGAGGGGCAGCATGATCGTCGAGATCAAGGTCAGCACCTTCATGATCTCGTTCATGCGGTGGCCCTGCATCGAGATGTAGGCGTCGAGCGAGCCCGACACGATCTCGCGGAAGCTGTCGTTCAGATCGACGACGCGCACGAAGTGATCGTACGCGTCGCGGAAGAACGGACGCTCGTCCGCAGGGATGATGTCGAAGTCGCCGCGACCGAGACGGTTCAAGACCTCGCGCTGGTGCAGGCCGATGCGGCGCAGGCGCTGGAGCTTGTGCTTGATCTCGAAGATCTTCTCGAGGATGTGCGGGCCCTGTGACTTCACGATCGACGTCTCGATGGTGTCGATGTCGTGATCGAGCCGCTCCATGAGCGGCAGGTACCGCTCGGTCACGTGCTCGATGATCAGGTAGGCGACGTGCGCGGGGCCGCGGCGCATCAGCTCGAGCTTCGTACGCAAAGTCTCGTGGACCAGCTTGCAGGCGTCGAGATCGCCGCCGTGGCTGGTGATGAGCCAGTTCTTGCCCAGGAACATGTCGAGGTCGCAGGTCGCCACCTCCCCGCTCTTCTCCGCGCCCTTCAAGAGGCCGTGGAACACGAGGTAGAGGTAGCCCTCGAAGCGCTCGACCTTCGGGGTCGGCGCGTCGGAGAGCATGTCCTCCACCGTGAGCGCGTGGAGCTTGAAGTAGTCCTCGAGGATGCGTCGCTCAGCGTCCTTGGGATCGACGAAGTCGACCCACACCACGACGTCGGGCTCGGCGAGCAACGACGGCAGGTCTTCGGGCTTGGCCGCGAACAGCGAGCCTTCTTTGCGGAGGGCGAGGATCTGCGTGGTCACGGACCGCGAGGATACAGAATCGCGGCCCCGATGACGCGGGCCCCCCGATGGGTGACCATCGGCGTCCGCATGCGCTGGTCGGCCACGCTCTCGTGCCTCGTGTCGGTGCTCCTCGCGACGACCGCGGGCGTGGCGCGCGGCGAGCGCGTGCACGATGTCGAGGTCACGGAGAGCCTGCTCCGCGCGCGCGAGCCGGCCTTCGACATCCACGCGCACGTGCCGCCTTTCTGGTCGAGCGAGGGCTTCTGGCACCGTCGCCTCGAGCCCACACGCCAGCGCTTGCGCATGCCTGCACGCTGCCGCACCACGGGCGGGTACCGCGCGCACTGCTCGGGCCCGCGCCTCGTGCCCGAGCCCACGGGCGCGCCTGCCGAGCTCGCGCGTCACCTCGGCCTGGGCCTGCACGAGACGGCGATGCAGATCCTCGGTCCGAGCGGGCCCTTCGACGCGTGGATCGAGGCGGTGCGAGATCTCGACGCCGACGCCCAGCTCACCTACCCCGCGCCGGAGGGTCGCACGGGCCGCGGCTTCGGCTTCGTGCGGCGCGGATCGTTGCGTCGTGTGCGGCACGACGGCCTCGACATCCAGGCACCACGGAGCAGCACGATCGTCGCGGCGCGTGGCGGCCTCGTGGCGTATGGCGACAACGGCATCTCGGGCATGGGCAACCTGCTCGTGATCCTCCACGCAGGCGGCGACTCGACGGTGTACGCGCACTGTGAGCGCATCGTCGTGCAGCCCGGTCAGCTGGTCTCGCGTGGCGAAGCGATCGCGACGATCGGCGACACGGGCTTCGCGGGCGCGCCTCACCTCCACTTCGAGTGGCACCAACGGGGCCGCAGCCGCGATCCGCTCCGAGGCCTCTCGCCGCGCGTTCGTCAGGGCTCGCCCGTCGCCCGAGGTCCGCTCGGTCCATGAACGATCGCGTGCGGTCCTTGCTGCGCGAGCCACTCGTGCACTTCCTCGTCGTCGGCGCGCTGCTCGCAGCGATGGAGTCGATCGCTGCCCCCGAGGACGTGGCGGATGCGCGTGTGCTCGTCGTCGACGACGCGATTCGTCGAGGGCTCACGACGGAATGGGAGCACGACCACGGCGCGCCGCCGAGCGAGGACGAGCTCGCCGAGGCGGTGCGCGCTTGGGTCGACGAAGAGCTGCTCTTCCGCGAGGGCATCCTGCGCGAGCTCGACCGCGACGATCCGCGCGTGCGTCAGCGCGTGGCCACGCTGGCGATGTCGATGCTCGAGGCCGAGCACCCGATCGCGGAGCCGACGGACGAGGAGATCCGCGCGTACTTCGACGCTCACCTCGATCGCTATGGAGAGGACGCGCGCTTCGACTTCGTGCACGTGTTCGTCGCGGGTGTGGACGAGGCCGCGCGTGCGCGCGCCGACGCGCTGCTCGTGGACCTGCGCGCAGGCGCCTCCCCGATCGGTCTCGGCGACACCTACCCGGGAGGTCGTCACTACCGCGGTCGCGATCTCGACGCACTCGCGCGTGCGTTCGGACCCGAGTTCGTCGCGGGCTTCGCGGACGCGGCCGACGGGGCATGGACGCTGCGCACCTCGCGCACGGGCTTCCATCTGGTGCGCATCGATGCGCGCGCCGCGGCCTCACCGGCGGATCTCGAGCGCGCGCGGGTCGACGTCGAGCACGACCTCCTCGAGGAGCGTCGGCGCGAGCGAGCCTCGCAGGCGATCGAGTCGCTGCGCGAGCGCTGGCGGGTGATCGAGCGATGACGCGGCCGTGTGCGTGGATCGCGATGGTCGCGCTCGTTCTCGTCGCGACGCCGAGCGCGCGCGCGCACGAGAGCGCGCCAGGCGTGCTCGGCATCGAGGAGCAGGACGACGGCCGCTACCTGATCGCGTGGACCGCGCCCGTCGACACGCGCCTTCCGTCGGCCGATCGCATCGCGCCCCGCTTCCCCGACCACTGCACGCGAGAGGGCGCAGTGCTCGACTGCGGGACGCGCGGCCTCGAGGGCTCGATCGTCCTCGACGGCGTCGAAGGGCGCATGCGGGTCGCGGTGGTCGTCGTGCGTCGCGGCGTGCCGCGCCTCGACGCCGTGCTCGATGGCGCGCACCCGAGCCTGGACCTCGACGACGACGGCGCAGGCCTCGGGCACTGGATCGCGCTCGGCGCCGAGCACGTGCTGCTCGGCCTCGATCACCTGGCGTTCCTCCTCGGATTGCTGTTCGTGTCGAAGCTCGATCGATCGCTCGTCGTGACGATCACGGCGTTCACGATCGCGCACTCGATCACGCTCGGCCTCGCTGTGCTCGACGTCGTGCACCCCGCGAGCGCGCTCGTCGAAGCCCTGATCGCGCTGAGCGTGCTGCTGGTCGCGCGAGAGGGCCTCTCCACCGATCGCCACACTTCACCTTGGTCCGTGCGTCGTGCGCCCGCGGCGATCGCCGCGTTCTTCGGGCTCGTGCACGGCCTCGGTCTCGCGGGCGCGCTGCGCGAGACGGCCCTGCCGCGCGAGGCGCTCGTCCCTGCGCTGTTCGGCTTCAACGTCGGCGTGGAGCTCGGTCAGCTCGCGTTCGTGGGATCGGCGATCGTGATCGCGCGAGCCGTGGGCGAGCGACCGTGGACGCCGAAGGTCCGCACGGCGCTCGTCTACGTCGTCGGCTGCGCCGCGGCGTACTGGCTCGTGATCCGCGTGGGCGCGATCGTCGTTCGGATCTAGAGCCCCGAATCCGTTTGATTCCTGTGGGAACCAAACGGATCGGTGCTCTAGGGCGCCGTCCGGAAGCGCTGCACGGGCGTCTCGATCTCGTGCGTGCAGTCGGTGATCGTCGCGTACCACTCGTACACGCGGCCTGGCATCAGACCGTCGAGGCTCGCGCGCACGTCGTCTCCGCCACGCACGGTCTCGACCGTGCGGAACGCTCCGCCCGCGCCGCGCAGATCGACGCGCAGCGTGAACTCGCTGTTGGCGTCGGTCTCCCAGCGATCGTGGGAAGGCGAGTAGCTGCGCACCGTGAGCTCGTCGTTGGCGGGGGAGAACTCCCAGAGGCGCAGGAAGCCTCCGCCACCCTCGGCGCGACCTTGGTAGTCCGCGAGCATCGAGTCGATGCGGTGCCCCGAGTACGTGTCGTTGCGGCGCGCCTCGTTCGCGATGTGACCGCACGTCATGAGCTGGAGGTTCTGCACGCTGCGGAGCGCGTTGTAGATCGCCTGTCCCTGCGGACCGAACTCGCCCGCCGAGTTGAGGATGTAGTGCGAGTTCACGACGCCGAAGGCCTCGGGCCTCGCCTCGAGCACGCGGCGGCCCCACGTCGTGATCGCGGCGTCCTGTGTCGTGTCGTAGCGGAAGTTGACGACGACGAACTCGAGGCCGCCTGCCTCGAAGTGGATCCAGTTGTCGTCGTTGGTGTCTGCGTCGTAGGTGCCGCCGAAGTACGCGCGCCCCGCGAACCGATCGGGGCCGAAGAAGCGGTTGTAGTTGGCGAGGCTCGCCTGCCGCTGCTCGTGGTTTCCGACGCCGAGCGCGTACGGCATGCCGTCGGGAAGATCGGCGGACTCCGCTTCGAGGAGCGCCATCGCACGGTCGGCCACGTTCCACTGCGCGACCACGTTGCCGTCGTCGACGATGTCGCCGTTGTGGATGACGGCGCGGATCCGATACGCCTCGCGCTGCGCCATCACCCAGCGCGTCTGATCGGCGAAGAAGTGCGTGGCGCGATCGGGACGCGAGGCAGTGGGCCCTGTCGTGTAGTACTGGGTGTCGGGCAAGACGACGATGGAGAAGTCGTCCTCCTCCGTGAGCTCGCGGATGTGGAACGTCGCCTCGTAGCCCGTCGCTTCGCCCACGATCGCGAGGCGCAGGCTCGCGCTCGTGCCGGTGACCGTGTCGCGATCCATCGGCGTGACGATCACGACCTCGGGCGGCGCGCCCTCGTCGAGCACCGCGCCGGGCCGCACGAACGTCGCGCCGGTGACGGTGCCCGCGAGATCGCTCGCCGTGTCGGGCGCACCCCCGTCCTCTTCGTCGAGCGCCCAGTGCGCGACGAGGCCGTCTTCCTCGGTGATCGTCGTGCGCATCGCTGCCGCGATCTCGGCGCCCGTGCGCGCGTGATCCCACACGCGGACCTCGTCGAGCGAGCCATCGAGGCGACCGGCCGCGACGCCCGTGCTGTTCATCGCCGTGCCGAGGGCGAAGTGCTGGATGCTGTCGGCGCGCGGTCGGGCCATGCCCGTCGATGCGCTTCCGTCCTGCACACCGTCGAGGAAGAGGCGCCACGTGTTGCCGTCGTACGTGACCGCGACGTGGTGCCAGCGATCGCGCGAGACCGCGGTGCGACCGATCACCGGGTGGTTCGCGCCCGTCGCCATGTCCTCGAAGTCCGCGCCCAGCACGTCACCGAAGAAGCCGAAGGCGTAGTTGCAGTCGACGTTCGAGCCATCGTTCTCGCCGCGGCCCTTGCCCGCGATCGGCACGAGCGTGAGACCTCCGACGCCCGTGCCCATCGTGCGTCCGTCGCCCTCACGCCGAACCCACGCCTCGACCGTGAACGTCGCCAAGCCCAGCGCAGGCGCGCGTCCCATCGAGACGTGATCGTCGACGCCATCGAACGAGAGCGCGCTCGAGCGATCCTCGGTGCCCTCGCAGCCCGGCACGGCCGCATCGGGTGAAGGCACGCCCACGTCCTCGGACGGGCTCACCATCCCCGCGTCCCCGACGAGGCGCCGTGCATCGGGAGGCGCGACGCCGGCATCGCTGCCAGGAGGGCCATTCAGCGAGCCGTCACAAGCCGCGAGCGCGAGGAAGACGGACGGAGCGAGGACCTTCGAGAAGCGAGTCACGACGCCCACACTGCAACGAGCACGCCTCGACGTCACCGAAGGAATGCGGTCTCGAGGTCGCACCCGTTTGCGTTTCCGAGGCTGCCGGAGTGATCCATCCTGGCGCGCATGCGCCCAACGTGTTCGAGGGTTGGTCGACTGTCGGCGGTCCTCCTCGGGCTGTCCGCGTGTGGCAGCACGCCACCGTCGGTCACCACGTCGCACGCGGACCCTCGCGAGGCGCGGGGGACGCCCACGGCCGAGCAGCGCGTGCATCCGCTGGAGGAGGCGCGCCTCGCGCTCCTCTCCACACCTCCGGACACGCCACACTACGCGGAGGTGCTCGCGGAAGTGCGCGCTCGCCTCGACGCGATGGATCTCTCGCACGCACCCGAACCGACGAGCGCGATGACCTGCGCGCTGGCGAGGAGCGCGGCACCGCTGCGCTCGCTCCACGCGAGCGGCGTCATCCTCTGGAACGGCGCGCACGTCGGCGATCCGGTGACCGCCGACGACAGGATCACCCAGTGGTGCGCCGTGCTCGCCGCGTGGGAGCAGACCGACTGCAGCGAGGCCCCAGAGGACGGCGACCACTGGACCGACCTCTGCCGTGAGTGCGAGGACGGCGGCGGACCGAGCCTCGCGGATCGTCGACGCGCCCGCGCACACGGCGTCGCGGCCTGTGCGGCGTGGGAGCATCTGCGCGCCCGCTGCGCCGCCGATGCAGTGCTGAGCCGAGCCGACGCGCTCAGGTTCGCCGAGGCGTCTCGGTACGAAGCCGAGGCGGTCTTCGAGGCCGGCAGCTGCTGGGAGAACAGGCCCGACACCGATCCAGCCGACGACCTCGGGCTCGTGATCGAGCGGCTCGAGGAGCTCGCCGGCGGCGAGCCCGAAGCGACCGAGTGACGTTGCGTGCAGTCGACCTCGAGCCGCGCGTCACTCGCTCACACTCACCGGCACGCCTCGACGTCACCCAAAGGAGTGAGACCTCGAGGTCGCGCCCGGACCCGCATCACGCATTCCCGAGAGCCGCCGGAGTGATCCATCCTCGCGCATGCGCCGAACGCGTTCGAGGGTTGGTCCAATGTCGGCGGTGCTCCTCGTGCTGTCCGCGTGCGGCAGCACACCACCACCGGCGGCCACATCCCACGTGGAGCGTTCGGAGCCGGAGGCGACACCACCGACGCTCGCTGTCCAAGTGCCCATCCATCCGCTCGAGGAGGCGCGCCGCGCGCTCCTCTCCGCGCCGCCTGACACCCCACACTACGCAGAGGTGCTCGACGAAGTGCGAGCACGCCTCGAAGCGCTGGACCTCTCGCGTGCGCCCGAGCCCACCAGCGCAATGACGTGCGCGCTGGCCGACGGCGCGCGGCCGGTGATGGGGCTGCATGCGAGCGGCGTCATCAACTGGAACAGCTCGCGCTTCGACGACATGGAAGTCACCGACGCCATGCTGACCCGGTGGTGCGACGAGCTCGTCGCTTGGGAGCAGGCCGACTGCGGCGAAGTCTCGCAGGACGGTGGTCACTGGACCGACCTCTGCGGTGAGTGCGAGGACGGCGACGGACCGAGCCTCGCGGATCGTCGACGCGCCCGCGCACACGGCGTCGCGGCGTGTGAAGCGTGGGAGCAGCTGCGCGCCGGCTGCGCCGCCGATGCAGTGCTGAGCCGAACCGACGCGCTCGCGTTCGCCGAGTCGTCTCGCTACGACGTCGAGGCCGTGTTCGAGGCCGGCAGCTGCTGGGAGAACGGGCCCGACACCGATCCAGCTGACAACCTCGGGCTCCTCATCGAGCGGCTCGAGCAGCTCGCCGGCGGCGAGCCCGAGCGACCGAGTGACGTGGCTCAGCGGCAGTAGCCGCCACCCAGCGAGCACGTGTCCCCTCGGTTCAATCGTCCAAGTCGCCTTCGTCGTCTTGCGCGGTGATGCCGTACTTCTTCATCAGCTTGCGGAAGTACTTGCGGTCGATCTGCGCCTCGCGTGACGCGTGGCTGATGTTGCCGCTGTTCCGCTTGAGCAGGCTCGCGATGTAGTCGCGCTCGAAGCTCGAGATCCAGCGCTCCTTCGCGTCCTTGAACGTGCCGTCCGTGTCGGCGCGGAGCTCGGGCATCGCGACGTTCACGTCCGTGCGGCCCTCGCCCTCGCTGTGCGGCGGAAGGACGCCGCGGGGCCATGCGATGTGCTCGGGCAGATCCGCGAGCTCGATCGCCTCGCCCTCCGCGAAGCTCACCGCACGCTCGATCACGTTGTGGAGCTCGCGCACGTTGCCCGGCCAGTCGTACTCGGTCATGCGATCGAGCACACCCGGCGCGAACTCCTGGATGCGGCGGTTGCCCTCGCGATCCTTGTTGAACGAGCCGTTGTCGAGGAAGTGACGCGCGAGCACCCGCACGTCCTCGCGTCGCTCGCGCAGCGCGGGGATGCGCACGCGCACGACCGTCAGGCGGTAGAAGAGGTCCTCGCGGAATCGACCGGCGGCGACCTCGTCTTCGAGGTTGCGGTTGGTCGCGGCGAGGATGCGCACGTCGACCTTGATCGGCTTGGTGCCGCCGATGCGCTTGATCTCGCGCTGCTCGAGCACGCGCAGGAGCTTCGGCTGGAGATCGAGCTGCAGCTCACCGAGCTCGTCGAGGAACACGGTGCCGCCGTTGGCCAGCTCGAACACGCCCTGACGCGTGGTGTGCGCGCCCGTGAAGCTGCCCTTCTCGTGACCGAAGAGCTCGGACTCGATCAGGTTCTCCGGCACCGCGCCGCAGTCGAAGACCATGAACGGACCGTCTTTGCGGCGTGAGTGGCCGTGGATCGATCGCGCGACGACGTCCTTGCCGGTGCCCGTCTCTCCCTCGACCACCACGGTGGCGTCGGTCGGCGCGATCTTCTCGAGGATCGCGTAGATCTCGCGCATCCGACGATCGCGGCCGATCACCTCGCCGAAACGATCGCGCTCGGACGGGACGATGCGCACACGCTCGTCGATCGGTGAGAAGCGGATCTCGGTCGAGCCGAGCGTGATCACCTGGTTCGGCGTGAGGTAGGCCGACCGGATGCGCACGCGGTTGATGAACGTGCCGTTGGTCGAGTCGTTGTCGTCGAGCACGTAGCTGTCGCGCTCGAGGCGAATGGTGCAGTGGTTGCGGCTGACGGTGTCGTCGTCGAGCACGATGTCGTTGTCGTCCATCGCGCCGACGGTGATCACGTCCTTCTCGAACGTGTGCTCGCTCAGCACGCCGCCACGCGCCACGACGAGCTTGCACTTGCGCAGCGTGATCGTCGTCGGACGACCATCGACGTAGGCGATCTTCGTCGCGTTCCCACGCGAGTAGTCGACGTCTTCGTCAGTCATGGCGATCAGTCGGGATGCGTGCGCGACCAGTACGAGACCACCGCGTTGTCGTCGACGATGCGCGAGTGGTAGTGGTCCCACACGTTCGTGAGCATCACGACGGCCGCCGTCTCGAGCTTCGGCGTGAGGTAGATGCCGTAGTAGTCGGCGCCCGAGCCGTCATCGACGGGGCCGAGCTTCTCGAGCGGCTTCTTCGAGACGGGGCAGAAGAGCTCGAGCTTCGTGCCCGGCTTGATGTCGGTGAAGCCGGCCTTGCGGCGATCGCCGTGGATCGGCGAGAGGTGCACGAGGCCCTCCTTGCCGTCGGGCCGACGTACGAGCAGCGTGACCGCGGGGTAGCCGTCGAAGCTCACGTCGCTCAGGCCGACGAGGTTCGCGCCCGTCGGCCCGAACGCCTGCGTCACGACGACGGTGACGCCGCCCGCGACCGGCACGAGGCTGTCGCGCTGCTGCGGCAGCTCGCTGACCCTCAGGTTCTCCTCGTCGACGTGCTTGCGGACCATGGCGTCTCCTCGTGTGCACCACCGAGCCGTGCATCGAGGCAACGCATAACACGAGCCCGCGAGAGAACGCTACCGACGATCAGCAGCGGTCGGCGAAGCAGGCCGCGATCTCGGAGCGGCACGAGTCCATGATGCACGAGATGTCGCGGCAGCCGTCGCTGATGGCCGAGTTGATCGCGCAGCTCGTCACCTGATCGAGGAAGAAGCGCGAGTCGGGGCACGTCGCCGAGATGCACGAGCTGAGGCACGTGAGGCTGAAGCGGGGGATGCCACCGCCACCGAACTCGATGCAGCCGAAGGTGCACGTGAGGCCTTCCGCGCACGTGTTGAGGTCGCACATGCCGCAGTCTTCCGCGCAGCTGATGCAGTCCTCGAAGCCGCCCGCGCTCTCGCAGCGCATGTTGCCGCAGAAGGAGCACGTGCCGCAGTCGGTCGCGCAGCTCGAGCAGGTCTCGGTGCCGCGGCAGCGGCCATCGCCGCATCCCTCGCAGCGACCGCAGTCGGCCGCGCAGGAGAAGCAGGTCTCGCCGATCATCGCGTTGCACGTGCCGTCGCCGCAGCGCTCGCAGGCGCCGCAGTCTTCCGGACACGTGAAGCAGTCCTCACCCGCCTCGGGCGAGCAGAAGCCGTTCTCGCACGCCTCGCAGATGCCGCAGTCACCGGGGCAGCTCGCGCAGCTCTCGGTCGCGTCGCACGTGCGATCGCCGCAGCGACGGCACACGCCGCAGTCGACCGCGCACGTCGAGCAGTCCTCGCCGCCCGCGCACATTCCGTCGCCGCAGGTGCGGCACACGCCGCAGTCCTCGGGGCAGCTCGAGCACGACTCGCTCACGCTGCACGACGCATCGCCGCAGCGCTCGCAGCGGCCGCAATCCGCGGGACAGCTGCCACAGTCTTCGCTCGCCTCGCACGTGCCGTTGTTGCAGGTGGAGCAGCGGCCACAGTCGGCCGAGCACGTGGTGCAGGTCTCGCCCGCGGACGCGTCGCACGAGCCATCGCCACACGTGCGGCACACGCCGCAGTCGCGCGCGCACGACGCGCAGCTCTCGTCCGCGTTGCACGCGCCGTCGCCGCACGTCGCGCAGCGACCGCAGTCGTCGGGGCAGGTGCCGCACGTCTCACCCATGTCGCATGCGCCGTTCGGACAGCTGGGGCAGAGGCCGCAGTCGGCCGGGCACGTCGTGCACGACTCGCCCGCGGCGCACGAACCATCACCGCAGCCGGTGCACGATCCACAGTCCGTCGCGCAGCTCGAGCAGCTCTCGGGCATGAGGCACCGACCGTCGCCGCAGGTGTCGCAGGGACCGCAGTCTCCCGGACAGCTGGAGCACGACTCGGTGCTCTGACAACGATCGTCACCGCACGTCGAGCCGGGTGCGTCGGGTCGCGGCGCGTCGATGCGCGCATCGAACATGCCCGCGTCGATGCCGACTGGCAGCGGACCGCCCGTCAGGTTCGAGCGACCACACGCGCTGGCGAACAGCGTGAGGGACAGGACCGCGAGCAGGGAGAGCGGACGGAAAGAAAGACGCATGGCGAACCTCGACGTCGGCAGAAGGTAGAGGAACGCCCCCCAAACCGCCAGAGAGCGGGGTCACAAACGCCGCGAGCCCCGCCCCCGAGTCACCTCGTGAGGGGGGTATGCTCGCTCGCATGGGAACACGGGTCGTGCGGCAGAAAGCACCGCTCGAGGTCGATCGCGACTCGCTGCTCGAGCTGGCGCGCGGTGGAAACCTCTACCAGAGCCGCTTCGCGTGCCTTCGAGAGCTCGTGCAGAACGCCGCGGACGCCACCCTCCTGCGAGTCTTCGCGGAGCACGGTGCGCGCGCCTTTCCGACACATGAGGGCTCGCTACGCGATCTGCGCACGCGCCTCCGAGAGCTGCCCATCCAGGTCTCGGTCACCCGCCTCTCCGACGAAGGTGCGATGCGTCGATACCGCATCGTGGTCGAGGATCACGGCACGGGGATCGCTCGAGCTGACGTCCCACACCTCCAGCGAATCGCGAGCTCCCGAAAGAACCCACGGCGGGTGAAGGCGATCGCAGCGATGCCGGAGTGGATGCGACCGAGCGGCACGTTCGGCATAGGGCTCCAGAGCGCGTTCCTGCTGACCGACACGGTGACGATCGAGACCCGATCTCTCGATGACGAGCAACACACCGTCGTGCTGCGCGCAAGAGACGGCGGCACGATCGAGCTCCGCGAGGGATGTCGTCCGCGGATCGGCACTCGGGTCGAGCTGATCGCCCACGTGCCCACCAGCGCGGTGAGCGAGCGCGGTCGACGCGAAGACGGTCCAGACCCAGATCCTCTCGAAGGAAGCCTGGATCCCATCTTGGAAGCGGCTCACGGGGTCGTTCGACACGCTGCACGTGCGTCGCTCGTTCCCGTCGTGGTGGACGGTGCCCTCATCGCGTCGAGCTTCGAGTGCGCCGGCGCGTGGTTCGATCCGAGTCTGCTCGTGGAGATCGCGCTCCCGACCGACGACGGTCCGGGCGTCGCGGCTCACGACCAAGCTCGATCGGTCTTCGACGCGGAAGCCCATCTCGCGCAGCGCGTCCGGGCGCACTACCGCGGCGCTCCGGTCGACGACAACGGCACCGATCTCCTGGTCGGCGTCCGTCTCTCCTACAGCGTCCACGCACGCAGCGCACGCGAGCTGCTGCTGGTAGGCCGTGACACGTGGAGCAAAGACGGCCACCGCGACGCACGAGGGCGAGTGTGGAAAGCCCTTCAGCGACGGGGACCGCACCTGCTCGACCACGCGAGCGCGGACGCGCGTTCCGTCCGCGCGTGGCTCTCGGTGCACGTGCTTCGCGCATGCCGCATCGATCTCGACGCAGGCTGGCGTGACATCGCCCTCTCCTGCGACGGCCCCAAGTCGATCACGCTGGGCCGCGCGTACGAGCTCGGCGCATGGATCGGAGAGCGACGTGAACGAAGCCTCGACTCCAGGCCGTGGGACACCTCGATCGTGCGTCTCCCCGACGGCACGACCGGCAAGGAAATCCCCTACCACCTGTATCCGCTGCTGGACGATCTGTTCCCCGCCGTCGACTACGGGGCCGCGCGGACGACGACCCATCGGCTCGTGGGCGACGATCACGTGAGCTGGGCGTTCTTCGAGAACCAAGTGACGGAAGAGAGCCACTCGTGGGCGAAGCGACCGCTCTTGATGATCCCGGCGGAGCTCGAGGCGCTCAGCGTGCCGACCGCCGCGAACCAAGAGATCGCTGCCGCGATCAGGAGTCGACGCGAACGACGTCGAGAGATGCTGTCGCCTTGGACGTTCACGAAGGACGTCGTCGATGTCCCGCACGTTCTCGCCTGGATCGCGTGGACTGCGCGCCGAGGTGCCGTCCCACGCAACAGGGCCGTCGTCGCGGAGACGCTCGTCGCCCTGCTGCGGCGGATGGACGCTCCGCTGCGACGCAGCCGCTGGCGCAAGATCGCCTACGACCTCGACTCGGTGATCGCGGAGATCGAGCGGGTCTACGCAAAGCGCCCCACCAGCGAGCGCCGCTCATCGAGCGCGACGAAGAAACGCCCATCGTCGAGCACCACACCGAAGAAGCGGACGCGGCTCTGATCACTCCGGACACCGGTAGACATAGCGGTAGACGTACTCGCGGGCGTCGGCCTGGGGGTCCCAGCGGACCTCGGTGGTCCGGCCGGCTGCGTCGAACCGATAGGTGAGGCCGCCTGCATCGGTCTCACGGAACGCTACGAGGACGCCTGCGATGGGCTCGATCCTCACGTCGGACGACGCGCGTGCGCCTGCGAGCGTCAGGGGAGCGGGGGCGAGGCGGAGCCAGCCGTCGTCCTCACGATCGGCATCGCCCCACGCGTGATCCGTGACGCGCACGGCGTGCCTCGAGGTCGTGGGACGCCGTGTGTCCTCGTCGAGCTCGGTGAGCACCAGCTCCACGCGACACGGAGCCGCGGGCCGCGACACGAGGGGTGCGGTCGGTGGTGGACACGCGAGCGGATGCTCGAACGTCTCTGCGCATCGAGGCACGACGGCCCAGCCGCGTCGTGATCGGGTCAGCACCACACGCGCGGTGCGTCGTCGTGCGCCGTCGTGCGTGAGGTACGTATCGACGAGCACGCGAGCGCCTGCCTCGACGATCTCGTGCTGTTGCTCGTCGCCGTTCGCGAGCATGCACCGCACGACCGACAGCGACTCGGCGCCGCCGACATCGACCGTGCACACGCCGCTCACGCGACCGAGCTCGCGCGTGATCACCCGACCGCCCGGGTCCGTAGCGATCGCGCGGATCACGACGCTCGACGGATCGCGCGCATCGAGCGCAGCCTCGAGCGCGACCACGAGCAGCGGCGGCGCCTCGGCGAGGACCGGCGTGGCGGGCCACGCGAGCCAGAGAAAGAGAAGGAGCGTCCACGGCGAGACCCTGCGCATGCCCTCGTTCTGAGGGAGCCGCCGAGGTCGTGCCTCGCACGCGGATCTCTCGGGGCCCCAGCGTTCGACTTCGTGAACCTCACGCACCACCCTTGCCCGCTCGTGGGACGAACTCCGATCACGCTGTCTCTCCTCGCGCTCTTGGCAGGGTGCGACGGGGCCGTTGCCGTCGAGGATGCGGGCGCCTCGGACGATGCCGGCCCCTTCGACGCGCGGGCCCCCGATGCGCCCGGTCTCGACGCGCACGCCCACGACGCCTCGATCAGCGCGATCGATTCCCCGGTCGATGCGCCCGTCGACCGCGACGCAGCGATGCCCGATCCGTGCGAGGCGCCGCTGCCCGAGACGCCGGGGCGCGTCTTGTTCGTGGGGAACAGCTTCACGTTCACCTCGAACATGCCGCGCACGTTCGAGCGACTCGTCGAGGCCTCGGGCTTCGCGACGCCGGACGTCGAGATGCGCGCCGTCGGCGGACAGACGCTCGCGTTCCACCGCGCCGACACGACCGCCGAGGGCGCGCCGACGCGTGTGCGTGAGGGCTGGGACGTCGTGATCCTCCAGGAGCTCTCGACACGCCCGACCGACGCGCTCGGCGATCCCGAGCAGTTCAAGGACGACGCCACGTGGTTCCACGACCTCGCGATCGAGACGATGCCCGAGACGCAGATCGTGCTCTACGAGACCTTCGCGCGACGCGCGGGGCACCCCTACTACCCGCGCACGTTCGACGATCCCGCGGACATGCAGGCCCAGCTGCGCTTTCACTACCTCGACTGCGCCGAGCGCTACATCCCCGAGAACACCACGGTCGTGATGGATCGACCCGTCATCGTCGCGCGCGTGGGCGACGCATGGGAACGCGTGCTCGAGGGAGGCGAGCCACCGCGACTGCACGCGGACGACGACTACCACCCGAGCCACGAAGGCGCGTACCTGAGCGCGCTCGTCTTCTTCGGCACGATCTACCAGCGCAGCACGGTGGGGTTGCCCTCGATGGGCATCGATCCCGTGATCGCGCTCGAGCTCCAAGAGGCCGCCGACTCGATCACCGGCGCGCACGAGCTGGTGCCTGCGATCGCATGTCCACGCGAGCTGCCCACCGGTGACGCGCTCCAGATCGACTTCGGTCCGAACGCCGTGGGCGACTGGGCGACGCTCGACGAGGTGAACGAGACCGTCGGTCCGCTCGTGAGCGTGGGCGGCGAGATGACGGACGTGCGTGTGAGCGTGCGCGGCTTCACGGGCGTCCAGACCGGCGGCCGAAGCGACAACACCCTCGGCCTGCCCGGCGACGTGAGCGCGGACTCGCTGTGGGTCGGGAGCTTCGACGGCCACGGTGCCGCGCTCGCGATGCGCGCGGAGATCACGCTCACGGGCCTGACACCCGGCGACTACGACCTCGAGCTCTTCGCGTCGCGCGACGGCAACGACTCGGGCAACGGTCGGCTCACGCGGTACGCGATCGAGGACCGCTCGTTCGATCTCGACGTGGCCGACAACCGCGATCGCACCGTGTTCTTCGACGCCGTGAGGCCCGATGGGAGCGGCGCGATCACGATCGAGCTCACCGTGAGCCCCGAGGGCATGGCCCGCTTCGCGTATGCCGGCAGCCTCGTCGTGACGCGCGCTCGCTGACCGCGATCGGGCTCAGTGAGGCCCTTCGACCTGGGCGCGAGCCCGGGGCACACCCATCGAGCGCGGCGCGGGTCAGCGACCCTGCATGCGCGGCGAGCTCGCATGAAGGAAAGCGTGGAGCTGCTGCGCTGTGTGCGGGGACGCGAAGCGGAACGTGTTCTCTTCGTACTCGTCGTCGTTTCCGCCTGCGGGGCTCACGCTCGCGTGCACGTACGCGTCGCTGCCGCGTACCTCGACGCGGTTCACGTGTGGGTAGTGGAACGTCTGGATCGTCGGCATGCGCTTCCAGAGGAGCTTCGTGAAGTAGACGGCCAAGAGGCGCGTGCTCGTGCCCACCAGAAGGCCCGGCTCTTCGCCCACGTGCATCGCCTCGATCGCGCGCACCTGCTCGGACGGGTCGAGCTCGAGCCCCACGTGCTCTTGGATCTCACGAGGCGCGGACTGGAGAACCGGGAACGTGCCTGCGAGCTGAGAGAGTTGCTGCGCGCCGATCATGGTCGCGGGTATACGACGAATCGGCGGCGCGCCTTCCCCGCAGGTCGATCTCACGGCGCAGCGCCGAAGCCGCTCGCGCCGTCGCAGCGCAGGATCCAGTGGGCCTCGGCAGCGTCGGCGGGGCGCTCGAAGAGCACGCGACCCATCGGGTCTTCGGCACGCCACACGTGGCCGACGAACGTCTGCTGCGTGCGGGTCTGTCCGGGCGCGAGCGTCGTGTACGGACGTCGCTCGCAGGTGAAGTCGACCCACTGCATCTCGATCGGCGTCGCGCACGTGTTGGTCCACGCCAACGTCATCGACGCGCCGCCCTCGGTCGTGCAGCGACGCGGCGAGCCGCCCGGCGGGACCACCGGGGGAGGCGACGGATCGCGCAGCGGATCGCCCGCGGGACAAGCCTCCACGTGCGTGCTGCCCTCCCCCGCGATCGACGTGAGCAGCTCGCGCGTCTCGCCTCGTGGACGCGCGATCCAGCGGTGTCCTTCGAAGCTCGACTGCGTCACCACGCTCCCGCGCCCCACGTAGCCGTACCACTGCAGCGCCCCGTCGAAGTCGACCCAGAAGAGCTCGATCGGCACCGAGCACGTGTTCTCGAACGTGACGTCGGCGGCGATCTCGCTGCGAGGCGAGGGCTCGTGCGCGGGCGCGACCGACGGAGGGCTCACCGGCGCTTCTCGGTCGTCGACGGGGGGCTCGTCCCCTTCGACGTGCGGCTGCGCCTCGCGCGCGACGAGGGACGTCTCATCACGAGGCTCCTCCGTGCGATCGTGGGGATCGGACGGGGAGCTCGAGGACGCCCGCGACGACGACGGGCTGGACGCCGAGGAAGGCGTGCCCGCGCCGTGCTCAGAAGCGCCTCGGACCTCCCGTCGTGAAGGGGAGGAAGACACCCAGAGGAGCACGAGAACGAGGAGGACGACGACGATCAAGAGTGCGAGCGCGAGCCGTCGCGAGGTCACGCGCGAAGGACGTGTGGGCCGAGGCGTCTCGTTCCCGCTCACGCGCGACGGCTCACCGATCGATCACTCGACGCCCGCGGGATGGAACGCGCAGAGGTCGAGATCGCCCACGCGCTGGCTGGCGTCGTAGCGGACCTCGAACGGCCGGGCCTGGAGGATCACGAGGTGTCGATCCTCGCCAGCGATCAGGTACTCGACGTCGAGCGCGTCGCTCGAGTCGACCGTCATGCCCCGCTGCCGCCAGCGATCGCGGAAGTGACAGTGCAGCGTGCGCAGCGTGCTCGCGAGCTGGAGGATCGCAGCCTCCGGCAGGAGCAGCGCGTCGGGCGAGCCGGAGCTCTGCGCGAGCAGCTCGGACTCGACGACCTCGCTGTACACGTAGATGAGGTGCTGCTCGGGCACCTCGTTGCCCGCTGCGCCGGTGACCGATCCGCCGAGCGCCTGCGCGTTCACGAAGAAGCCTGGACGCCCCTCGAAATAAGGGTTCGCGGTGATCGCGACACCGTTGGCCGCCGCGCCGTCGACGAAGGGTTGCACCAGGAGCGCCATCGCGACGCGACGCTGATCGACGCGGTACCAATCGCGCTCGACGACCGCACCGAGCAGCCACACGCTCGCCCACACCTCGCGCATCGCGTCGGCGACCTGCGCATCCGTCGCGTCCGCGGGCACGACGATGGATCGATAGAGACCCGCGCCCGTGAAGCCCGGGAGATCCTCGGCGTTGGTCGAGCTGCGGAAGATGAAGCGACGGCCACGGCCCGTCTCCGTCATGCGCTGACGCACGCGACGAAGGAGCGCCGGGTCGACGGGCGCGGCTTGGATGTGCTCGCGCAGCGTGCGCAGCGCCGCGTCGCGTGCGTGGGTGTCGCTCGCGAGCGAGGCGTCGTCGAGGATGGCGGTGAGCTCGGCGTCGATGCCGCCCTGCGCGAGGTGCTGGAGGTAGAAGTGGAACGGCACCGTGAAGCCGCCCGGCGTGCGGATGCGCGAGCCGAGGCCGCACACCTCACCGAGCTGCGCCGCCTTGGCGCCCACGCTGCGCACGTCGTCGAGGCGCACGTCACACACCTGACGAAGACGCTGCTCGCTCGCCTCGATCGGTGGCGTGAGCGGCTGCGCCGGCCGACGCGCGCTCCAGCTCGCCTCGGCCTCGGGACGCGACGCGGCGCGCACGGTCCACTCCTGCGGCGAGATCGAGAGACGCACCAGCTGACCATCGAGGCGTACGAGATCTTCGTTCGTCGTCGCGTCGCGCAGGCCCATGTTGGGCGTGCCGCGCGTGGAGCAGAGGATCGCGATGTGACCGAGCGGGGCCTGCAGCTCCTGGGAGACGACGCCGCTCACCACGGGGATCTCGTCGGGCAGATCCTCGAGCACGAGGATCTGATCGGGCCGCACGCTCGCGAGATCGAGCGCGCCGCGCACGATGCGCAAGGTGCCGAACGCTTCGCCGTTCGTGAGCGGCTGGTAGCGCACGCCGCGGAACACCTCCTCCGCGGTCACGACGGGGATGCGACCGGGGATCGTGGCGAGCGTCTGATCGTGCTGAGGCGAGAGCGCACGGAAGCGCAGTCGATCGCCGAAGAAGACCTGCCGACGCACGTCCTCGAACATGCGGACCACACGCTCGCCCGAGAGGTTGTCGCCCGCGACCATCTCGAGCGCCCAGAGATCGGCGTCGACGTAGTGCACGAGCGAGCCCATCTCGAAGCGCCGCTCGGGGCGTCGGTACTCCCGGGTGTTGAAGTCGCCGTGCGCCTGCCAGCCACCCTGGATGCCGAGGTTCTCGACGGCGAAGTCGAAGTGGATGTCCCAGCGCTCGGTGTCGATGAACCAGATGAGTCGATCGTGCTGCGTGTCGAGCAGGAACTTCACGACCTCGGTGCGCGCGACCGTCGCGGTGGCAGGGCGCGCGGCGAGCTGGCTCCACGTCGCCGCATCGGGGATGCCGTGCGCCGAGGCGAGGCGGGGCAGCGCGACGGGTGGGCCCACCGGATCCACGACCGTCGGCGGAGGGTCGGTCGTGGTCTGCTCTTGCCCGGTGGTGCCGGGAACCTGCGGGTCGGTGGTGCTCGTCGATCCCGAGCACGCCGTGCTCGAGAGCGCGAGGGCGAGCACGAGGGACGCGCGAAGAAGGAGGGCGTTGGCGGCCACGGGCGCGATCATACGGGCTTGGACGCGCGAACGGGCGGCGCGGCTTGGGCCCGTCTCGATCAGGGCCTGGGGTTCATCGCGGCGGCGACGAGGCCGAGGTTGTGCTCGAGCAAGCCGGTCGCGGAGCCGAAGTCTCCGAGCACGCGATCGATGCCGTTGTGCTCGAGGCTCGGCCGATCATCGGTGACCGGCGGCGTCCCCGCGACGAAGCGCTCGAGCCCCGCGCGATCGAGGACGAACTGCACGCCGAGCTCCGCCTCCGCCCGTGCGCGCGCGTCCGACGCGAGCGGCGAAGGCGACATCACGAGGAGGCCGGTGTAGTCGCCGGGCGCCAGCGCGAGCCAGACCTCGGGAAAGACGGCCAGCGCCGACGCCGCGATCGCACGCGCGTCGTCGGGCGCGGTGAGGTGCATCGGGAGCCACTGGAGCATGACGCCGTCGTCCGCGAGCCGTGCACGCGCGAGCTCGTAGTGCTCGACGGAATAGAGCGCCGAGACGCCCGCGAAGTGCGGCGGCATCGGCTCCTGCGTGATCACGTCGAAACGATCGCTGCCGGCACGGAGGAACGCGCGACCGTCTTCGACGTGCACGCTCGCGTACGCCATCGCCTCGGCGTTGCCGGGGCCCGACTCGCCCGCGCAGGCGAACACGTCGGGGTTCAGATCGACGACGTCGACCGAGCCGGGCTCCGGGAGCGACCGCGCGCGCGCGACGACGGCGCGTGTCGTGGTGCCCGTGCCGAAGCAGATCACGAGCGCCCGTCGGGGCGCGGGATGAAGGGCCATCGGCAGATCGCCCATGAGGCGCATGTAGCCGGCGGATGCGCTCGATCCCGCAGCGACGAAGCCATCGATCAGCACGTCGACGCGACCCGTCGGTGCGTGGTGCAGCACCTCCGTGATCGCAGTCGGGCCTTCGTGGTGACAGAGGACGACGTACTCGGACTCGTGATCGACCACGTGCTGCGGCACCAGCGCTCCTTCGCCGGGCGCGAGGCCCACGACCGGTCGCGCGAGCCAGCCCGCGCCCACGATCGCGACCCCGATCGCGACGACGAACCCTGCGGCGCGGCCACGATCGGCGGTGCGGAACACGACGATGGCACCTGCGAGCGCGCCGACGAACGTCACGATCGCGATCGCGCCCCGCACGCCCGCGAGCGGCACGAGCACGAACGCGGCGCCGAGTGATCCCGCCGCGCCGGCGAGCGTGTTCACGAGCACGGCGAGCCCCACGTCGCGCCCTTCGTGGCCCGAGCGCACGGCGAGCGCGGCCGCGAGAGGGAAGATCGTGCCCATCGCCGTCGCAGAGGGGAGCAACAAGATCGAAGCGACGATGGCCTCGACGGCGAGCCTCACGTCGTAGCCCACCTCGTTGCCACGGATCGTGGTGACGAGCGCCGACACCTGACCGAGCGCGGGCACGAACGCGAGCGTGAGGGCGCTCGCCGCGATCGTGGCGGCCCCGAGGTGCATCGTCTTCACCTCGCCGCGCGCCAGCGGTCCGCTCACGAGCCGCGCACCGATCGCGAGGCCCGTGAGGTACGTCGCGAGCAGGATCGCGATCGCATGCGAGGTGGCGAACAACCCGTACACGAGCAGCCGCGACGACAGCACCTCGTGCGCGAGCACCGTGAAGCCCGACACGGCCGCGAGGAACAGCGCCTCGCGGCGATGCGTCGCCGGCTCGGATGCGCTCGAGACGGGCGCATCGCTCGCCATGGCGGGGCTCGTCGTCGCGACGGGCCATCGACGATCGAGCGCGACGGCGAGGGTGCCCACCACCACGTTCACAGCGCACCCGAGCGCCGCGGAGCGCGCGTATCCGAGCGCATCGACCAGCACGAAGCCCATCACGAGCGTGCCGATCACGGCGCCTGCGGTGTTGGCGGCATAGAGCGAGGTGAGACGGGATCGGAGCGTCGCTTCGTCGGGGCCTCGCACCGCCGCGAGCACCGCGGGCAGCGTCGCGCCCATCAGCGCCGTGGGGATCGCGACGAGCGCGACGAGCGCGATCACGACCACGACGCGCGGCAGGGATGCAGTGATCGCCGCCGTGGGCGCGAGGTGCAGCAACGACGAGACGAGCGCCGCGCCGAGGCCGATCGCGATCTCGAGCAGGCCGTAGGTGCGCAGCGGTCGTCGGCTCGCGTCCACGCGGGGCGCGAGCCACGCCGCACCTGCCGCGAAGCCGATCATCGTGCTCGCGGTGACGATCGCGAGGCCCTCGGCGCTCGCCCCGAGCGTCAGCGTGAGCCACCTCGCCCACGCGAGCTCGTACACGAAGGCCGCCGCGCCGCTCGCGAACAGGAGCACTGCGGTGATCGCGAGGCTCACGCGTCCTCGCGGCGCGCCCGTCGCTTCGCTCACTTGAAGAGGGCCCGCCCCTCGCGGTCCCACCAGTGTCGGTACTTCGTCTGGACGACCTCGCGCTCCTTGCGCGAGGCCGCCGGGTGGTAGCCGAAGTACTGCTGCGTGATCGTCTTGAGCTCTTCACCCGCCTGCGCGCGGAGCGATTCCTCGGAGGAGAGCAGCGCGTCGATGAGCCACTCGATGCGGTGACGGCTCTCGTTCTTCTCGGACCACGCGGCCCAGCGTCGCGCGCTCTCGCCCAGGTCTTCACACGTGATCGCGACGAGCGCGCCGTGCGATGCGCGACGCACGCCCGCGTCTTCGTCCTCGAGGAGATCGACGAGCGTGCGCAGACCTCCGGCATCGCGGAGCGCGGCGAGCGCGGCGAGCGCGTAGAGACGTCGCACCGGCTCCTTGCCGCGGATGCGCGCGGTGCGACGCAGGAACACGAGCTGATCCTGCACCTCCGCGAACGCGCGGAACTTGGGGAGCACCTCGAGCACGAGCGCCCGCACGCCCGCGTCCTCGTCGAAGACGCGCTGGACGAGCGGATCGACGAGCGCGCCCGACGGAATCTCGGACGCCACCATGATCGCGTAGAACCGGCGATCCGGCGCGCCCGCGCCCACCAGCGCGCCCACGTACGGAGCAGCACGCTCGCGGAACGCGACGAGGGCGCGAGAGACGGCGGAGACGTCGCGACCGCGGGGGAGCTTGCGGTAGTTGCGGCGGCGATCGAACCACAGCGGTCCGGGGAACGCCTGCGCGAGCGCGGGCAGCGCGGTCTCGCCGAGCTTGAGGAGTGAGTCGACGACGGGCGTGTCGCCCTCCGGATCTGCGTGCATCAGATCCTCGACGAGCGTGTTCGCGGCCTCCCCCATGTCGACGATCACCGACGGGTTCTCGCGATCGTGCGTGGGGCGCGTGCCGTCGAACTCTCGAGGCTCGATCACCGCGCTCTTGGACATCGCGCCGATGCCACGCTGAGGCTTGGCCACCAGCTCGAACGGACCGGTGGCGTCCTCCTCGCGCCGCGGATCGGGACGTCGACCGGCGGAGGGACCGATCTCCTCGGCGGCACCGGGCGGCACCGATCGCTTGCGCGCAGGCGGCTGCGAGTTGCGGGACGAGACCTGCTCGAACACGTCGACGCCTGCGTCGCGGAGGATGTAGCTCGGGCTCGCGCGTCGCTTGAGCTCGATGGGCGCCTCGTCGCCTGCCTGGTCGTCGTCGTCGTCGCCCGCCTCGTCCTCACCCCCGTCGTCGTCGGAGTCGCCCGCGCCGACCACGAGCTCCGGCTCCGAGTCGTCGTCACCGCGATCGCCGACGACGAGCTCGGGCGAGTCGTCGCCGAGGTCGGGAGGCGGGACGGGGATCGTGTTGGGACCGCGCACGTCGTCCGAGTCCGCGTCGCTCGCCTCGTCACCGAGCGACTCGGGGGCGAGCGCGTCCGTCGCACCGAGCATCACCTCGTTCGCGGGATCGGCGTCGAGCGCTGAGTCGAAGATGTCGCCCACGACGGGCGGCGGCGGCGCTGCGCGCGGGATGCCGAGCACGTCGCGCATCGTCTGCTGCTTGCGCGCCACACGGCGACCGGGCGTGCCGTCGGCGACGGGCGCGTCACTCGGCACGCGCGTCAGCTCTTCCGTCGGACGGAAGGCCTCGTTCGCCGAAGCCGGCTCCGCGGAGCCAGCCCGCGCAGGAACGAGATCGACGAGCGTCGTGCGCTCGGCCGCCGGGCGCAGCGGTGCATCGGCCGTGGCGTCGTCGAGCGCGCGTGAGGCGAGGTCGTCCTGCCCGTCGATCGGGGGCGCGATCACGCCCGAGGGCGGCTCGGAGGACGCCATCGGCAGCTCGGCCTTCGCGAGCGCGTCGGCGAGCGAAGGGCCACTCGCAGGCTGCTGCTCCGGCACGACGGCGCCGAGCTTCGGAGTGCTCCACACGTCCTCACGCCGACGACCACGCGCGTCGCTCGGGCGCCCACTGCCGGGTCGAGGCGCGGGCGGATGCGTCGAGCTGCGCATGGCGCTCGCGGACGACTTGAGATCCTCACGCTCCTCGCCCTTGGGCTTCTCGAAGCGACCGCGCACGCCGTCGCGCTTGCGGCGCAGGATCAGTTTCTCGAGGGCGTCCGCCACGCGACGCACGAAGCCCACGAGCTCGGGCACGTCGCTGAGCTCGAAACGATCACCGCCGCGATCACCGTAGAGCACGAGCACCGGTCGACCGCGGATGACGACGGGATACGCGAGCGCGAACGTGTTGCGCGGACGCACCAGCACCGACGCGAGATCGAGATCCGCCGCGGTGCTGAGCGCGCCGAGCTGGGGAGCGCCCGACTTGCGCGCGCTCGCGAGCAGAGAGTCCTCGTCGCCGGCGATCGTGAGCGAGACAGCGCGAATGCGCGCCGCGCTCGCGCCCTCACCGAACGCATCTCGACCCTCGGCGCGGTCGTCCTGCAGCGTGAACAGCGCGGCGTAGTCGAAGAACTGTCGCGCGAACGCGAAGAACACGGCGACGATGCCGTCGCGATCGCTCGCGTCCTCGAGCAGCTTCGCGGCCTGCCCCGCGGTGAGCGGTCCTCGCAGGCGAGGTGCACGTCGATCGTTCTGGGCGGCGGAGGTCTGGGCCGGCGCGATCTGCGCGGCGGAGGTCTGGGCCGGCGCGATCTGCGCGGCCTCGATCGCCGCAGGGAGCTCGCTCGCAGGCGTCGCGATCGGCTCGCGCACGTCGATGCCTGCGCTCGACACGCGCGGAGAGACCGGCGGCGGAAGCTCGCTCGGAGGCGAGTCGACGATCGGTTCGACGATGGGTCGTGCGCGGTCGCGCGTCGGCGGCTCGGCTCGGCCTGCCGGGGGCCGCGAGCTGCGGCGTACCCCCACCCCCACGATGGGCGCGACCGACAGACGATCACCCGACTTCACCGCGGGCACGCTCGGATCGGTGCGCGAGGTCGATGCCGCAGGCTTGGCAGC
>JAFLCL010000420.1 GCA_017303575.1 Deltaproteobacteria bacterium
AGGGCGGTGATGAAGACGGACCACGCATCGGGCCGCATGAGCATCTCGTCGCCACAGCACTTGGTGACGACCTCGTAGTACCGAACCCCCGGTGCCCACCATCGAAGACGACGTCCCATGATCTCTCGAGCCTCCTCGCGAGACCCCGGTGCAGGGACCGCACCGGGTGTTCGAGCGACGAACGTCGAGGAATTCGACCGAGATCTGGCGGGCTGGCGGACCCCTGGCGGCGGAACGACGCCATCCCTCCCGGTACCGGACCACGCTCGCGAGCCTCAGCAACGCGGGCGAACGACGCCTCGCGCGCACGGTACCGGAGCACGCTCGCGAGCAACTCCGACGCAGGGGGCGACGCCGTTTCGCGCCGGGACCGGAGCAGGTCCGACGTCAGCGCAGCGTGCGCTTCGCCTCGCGGACCTCGCGCTTCCACATCTTCTTGTGGACCGCGGCGCGTCGCTTCTCCGTGAGCGCCTCGGACGGCTTGCGCCCCGTCAGCGCAGGCTGCTCCGTGTGGTGCTCGTCCTCGACCGACACGTCGGCACCGAGATCGAAGATCGCGAGCTCGCGGCGCCCGCGCTCCCCGAGACGAATGGGCATCACCGCCGCGCCGATGCCCGCCCCCACGTACACCGCGCCCTCGTTCTCCGCGCGCCCGTCCCTGCCGCGCGTGCCGTAGAGCCCGTGCACGTACTTGTGCCCGACGAGCTTGCCGAGCGCGAGCTCGTGCAGCCGCGCGAGCGTGACCTGTCCCGCGTGCGTGTGCCCCGAGAACACCAGCGGCACGCCGCGATCCCACAGCGCGTCCGCCTCCTCCGCGATGTGCGACAGGCCGATCGACGCGACCTCGCGCCTGATGCCGCGCAGCGCCCGCTCGCGATCGGCGTGGCCGGTGTACGCGTCGTCGAGGCCCACGACCTGGAGGCGCTCGCCGCGGATCGTCCGCTCCGTCCAGGCGTTGCGGAGCACCTCGACGTTCGCGCGCCTCAGGGCGTTCGCCACTTCGTCCGCCCCCGACCAGTAGTCGTGGTTGCCCAGCACGCCGATCACTGGCGCCTCGATCCGCTTCAGCTCCGACACCAGCTGGTCGAGGAACATCTGCGAGTGGCACACGAAGTCGCCCGTGATGACGACGAGGTCCGCGCCTTGCGCGTTCGTCAGGTCGATCGCCGCCCGCTGCACCGCGAGCGGAGTCACGCGACCGAAGTGCAGATCCGTGAGATGTGCGATGCGCACGCGCCCCAGCTGCTCCGCGTGTGTCGCGCCACCTGCGAATCGTCGCAGCTCGATGGAAGGCGTCTTCGCGCTCGCTCGCGGTGGGAGGTCGCTGAGGTGCACGGGCCGGCAGCGTAGAACGAGGGGGGCCAGCGGCAAGGGGTCCCTACCCAGTGCGCGCGATCATTGAACGTCGGCACCGCGCCAGGCGACACTCGGTGCATGGCGTTCTCGTCCGTCGGCATCGTGGGCTCGGGCCCGATCGGCTGCTCGATCGCGATCGCCATCGCGCGCACCGACACGCCGACCATCCTCGTTCGTGCGACGCGCGGCCACGACGCCCTCGCGTCACGGCGCATCGAGTCCCGCCTGCGCTTCTTCCGCGATGCTGGCGAGATGACGGAGGCGGAGGTGGAGCGAGCGAGAGAGGGCATCCGCCTCGTCGACGATCCGAGCCACCTCTCGGGCTGCGATCTCGTGATCGAGTCGGTGGCTGCCGACGAGCGCGCGCGACGCGCCACGCTGGCCACGCTCGAGGCGCGGTTGTCGCCGGGCGCCGTGCTCGCGAGCAACAGTCCTCCGGGCGAGCTCGCGGCGATCGCCGAGGTGCTGCGGCGACGTGACCAGTTCGTGGGCCTGCACTTCTTCACGGGGTCGATCGCTGCTTCGAGCACGGGCACCGCCGTCACGGCGCGCGCCGCGACGCTCGAGAAGCACGTCGTGGAGCTCGGGCTCCTCGCCGACACCGCGCCCGGCGTGGCCGCCGCCTGCAAGGCCTTCGCGCGCCATCTCGGCACCACGACGATCGAGCGCGCGACGGGCGCCGTGCACGTCGGCTACCGCGAGTTCCTCTCGGGCGCCCAGGACGCGAACGTGGACGGCGCGCTCCGCATCGTTGCGTGATCGATCGCGCACGTCGCGTTGACCAACGCACACCTGCTCCGTAGAGTCGCGACCCGTGCCGAGGCCCGGACGAGACTCACGAGCAATCATCGACGTGAGCCCGCCGCCCCCTCGATCTTCGGCTGACGCCGAGGGCCTCGGTACCCGTCCCGTGTGTGCCCCGCCGATCGGGGATCTCCGCGCGACGGAACCTCGTCTCGGAGCCGTCTCGAGGCGGCCGCCGACCATGGAGAAGCACGCATGAACGCCCGTCGTACCAAGTACATCTTCGTGACCGGCGGCGTCGTGTCCTCCATCGGCAAGGGCCTGGCGGCCGCGTCGATCGGCGCCCTGCTCGAGGCCCGCGGCCTCAAGGTCACGAACGTCAAGCTCGACCCCTACATCAACGTCGACCCCGGCACGATGTCGCCGTTCCAGCACGGCGAGGTCTTCGTCACCGACGACGGCGCCGAGACCGATCTCGATCTCGGTCACTACGAGCGCTTCACGCAGGCGCGCATGACGCGCGCCAACAACTTCACGACGGGCAAGGTCTACGACGCCGTCATCTCGAAGGAGCGCCGCGGCGACTACCTCGGCGCGACGATCCAGGTGATCCCGCACATCACCGACGAGATCAAAGCGCGCATCCAGGACGTCGCACAGCGCGCCGACGTCGCGATCGTCGAGATCGGCGGCACCGTGGGCGACATCGAGTCGCTGCCGTTCCTCGAGGCCGTGCGCCAGCTGCGCCACGAGCTCGGGCCGCAGAACTCGGTGAGCGTGCACGTGACGCTCGTGCCGTGGATCGCAGCGGCCGGCGAGCTCAAGACCAAGCCCACGCAGCACTCCGTGAAGGAGCTCCTGGGCTTGGGCATCCAGCCCGAGATCCTCATCTGCCGCACGGAAAAGCCACTGCCGCGCAGCGTGAAGGAGAAGATCGCGCACTTCTGCAACCTGCCGGTCAACGCCGTGATCGCGGCACCCGACGTGAGCGTGATCTACGAGCTGCCGATCGCGCTCCACAGTGAGCGCTGCGACGAGCAGGTCGCGGAGAAGCTCAACATCTGGTCGCGACCGCCGGATCTGTCGCCGTGGCAGCACGTCGTCGACACCGTGAAGAGCCCGCCCAAGGGGGTCGTCTCGATCGCGCTCGTCGGCAAGTACGTCCACCTGCGCGACAGCTACAAGTCGCTCCACGAAGCGCTCGTGCACGGCGCGATCGCCAACGGCGCCAAGATCGACGTGAAGTACGTCGACAGTGAGAACCTCGACGCAGCCAACGTCGAGCGCGAGCTCTCGGGCTTCGACGCGATCCTCGTCCCCGGCGGCTTCGGCGGCCGCGGCGCGGAAGGAAAGATCCAGGCGATCAGGTTCGCACGCGAGCGCGGCGTGCCGTTCTTCGGCATCTGCCTCGGCCTCCAGATGGCGGTGATCGAGTACGCGCGTCATCAGTGCGGGATCGCGGCCGCGAGCTCGACGGAATTCGATCCCAACTGCCCCGAGCCGCTCATCGATCTCATGCCCGATCAGCAGGGCGTGAAGGGCAAGGGCGGCACGATGCGCCTGGGCGCCTACCGCTGCGCGCTCAAGGAAGGCAGCCTCGCGGCGAGCATCTACGGCAGCGCCGAGATCGCCGAGCGCCATCGTCACCGCTACGAGTTCAACAACGCGTACCGCCAGCGCCTCGAGGAGGCGGGCCTCGTGATGAGTGGCGTCTCGCCCGAGCTCGGCCTCGTCGAGATGATCGAGCTGCCGGTCAGCAAGCACCCGCACTTCGTCGGCTGCCAGTTCCACCCCGAGTTCAAGAGCAAGCCGATGGCGGCGCACCCGCTGTTCACGCGCTTCGTGACCGCCGCGCTGGCGCGTCGCGATGCGCGCACCAAGGACGAGACGAAGGATCCCGTCTCGGGCACCTCTCCCGTCGTCCACTGACGGAGCGAGAGCCCCGCTTCCATCGGGCAGGACGCCTCGCGCTCACCGCGACACGTTTGTCGCGTCGGGCGGGCGCCTGTCGCGAACTGGCGCCCGATCCGCGCGTGGCCCGAGAATCGCTACCGCGGGCCGACGTCGGGCGCGTCGCGTCCCGTCGCTGCTTGACGTGCACGCGTTTTTGAAGGAACGGTCGGTGTTTGCGTCCACGGGCGTCGTGCTCGGGTCGGGTTGGTTCGTTCAGGAGGAATCATGGCTTCGATGAATGGGGTCTTCCCCGCGGTCCTCGGTCTCACCGTCGCGGGTCTCGCCGTCCTCGGCGCAGGTTGTGGAGATCCCCCGCCGTCCTCGCGCCCCGACGCGTTCGTCGCCCCCCTGCCCGACACCGGGCCCAGTACCGGGACAGACGCGTTCGTCGATCCGACCGTCGACTCCGGCATGACGATCCGCCCCGACACGGGCATGACCACCCGCATGTGCCGCTCGCCGATGGGCGAGTGCGATCTCCTCGCGCAGGACTGCCCGATGGGCGAGACGTGCGTCTACGCGCTCCCGGACGCGATGGCGACGGCGCCGCAGACCGTCTGCGCCCCCATCGTCGGCGCGGGCTCCGAGGAAGGCAGCGCGTGCTGCGCGCTCAACTCCTGCGACACCGGGCTCGTGTGCGTGGGCGCGACCGAGACGATGCCTGGCAGCGGCATGTGCTCGACGATGGGCTCGTGCCGTCGTTACTGCTGCGGCTCGTCGTCCGACTGTGCCGTGGGCGAGCTGTGCACGAGCTTCGGCAGCAGCTTCTCCGGCGGCATCTGCGACACCAGCGACGACTGCAGCTTGGTCGCGCAGACTGGCTGTCCCGCGATGCAGGGCTGCTACCCGGACATGGGCGGCACCGTGCAGTGCATCGCCCCGACGGCGGCGATGGCGGCCGAAGGCGCGACCTGCATGTTCACGAACGACTGCGTGCCCGGCACGGGCTGCTTCACGGTGACGCCCGGCGGCGGCGGAACCCCGCGCAGCGTCTGCCTGCGCTTCTGCGACGTGGGCGACGGCGCGGCAGACTGCACGGCGACGGGTACGACCTGCCAGGCCGCTGGCGATCTGCCGACGGGCACGGGCGTCTGCCCGCCCGCCGCCTGAGCGGCGATGGCCGACACACCTCGACCGAGCT